>JAWLCG010000232.1:0-7932 GCA_041687295.1 Phycisphaerae bacterium | reverse complement strand
TGGCGGACCGCCCTTTTGGAGTGCGGCGGCAACGACGCCGCTTTGGCTGGCTTGGTCGTGTGCGATCCAACGCGGCGTCAAGGCCGCCGCACTCCATACGGCGCTCGCGCCCTGGGCCTCCACCGGCCGACGGGCAGCCCTACTCGCGGGCGGGCCAACGGGATAGAATGCCACGACGTCTTGAGGGGAGGCACGCGTGCGTCTGACGGTGGCCGCCAACTACGATCGACAGCTCGTACCGCGCCTGGCCGAGTGGCCGGTGGCGGAGGTCTACGGCAAGCGGCCCGCCGACGGCCTGGCCGGCGGGCGCCCCAGCTATATGGGAACGCCCCTGAGCTGGCGGCGCCTGGGGGCCTACGTGGCCGAGCTGAACCGCTACGGCATCGCCTTCAACTACCTGCTCAACGGCGCCTGCCTGGGCGGGCGCGAGTGGGGCCGGCCCTGGCAGCGGCGGCTGGGCCGGCTGATGGACCGCCTGACGGCCATCGGCGTCTCGGCCGTCACCGTCTCCACGCCCATGCTGCTGGAGCGCATCCGCACCCGCTGGCCGGCGCTGCGGGTGAAGGTGGGCATCTACGCCCAGGTCGACACGCCCGGGCGGGCGCGGTTCTGGGAGGACCTCGGCGCCGACGCCATCACGCTGGAGAGCTTCTCGATCAACCGCGACTTCGAGCGCCTCGCCGCCATCCGCTCGGCCGTGCGGTGCGAGCTGCAGCTCATCGCCAACCACCCCTGCCTGCCCAACTGCGCCCTGCAGCCCTACCACCAGGTGGGCATGGCCCACGCGTCCGACGGCTCGGGCGGGCTGTTCATCGACTGGTGCTTCCTCCGCTGCACCCGCCTGCGCCTGGCCGACCCGGCCCAGCTGATCCGCGCGGCCTGGATCCGCCCGGAGGACCTCGGCGCCTACGAGGCCCTGGGCTACACCACCTTCAAACTCACCGAGCGGAACATGCCCTCCGAGGAGCTGCTGGCCCGGGTGCGGGCGTACGCCGAGCGCACCTCGCCGGCCAACCTGGCCGAGCTGATGCTGCCCTACGGCTTTCGCCAGGGCGTGCGGCGGGGGCGACTGTGGTGGGCGCGGCACTTTCTCCGGCCCCGGCAGCTCGACCCGCGACGCACGGAGCCTTTCCTGGAGCTGCTGCGGCGACAGGGGATGCTATTCGCCGTGGATCGGCTGGGGGTGACGATCGATTCGGCGCAACTGGGGACGGATTTTCTGGCGGGCTTCCGGCACCGGCCCTGCGCGAGCGGCGACTGCGCGGGCTGCGACTACTGTCCGACGGTGGCCCGGCGGGCCGTGCGGGTCGACGAGGCCTGGCGGGCCGACGCGCTGGAACGGCTGGGGGGCCTGGAGCGGGCGATGGCCAGCGGAGGGCTGTGGCGTGTTTGACTGGCGGGCCGAGGAAGTCGAGATTCTCGACGCGTGCGAGGGCGTGGACGAGCGTTTCGCCCGGCGGGGCTATCGGCTGATGGCCACGGTCAACCGCCGGCTGGGCGGGGCGCGGGTGGTGCGGCGGTACCTGGCCGAGCAGGCCCGTCACGCCCCGCCCGGGCGGGCCCTGCGGGTGCTCGACATCGGCGCGGGCGGCTGCGACATCCCGCTGACGGTCAACCGCTGGGCGGACCGGGCGGGCGTCGCGCTGGAGTGGACCGCCCTGGACCCGTGCGGGCCGGCGGTGGACATCGCCCGGGCCAACATCCGCCGGGCCGGCGCCGACAATATCACGCTGCGGGACGAGGATGCCTTCGTCCATCGACCCGACCAGCCCTACGATTGCGCGGTGGGCTCGATGTTCTTCCACCACCTCAGCGACGAGCGGATCCTGGCGCTGCTGGGTCACCTTCGGCCCTTCGTGCGGCGGGGGGTGCTGATCAACGACCTGTGGCGATCGAGCCTGCACTGGGCCGGGGCGGCCGTGCTGACGGCCCCGCTCCAGCGCGACCTGCGGCACGACGCCCTGCTGTCGATCCGGCGGGGCTTTCGGCCGGCCGAGCTGCGAACGCTGCTGGGACAGCTGGGCGACGTCCGCGTCGAGGCGGGCCGGGCGTGGCTGATGCGGGTGTGGGCGACGGTGAGTTGGGAGGGATAGCGTGAGGACGATCCTGCGGTCTATCGGCACGGCCAACCCCCCGCGGTACGCCAGCCAGCACGAGGTGTTCCGCTTCCTGGCCGACCACTTCCCCATGGCCGCCGAGGAGCGCGACCTCTACGCCAGGCTGCTGCTGGCCGGCCCGATCCGGGGACGCCACTTCGGCGTGGACTATGACGAGCAGGCGGCCCGGCTGTCGCCGGACGTGCTGGCCGAGCGGTTCGCCGACTTCGGCACGCGGATCGGTGCCGAGGCCGCCCGACGGGCCCTGGCCGAGGCCCACCTGGCGCCCGAGCAGATCGACGCCCTCGTCGTCAACACCTGCACGGGCTACCTCTGCCCGGGCCTGTCGAGCTACCTCGCCGAGGCCCTAGCCCTTCGGCCTGACGTGCGCGGGCTCGACCTGATGGGCATGGGCTGCGGGGCCGCCCTGCCGAACCTGCAGACCTCGGCCGCCCTGCTGGCCGGCGGGGCGCGGCGGGTGCTCTCGGTGGCCGTGGAGATCTGCTCGGCCACGCTGTTCATGGGGCCCGAGCCGGAGCTGATCGTGAGCAACTCGATATTCGGGGACGGGGCCGCGGCGGCCGTGCTCGAGGCCGCCAACGGCCAGCCAGCGGGCCTGGCGGCCGTGGTGGACTTCGAGAGCGGCCTGTACCCCGCCCACCGCGAGCTGCTGCGCTACCGCACGCAGGAGGGGCGCCTGCGCAACCAGCTCAGCCGGCGCGTGCCGGTGGTGGCCGCCCGCGCCGTTGAGCAGGTCACCGGCCGACTGCTGGCCCGCCACGGCCTGGAGGTGGCCGACATCGACTTCTGGGCCGTCCACCCCGGCGGCTCGGCCGTGCTGGAGCAGCTCGGCCAGAGGCTGGGCCTGGACGAGCGGGCCCTGGCGTTCAGCCTCGACGTCTTCCGCGACTGCGGCAACATGTCCAGCCCCTCGGTGCTGTTCGTCCTCGACCGCATCTGCCGCAACGCCCGCCCCCGCCCCGGCCAGCTGGGCGTGATGCTCGCCTTCGGCGCCGGCTTCAGCGCCTACGCCGCCCTGCTCCGCTTCGGCCCGTAGGGCCAGGACAGCTAGGTCATCGGCCTATCGAAAGCGGGGAGAGGTCGGGTGCCGTGGCTACGGAGTTTGTGAGCCTATCCGATAATGCCCTTGCCTTGCATTCTCGAACCGTTCGCGCAAGTCGTTGGGTCTCGGGGCCCCGGGCTGCTGGGCGTCGGGCGCAGCCCTGGAAGGGCGGCAGTTTTTAGCCGAGGGCGTAAGCCCCCGGGCCCGCGTCGGCGCCGTCGCCGGCACGCGGGGCCGGGGAACGGATATTCCAGGTCAGGTTGACCGGCGGATTCGCGCGTCTATCCTTCTAGTGTGGCTGGCCGAGCCGGCCCGCCAGGAGGAGTTGCCCGCGAGCGTGCCGGACGCTGTGCGCTGTCGGAGGAAGGAGCGGCGTGTGTTGAGGACCGATGATGTGCTTGGGGCCCTGGGGCAGGTGATGCGCCAGGCCGGCGCGGCGATCCTGCGGATCGCCCAGGGGGATCTGGGGACGGCTCACAAGGCCGACCGCAGCCCCGTCACCGAGGCCGACCTGGCCGCCGACCGCATCCTGCGCGAGGGCCTGCTGGCGGCGCGGCCCGAGGCGGGCTGGCTGAGCGAGGAGACCGTGGACGACCCGGCCCGGCTGGCCAACCGCTGGGTGTGGATCGTGGATCCCATCGATGGTACAAAGGAGTACATTGGTGGCATCCCGGAGTTTTCGATCTCGGCGGCCCTGGTCGAGGACGGCCAGCCGGTGGCCGGCGCGGTGTACAACCCCTCGCGGGACGAGCTGTTCACGGCCCGGCTCGGCGGCGGGGCGTGGTGCAACGGCCAGCCCATTCGTGCCGACAAGCCCCTGGGCGCACGGCCGACGGTGCTGGCCAGCCGCTCGGAGCTCAAGCGGGGCGAGTTCGCCCCCTTCGACGTGTCCGCCGAGGTCCGCCCTTGCGGCTCGATCGCCTACAAGCTCGCCCTCGTAGCGGCCGGGCAGGCCGACGCCACCTGGAGCCTGGGGCCTAAGAACGAATGGGACATCGCCGCCGGCGTCCTGCTGGTGCAGGCGGCCGGGGGCCAAGTGTCCGACCGCGACGGCGAGCCGTTCGTCTTCAACCGCCCCGACCCACTGGTCAACGGCATCCTGGCCGGCTCGGCCCAGGGCTACCCGGTCGCCCGGGCGCTGATCGGCGCCGCGGCGGGCCGGGCCTGAGGATCACTTTTTCGAGGACCCCATGAGTTCCGCCAAGGCCACTCACATCACCTGGCACGACGGGCAGGTCAGCCCCGCCGACCGCGAGGCCCTGCTGGGCCAGCGGGGCTGTGTCGTCTGGCTGACCGGGCTGAGCGGCTCGGGCAAGAGCACGCTGGCCCATGCCCTGGAACACCGGCTCATCCAGCTGGGCCACCCGACCTACGTGCTCGACGGCGACAACGTCCGCCACGGCCTCAACGGCGACCTGGGCTTCAGCCCCGCCGACCGCGAGGAAAACATCCGCCGCATCGGTCAGGTGGCCGCCCTGTTCGCTGACGCCGGGCTCATCACGCTGGTGGCGTTCATCTCGCCCTACCGAGCCGGCCGCGACGCCGCCCGCCAGGCCGCCGGCGAGGGACGCTTCCTCGAGGTCTACGTCGAGGCCCCCCTGGACGCCTGTCGCCAGCGCGACCCCAAGGGCCTCTACCGCCAGGCCGACGCCGGCGAGATCCGCGGCTTCACCGGCATCGACGCGCCCTACGAGCCGCCGCTGCATCCGGAGCTGACCCTCCGCACAGACCGGCTCGACCCCGCCGCCTGCGTGGAGAGTCTCGAAAACACACTGCGTGCCCGGGGCCTGCTGGGCTCCCGAGCCGTCGAGGACACGACGCCATGAACCAGTCCAGTCCGACCACCGCCACGCCGACCGACGCGGAGGCCCCGGCCATCCGCCCCGGACGATACACCCTCTCGCACCTCGCCCAACTCGAGGCCGAGAGCATCCACATCATCCGCGAGGTCGTCGCCGAGTGCGAAAACCCCGTCATGCTCTACTCGGTCGGCAAGGACTCCGGCGTGCTGCTGCACCTGGCTCGCAAGGCCTTCGCACCGGCGAAGATCCCCTTCCCGCTGATGCACGTGGACACGACCTTCAAGTTCCCCGAGATGTACGAGTTCCGCGACCGCTTGGCCGCCGAGATCGGGGCCGAACTGATCGTCCACCGCAACGAGAAGGCTTTGGACGAGATCGGGCGCGACCCGGAGTGCTGGACCTGCAGCGTCTGCGCCGACCAGCTCAAGACCCAGGCGCTCATCCAGGCGCTGACGCAGCACCAGTTCGACGCCGCCATCTGCGGCGCCCGCCGCGACGAGGAGCGTAGTAGAGCCAAGGAGCGGATCTTCAGCTTCCGCAACAACCGCATGCAGTGGGACCCCCGCAACCAGCGGCCCGAGCTGTGGAACGTCTACAACACCCGCCTGCACAAGGGCGAGAGCCTGCGGGTCTTCCCGCTGAGCAACTGGACCGAGCTGGACATCTGGCACTACATCTACGCCGAGAGCATCCCGGTGGTGTCGCTGTATCTGGCCCGGCCCCGGCCGGTGGTCTACCGCGACGGCATGATGCTGATGGTGTCGAACATCATCCAGCCGCGTGAGGGCGAGCGGGTCGAAGAGGTGATGTGCCGCTACCGCACCCTCGGCTGCCAGTTGTGCACGGGGGCGGCCCCCAGCGAGGCCGACACGCTGGAGAAGGTGATCCTGGAGACGATCCAGGCGACCAAGAGCGAACGGCAGAACCGCGCCGTCGACCAGGACCGCGACGGCAGCATGGAAGACAAGAAACGTGAAGGCTACTTCTAATACAACGACGACGGCGACGGACGCCGCCACCGCCGAGCTGCAGGACTTCCTCGCCCGCCAGGAGCGCAAGGACCTGCTCCGCTTCGTGACGGCCGGCAGCGTGGACGACGGCAAAAGCACCCTGATCGGCCGACTGCTGTTCGAGAGCCAGGGCATCTTCGAGGACCAGCTGGCGGCCATTCGCAAGGCCAGCGGGCGGCGTGGCTCGGCCCATGCCGACCTGGACCTCTCGCTGGTCACCGACGGGCTCAAGGCTGAACGCGAGCAGGGCATCACCATCGACGTGGCCTACCGCTACTTCACGACGCCGCGGCGGAAGTTCATCATCGCCGATACGCCCGGCCACGAGCAGTACACCCGCAACATGGCCACCGGGGCCAGCATGGCCAACCTCATGGTCATCCTGATCGACGCGGCCAACGGCGTGACCACGCAGTCCCGCCGCCACGCCTTCATCGGGGCGCTGCTGGGCATTCCGCACATCGTGGTGGTGGTCAACAAGATGGACCTGGTCGACTACGACCCGGACGTCTTCGCCCGCATCCGCGAAGAGTTCGCCGACTTCGCCGCCAAGCTGGAGATCCGCGACCTGACGTTCATCCCCGTCAGCTCGCTGTACGGCGACAACGTGGTCCGCCACAGCCAGAAGATGCCCTGGTACGGCGGCACGACGCTGCTGAACCACCTCGAGACCGTCCACATCGCCAGCGACCGCAACCTCATCGACCTGCGCCTGCCGGTGCAGTACGTCACGCGCCTGGACGACAAGACCCGTGGCCTGCTGGGCACGATCGCCTCGGGCGTCATCCGCCCCGGCGACGAGGTGACCATCCTGCCCGGCGGCCATACCGGACGCGTCCAGCGCGTGCTGGGCCCCGGCGGCGAGGAACTCGCCCAGGGCTACCCGCCCCAGGCTGTTACGGTGGTGCTGGAGCAGGACGTCGACGTCAGCCGCGGCAACCTGCTGGTGCGCTCCAACAACGTCCCGCCCGTCGAGAGCCGCTTCGACGCCATGGTCGTCTGGATGTCCGAGGGGCTGCTCGAGACCGGGCGTCCCTACTACATCAAGCACGCCACGCAGATCGTGCCGGGCGAGGTCTCGGCCGTGCGCTACCGCATCGACGTCAACACCCTGCACCGCCAGGCCGTGCCGACCCTGGGGCTCAACGAGATCGGCCGCTGCGCGATCCACCTGCACCGCCCCATCGCCCTGGACCCCTACACCCGCAACCGCCAGACCGGCTCGTTCATCCTCATCGACCGCGTCACGCACAACACCGTCGGGGCGGGCATCCTGCTGGACCGCAAGCCCAGCGAGGCCGCCCCCTCCCCCGAGCGATGGACCAGCCAGCCCAAGAGCGAGCACGTCCACCGCCACACCAGCCGCATCACGCCCGAGCAGCGAACCGAGCGGCTGGGGCACAACCCGGGGACACTCTGGCTGACGGGCCTGTGCGGCTCGGGCAAGAGCACGCTGGCGTACGCCCTGGAGGAGCGGCTCTTCCAGGCCGGCCACGCCTGCGCGGTGCTCGACGGTGAGAACCTCCGCCTCGGGCTCAACAAGGACCTCGACTTCAGCGGCGAGGGGCGAAGCGAGAACATCCGCCGGGCCGCCCAGGTCGCCCAGACGCTCAACGAGGCCGGCCTGATCGCGATCTGCGCGTTCATCGCCCCGCACCGGCTCGACCGCGAGCACGCCCGCGACATCGTCGGGCCCGATCGGTTCTTCGAGGTGCACACCGACGCGCCAATCGACCTCTGCCGCCAGCGCGACCCGCATGGCCTCTACGAGCTGGCCGAGAGCGGCGAGGTGCAGTTCTTCCCCGGCGTGACGGCCCCGTACGAACGGCCCGAAGCGCCCGCCCTGCACCTCGACACCGAAGGCGCCACCGTCGAGCAGTGCGTCGACCGCCTCGTCGAGCTGCTCCGCCAGAAGGGCATCCTGCCGGCGTAGTAGCGCTCGTAGGCCGGGCCGAGCGCAG
>JAWLCG010000231.1:0-7932 GCA_041687295.1 Phycisphaerae bacterium | reverse complement strand
CGGTCGGCGGGGTCGCGGCCGGCCTCGACGAGGTGGCAGTAGGTTTCCAGGTCGCGCTGGTTGGCCGCCCGGACGCCGTGGGCGTAGCTGACGGCCGAGGGGCCGATGCCCAGGTAGGGGCGGTTGTGCCAGTAGACGAGGTTGTGGCGGCACGCGTGGCCGGGGCGGGCGAAGTTGCTGATCTCGTAGGCCCCCAGGCCGGCGTCGGCGGTGCGGGCGAGCAGGTGCTCGTAGCAGGCCCGCTGGGTGTCCTCGTCGGGCTCGTCCTGTCGGCCGGCGGCGACGTCATCATACAGGGCTGTGCCGGGCTCGAGGCTTAGACAGTAGGCGCTGAGGTGGTCGGGCCCCAGGGCCAGGGCCCGCTCGAGCGAGTCGGCCCAGGTCGCCAGCGACTGGCCCGGCAGGCCGTAGATCAGGTCGAGCGACACGTTGGCGAACCCCGCCCGCCGGGCGTCGGCGAAGGCCCGCTCCGCCTGCTCGGATGAGTGGATCCGCCCCAGCAGGGCCAGCTCGGCGGCATCGAAGCTCTGCACGCCGAGGCTCAGCCGATTGACGCCCGCGGCCCGGAGGCTTTCGAGGACCTCGGCCGTCAGCGTGCCGGGGTTGGCCTCGACGGTGAACTCGGCCCCCTCGCCGGCCAGCGGCGCCAGCTCGGCCAGCAGGGCATCCAACTGGGGGCCCGGCAGGACGGTCGGCGTGCCGCCCCCGACGAACAGCGTCGCCAGCGGCTCGGCCAGCAGGGCTTGGCGGCGGCGCAGCTCGGCGAGCAGGGCCCGCACGGCCCGTTCGGCCTGGGCGGGCTGGAGGGGGCTGGAGCAGAAGTCGCAGTAGCGGCAGCGGCTGCGGCAGAAGGGGACGTGGACGTAGAGGCTCGTTGGCCGATCGGGCGGCGGGGCGGGGGCCAGAAATATCTTGCGGCAGGGGGCGGGCTTCATACAATAAAGATTGCCGAAAGTGTGGGACCGTTCAATCTTTTCTTCCGCCCTGCGGGCAATATGACGGCGAGGTCGTGCATGCAAGTCAATCTGGTCCTCTTCAAGCCCAATGGCCAGCGTGTGGATGTCCCGGTCAAGGCCTCGAAGCTGGTGATCGGCCGGCGGCAGGACTGTGGCCTGCGGGTGCCGCTGGAGGGCGTTTCGCGTCAGCACTGTCAGATCCAGCTGGCCGACAAGGCCGTGGCGGTCCGCGACCTGGACTCCAGCAACGGCACCTACGTCAACGGCCAGCGGGTCAACCAGCAGGCCCTGTCGGCGGGCGATCGGCTGCAGGTCGGGCCGGTGACCTTCACCGTGCAGATCGACGGCGAGCCGACCGAGGTCAGGCCCGTGGCCGTCCGGGCCGCCAAGGCCGCCGAGAAGTCGGCCGCCCCGGCCCCCAAGGCGCCCAAGGTCGCCAAGAGCGCCAAGAAGGACCCCGCCAAGAGCAAGGCCGCCAGCGAGGAGGAACTCGCCCTCGAGCTCATCGGCGAGTTCAACACCGACAACGACGACGAGGACGACATCCTCGAAGACATCGACTTCGAGGAAGAGTCCGACAAGACCCAGTAACCCTCAGCCCATGCATCGAAATCACCCCGGCCCGCGCGACGAGCGTCGCGCGGGCCGGCTTGTTGCGCCGTCGGCTCCGCCGCCCCGGCCAGCAGGCTGCCCCGGGGCGCGTACATCCCACCTTTGCCCGGGCCAAAGGCTTTCGTCGCGGGTTCGGCGGCGGTAGGCTATGGCGACGGAAGGGCCGGCCCAGGGGATCGGCCGATAGCGGGGGAAGGAGGCCCGGGCCATGAAGGGCATGCTCGGCGCTGCCGCGGTTCTGTTCCTGCTGGCGGGGTGCGATCAGACGGTTTTCGAGCTTTCGCTGGCCCCGCGGGGCGGGCTGATGCATCGGGAGCTGTCGGTGTATACGGTTCGCGAGACGACCGACGAGGCCGGCACCGTCAGCCGAACGAACGTCGATGTGCCGGCTGAGCGGCTGGCGGAGTTCGCCGCGCACTACCCGCAGCGGGCGCAGGACCCGGCCCGCGGCGTGACGGTGCTGTCGGGCGCGTTCGGCCCGGACATGCCGGCCGACCTCGGCGCGGGGCAGTACGTCCGCTACGAGTCGCCTCTGGGCAGTGGGGCGGTCTACCTGGAGCGGTTGGGCGGGCAGCTGGCCCAGGCCCAGCGGGTCGAGGCCGTGCTGGCGCGGGCGGACGCGTCGATGGACCTGTGGGTCGCCTGGCTGGGCTGGGAGCTGGCCGACGAGCCCGGCTGGCGGCCGTTGCGGGCCTGGCTGGACACCGACGTGCGGCGCGACCTGAAGGACCTGGCCCTGCGGTCGTACGTGGGGGCGGACCTGTGGGTCTCGCTGGGCCATCCGCCGGCCGAGCACACGCTGCTGGCCCACGCGGTGCAGCTGGCCATCGAGCGGGGCTACGTCCGCCTGCCCGATGCGCCCGCCCTGGCGCGGGCCGTCGGGCAGCAAGGGCTGGCGGGCCTGCTGCCCTACCTGCAACGGCTGTTGGCCGGGCGCATGGGCGTTGAGCAGGGCATACCCGAGTCCCTGGGGTTCCTGGCCTCGGCCGAGCGGGCCCGGCAATCGTGGCAGGGGTTCCTGCAGGCCCACCCCCACGCGTGGCGACGGGTGCAGGCGACGCTCTGGCCAGCCGGCGCACAAATCAGGGACGCCGAGCCCGCGGCCGCACCCCAGCCGCCCGACGAGTTGGCCGACATGCTGGCCGGCCTGCTGACGCCGGGCGGAGACCTGGCCGGCTTTATCGACGGGCTGAGGGTTCGCCTGGCCCTGCCGGGCGAGCCGATCGAGACCAACGGCCAGTGGGACGCCCAGGCCGGGGCGGTGGTGTGGGAGTCGTCCGCCCCGTCCGAGCAGGCCTGGCCGCGGGTGCTCTACGCCGTCTGGGCCGAGCCGGACGATCAGGCCCAGCGGCGTCTGCTCGGCGAGGTCCGCCTGACGGGCGGTCAGCTGCTGGCCTACAGCGTGTGGTACAGCAGTCTGACCGCCGACGAGGCCCGCCGGTGGGACAGCGAGCTTGCCGCCCTCGCCGGCCCCGCCGACCTGTGGGCACACCTTGGCCAGTTCCTCGAAGCCGAACAGGCCGACGAGTGGCTCCAGGCCGGCGCCAGGTTGCTACGCGACGCCCTGGCCGATTCGCCCGCCACCCAGCCCGCCGGCGAGGGGCCGTAGCGGAACCGTAGGCCGGACGCAGTCCGGCTGGGGAAAAGCGTCCCGTTGGGTCCCTCAACTACCTGTTGGACCTGTGGGTGCGTTGTGCCCCGACAGGCGTGGCCCGCCGAGATGCCCACGGATGGCAATCCGTGGGCTTGGGCCGAGCGCCACCTTTTCGGGTGCCCGACCTCGACGGGGAGGGTCGGCATGTGGCGCCTCGACGGGGGCGGGGCGGGCGGCTATCATGGTCCACCGGCCCACGGAGATGGGCGTTCGGCCCCTGACCGCACACAGGCGATGAAGACGGGCTCTGCCGTAGGGCGGGCATGGCCCGCCGTCGATGGCGCCCGGCGCCGCCCCGGCGGGCCGTGCCCGCCCTACTGGGGTGCCCTGCTTTCGGAGCGGCCCCCGGACGGAGAGACCCCATGCAGTGGACGCGTGAGTCGTACCTCGACCTGATGACCTTCGGCCAGGCTCCCCGGCCCATGTTCGTGGAGCTGTTCGGGCCGTTGATCGGCCTGGAGGAGCAGTGGCGCCGCCAGGGCGCCAGCCAGGCCGAGATCGACATGGTCGCCTTCGACTGGGACTACGTGCCCGTCGCCCGCTGCGGCGCCCACACCGGCCCGCGCGGCGGTCGGCCGGCTGAGCTGATCGAGGAGACGGCCGAGTACCGCATCGAACGCGACTACCTGGGCCGAACCACCAAACTCATCAAGGGCGTGGCCACCATCGCCCTGCCGCTGGACTTCCCGGTCAAGACGATGGACGACTGGCGGGCCCTCAAGCCGCTGTTCGCCTTCCACGAGGACCGGGTCGACCTCGACGCCGCCCGCGCCGCCCGCGCCGCCCAGCAGCGGGGCGAGCTGGTCGTCGCCGGCATCGGCGGCGCCTACGACACCCTCCGCGAGCTGATGGGCGAGGAGCTGGCCTGCGTGGCCCCCTACGAGCAGCCCGAGCTGGTCCACGACGTGCTGGACACGCTGGCCGACACCGCCCGGCGGGTGCTCGAGCCGATCAGCCGCGCGGTGACCATCGACCAGCTCAGCGTGCATGAAGACATGGCCGGCAAGAGCGGGCCGCTGTGGGGGCCCCGCCAGATCACGGAGTTCGCGGCCCCGTACTTCCGCGGCGTCTGGGACCTGCTGGCCGAGCGGGGCACGCGGATCTTCGAGATGGACTCCGACGGCAACATGAACGCGATCCTCG
Organism: Phycisphaerae bacterium; assembly: GCA_041687295.1. GTDB lineage: Bacteria > Planctomycetota > Phycisphaerae > SM23-33 > FEN-1343 > JAWLCG01. The sequence continues at coordinate 3,567 of JAWLCG010000231.1, read as the reverse complement.
AGCCGCTGATGGACGCGGGCCTGACGGCCATGCACCCCATGGAGCCCGCCGCCGGCGTAGACGTGGTGCAGCTGCGGCAGCAGTACGGCCGTCGCCTGGCGATGCGGGGCGGCATCGACAAGCACGTCCTGCGGCAGGACAAGGCCGCCATCCGCCGCGAGCTCGAGTACAAGCTCCAGCCGCTGATGCGGCAGGGCGGCATGGTCTTCGGCCTGGACCACCGCATCCCCAACGGCACGCCGCTGGAGAACTACCGCTACTACGTCGACACCGGCCGAGAGATCCTCGGCCTGGAGCCGCGCACGCCCGACAGGCAGGGCTGGCGGAGGATGGCGTTTTGATTTTTGATTTTTGATTTGGGATTTTCGAGGCGCCGGAGACGACGACGGGCGCGCCGTGACGGCCCCCACAGATTGCGCGACTCGCTCCGCTCGCCGCTCCATCCGTGGGCTTGGAGAAGATGCCGTACAATGTCTTACGCAGTGACGCAGTGACGAGTTAACCAATCAACCCCCTAACCTCCTTCGGAAGCACCATGACCGACACACCACGCCGTCCCAACATTCTGTTCATCATGACCGACCAGCAGCGGTTCGACGCCATGAGCGCGCACGGGGGGCAGGCGCGGACGCCGAACCTCGACCGCCTTGGGGGCGAGGGGGCGGACCTGCGGCGGTTCTTCACGCAGTCGCCGGTCTGCGTGCCCTCGCGGTGCAATATCTTCAGCGGGCGTTACCCGCACAGCCATCGCGTGCGCGAGAACCACACCCGCCTCGACCGCCACGAGCCGCACCTGTTCAAGGTGCTCAAGCAGGGCGGCTATCGGCTGGGGTACGTGGGCAAGAACCACCTGCTGGAGGGGGCCGAGTTCGCCAACTTCGACTACGTGGACACCGAGGAGACCCGCCGCGACGTGCAGCCCGGCAGCCAGCGCGAGGCCTACCTGAAGTTCAAGAAGGCCCAGGGCACCAAGCTGCGGACCGTGGCCAGCTGGGCGTCGGCGGCCTGGCACGACTTCGACGACGCCGTCACCGATACCGGCATGAACGGCGACAGCGCGATCCGCTTCCTCCGCGAGGCGTCGACCGAGGAGCCCTTCTGCCTGACCGTATCGTTCACCGACCCGCACGCCCCGCACATCGCCCCGCGCCGCTTCGAGGCCGACTACCCCCTCGACGCTATTCGCCTGCACCCGACCCACGAGGGCGACCTGGACGCCAAGGCCCCGCGGTTCCGCATCAAGCAGCGGGTGCAGGGCTCGCTCGACGCCACCGAGCGCGACAAGCGCCACTACGTGGCCGTCTACAGCGCGATGGTGTCGTTCGTCGATGAGCAGGTGGGGCGGATCCTGGCGGCCCTGGACGAGGCGGGCCTGCGCGAGGACACCATCGTGGTCTTCACGGCCGACCATGGCGACTTCAACTTCGAGCACGACATGTGCAAGAAGGACCTCGTGCTGCTGGACTGCCTGCTGCACGTGCCGTGCCTGGTCCGCTGGCCGGGGCACGTCAAGGTCCGCGCGGTCGAGGGCACGATGGTCGAGCAGGTCGACCTCTACCCGACGCTGCTGGAGCTGTGCGGCCTGGAGGTTCCCTTCGGCTGTCAGGGCGTCAGCTTCCGCGGCCTGCTGGAGGGCACGACGGACAGCCATAAGGACACGGTCCACGCCGAGATCTGCCCGCCACACTTCGTCAACCGCTACCAGACGCCCGACGAGTTCGTCGCCGACTGGCAGGCCAATCACGAAACGCCGGGCCATCCGCTGTGCTGGTCGGCCCCGTTCAACGTGCCGGGCGACTTCGTGAAGATGATCCGCACCGACCGGTGGAAGTACATCTGGTTCGTGGACGGCTTCGAGGAGCTCTACGACCTGCAGGCCGACCCGCGGGAGTGGCACAACCTCGCGGCCAACCCTGAGCACGCGGCCACGCGCGACGGGCTTCGGCTGAGGCTCTTCGAGTGGTGCGTCCGCAGCGAGGACCCGCTGGACCCCAAGTGGCACCGCCAGTACCTCGAACAGTTCGACTGGCAGGTGGCCCGGTAGTAGCCCGTTTGCCCATCGGGCCGGTGGGTGCGTTGGGCCGCGAGGGGACGGCCCGCCCCGATGCCCACGGAAGGCATTCCGTGGGCTTGGGGATGGCCCGCCCGAGGGGGGATGCCTTGTCCGGGGGAGAAACTGTCCCTAAAATAGCCTGTTGTCGGGGGAAGGGGGAGTTGTTTCGCCTTTCGCCCGGGATCCACACATTCACACCAAAAGGGGACGTGCCATGGGTTTCAATCCACTGGCGGAGAAGGGCATAGCGCTTGAAGATCAGGTGATCAACTGGAAGCAGCTCAACGTCAAGCCTTACGACAAGGAGAAGGTGCACCCGTACACGCGGACGCGGGGCATCCTGATGAACGGCATCGAGGTGGAGGCGGTCATCTTCATGCACCAGATGGCCCGCCACACCACCGACGCGGAGCTGCGCCAGCAGCTGGCGATGCTGCGGCGGCTCGAGCAGCAGCAGCAGAAGATGGTCAACTGGATGATCCCCGGCGACGAGTCGCCGCTGGCGGTGACGATCGGCTACGAGCAGGTGGCCGTGGACCTGACGGCCTGGCTGGCGCGGACGGTGCCGGACCCCTACGTCAAGGCCGCCCTGGACTTCGCCCTGATCGAGGACTTCGATCACCTCTACCGCTACGCCAATCTCATGGGTCGGCTGGAGGACCGCGAGGCTTCCGACGTGACGCGGGAGCTGACGGAGATCATGCCCGGCCGGCCCACGATCCTGGAGCACCGCCACCCCTTCGACTCGCCGCGGCACGGCTACGATGCCAAGACGGCCGACATCCTGACCAAGATGCACGTGCAGACCATCATCTGCGCCGAGCAGCAGACGATGAACTTCTACATGAACATCGGCCCGACGCTGCAGGACCACTACGGGCGCGGGCTTTACCAGGAGATCGCCCAGATCGAGGAGCAGCACGTCACGCACTACGAGTCGCTGGCCGACCCGACGATGTCGTGGTTCGAGCGGCTTGTGATGCACCAGTACAACGAGTGCTACCTCTACTACTCGTGCATGAGCCACGAGGTCGACGACCGCGTCAAGAAGCACTGGCAGCACGCGCTGGAGTGCGAGGTTGAGCACCTCAAGTTCGCCTGCGACCTGATGCGGCAGTACGGCAAGAAGGACCCCGCGGCCATGCTGCCCGAGGAGCTGCCGCAGCTGACGCTGTTCCAGTCCAACAAGGAGTACGTCCGGCAGATCATCGCCGAGCAGGTCGACCTGACGGGGTACAACGACCAGTTCGTCAACGTCGGCGAGCTGCCGGCCGGGGCGCGGTTCCACGATTTCCAGCACCGCGTCAACGGCGACGGCGCGACGGTGCCCAGCCAGAAGGTCATCGAGCAGCACATTGAGAAGACCGGCCGGGACTACCGCATGGAGACCGAGGGGCCCCATCCCGTCGAACGGTTCCGCTCGCGGGAGAAGGTCACGAAGTAGGCGAATCTCTTGCGCCAGAGCCTCGAGGGGGCGGCCGTGCGGCACGCGGACGCACAGCCGCCCCCGCGAG
>JAWLCG010000230.1:0-7980 GCA_041687295.1 Phycisphaerae bacterium | reverse complement strand
CGCCGCTTTGGCTGGCTCTGTCACATGCGATCCAAAGCGGCGTCAAGCCGCCGCACTCCAAAGAGGCGGTCCGCCTGTCGCGCAGGGACACCCAGGCCGGCCCGGCCAGGGCCGGCAGGGTGATGGACACGAATGGCACAAATAACGGCCGAGGGCACGAATGGAAGATCAGACATAGTCACAACCTGCAATTCTCGGAACCTCTGCGCTTCTTCTCTCTGTGCCCTCTGCGTCTCAGTGGCCCATGTCTTCGCTGCTTCTTCTTCGAAGACCCCGGGCATGCCCGGGGCTATATGGTTCACGCGGCCGGGCGCGGGTTCTCGCTCTTTGGCTGGCCCTTGCGGGGTTGGCCGTGGATGCCGAGGCGTTTGTAGATCTCGTCGGCGATGAGGATCGTCGAGGCCACCGGCACGATCAGCAGCCAGTCGAAGCCCGTCAGCGGGGCGGTGGACATGACCTTGTTGAACCACGGGATGTACAGGATGCCCAGCTGCAGGGCGATGGCCACGCCGATGCCCAGGATGATCCAGCGGTTGCTGAACAGGCCGATCTTGAACACCGACGAGTAGCGTGAGCGGGCGTTGAGGCCCTGGAACCACTGGAAGGCGGCCAGCGTCGTGAAGGCGACGGTCTGGGAGTAGACCAGGTCGTGGCCCCGCTGCTGGGCGTACCAGAACAGCCCCAGCGTGCCGGCGGCGACGAAGGGCGCCAGCAGCAGCACGCGGCGGAGCATGGGCCCGTCGACGATCTGGGTGTCGGGCGGTCGCGGCGGCTGGCTGAGCACGTCGAAGTGCTTGGGCTCGACGCCCAGCGGGATGTCGGCGGCCCCGTCGCTGACGAGGTTCACCCAGAGGATCATGATGGCCGTCAGCGGCAGGTCCAGCCCCAGCATCACGGCCGAGGCCAGCGTCAGGATCTCGGAGGCGCTGGTGGTGATCAGGAAGAACACCACGTTGCGCAGGTTGTTGAAGATGACCCGCCCCTCCTGCACCGCGTGGACGATGGTGGCGAAGTCGTCGTCGGTGAGGATCATGTCGGCGGCCTCTTTGGCGACCTCGGTTCCGCTGCGGCCCATGGCCACGCCGATGTCGGCGCCCTTCAGGGCCGGCGCGTCGTTGACGCCGTCGCCGGTCATCGCCACGATCTCGTCGCGAGCCTTGAGGGCCTGGAGGATCTTGACCTTGTGGCCCGGGGAGACGCGGGCGAACACGCCGGTGCTCAGGGCGCGCTCGGCGACGGTCTCGTTGTCCATCTGCTCGATCTCGGGCCCGGTAAGCGCCTCGTCGCCCTCGCCGGCGATGCCGGCCTTGCGGGCGATGGCGCTGGCGGTGACGGCGTGGTCGCCGGTGAGCATCACGACGCGGATGCCGGCCTTCTGGGCCTGCTCGATGGCCTCGATGGCCTCGGGCCTCGCCGGGTCGACCATGCCCCAGAGGCCCGCGAAGGTCAGGCCGCTCTCGGGGTCCTCATCGGCGATCTCGTCGCGCCCGGCGTCGAGGGGCCGATAGCCGGCCGCCATCACCCGCAGGGCCTGGCGGGCGAAGGCCTGGTTGGCCTGGCGGATCCGCTCGCGGGCGGCCTCGTCCAACTCGGTCGTCTCGCCGTCGGCGTTCAGCGCCTGGCGGCAGAACTCCAGAACCGTGTCCGGGGCGCCCTTGACGCACAGCAGCCGCCCGTCGCCGTCCTCGGCCCGGTGGAGCGTGGCCATGTACTTGCGGTCGCTGGAGAAGGGCACCTCGTCGAGGCGGTCGCGCTGCCGGCGGTACTCGGCCGGGTCGTAGCCGGCCTTGGCGGCCAGCACCACCAGGGCGCCCTCGGTGGGGTCGCCCTCGATGTCCCAGACGGCGTCGCCTTCCTCCGACTGCTCCTGGGTGAGCTGGGCGTTGTTGGCCAGCAGGCCGATCTGCACCAGCCGTCGCAGCCCCGCCGGCAGGGCGTCGGGGTCGTCCTGCCAGCGGGTCGCGGGGTCCTCGTGCGGGGCGATGGCGCCCTCGGGCTCATAGCCCTCGCCCTCGACCTCGTAGACGGTTCCGCCCAGCCACAGGCGGGTCACGGTCATCTGGTTCTGCGTGATGGTGCCGGTCTTGTCCGAGCAGATCACGGTGGTCGAGCCGAGGGTCTCGACGGCGGGCAGGCGGCGGACGATGGCGTGCTCGCGGGCCATCCGCTGCACGCCCAGGGCCAGCGTGATGCTGATGGCCGCCGGCAGGCCGGCCGGGATCGCCGAGACCGCCATCGCCACCGAGAACAGCAGCATCCGCGTCAGCTCGTAGCCCCGCAGCATCCCCAGGCCGAACAGCCCCGCCGAGAGCACCACCGCCACGATGCCCAGGTACTTGCCGAACCGCGCCAGGCGCTTCTGCAGCGGCGTTTCCTCGCGTTCGGTGCCGCGGACCTGCCCGGCGATCTGCCCCATCTCGCTGGCCATGCCGGTCTCGACGACCAGGGCCTTGCCCCGCCCGGCCGTCACGGCGGTGTTGGACCACACCATGTTCTCGCGGTCGGCCAGGGCGGTGTCGCGCTCGAACTGGCCGGGCTTCTTGTTCACCGCGGCGCTCTCGCCGGTCAGGGCCGACTCGTTGACCTCCAGGTCGTCCGCGTCGATCAGCCGGGCATCGGCGGCCACCCGGTCGCCCGCCTCGATCACCAGCACGTCGCCGGGCACCACCTCGGCCGAGGCGACCTCCTGCTCCTGCCCGTCGCGCAGCACCCGCGCGTGCGGGGCCGCCATCTGCCGCAGGGCCTCCAGGGCCTTCTCCGCCCGCCACTCCTGCACGACGCCCAGGACGGTATTGAGCACCACCACGGCCGCGATAACCCCGGCGTCGGCGTAGTGCTCTACCACGAGCGACAGCACGGCCGCCGCCGCCAGCAGGTACACCAGCGGGCTGCGGACCTGCTTGAAGACCAGCCCGGCCAGGCTGGCCTGTTCCTGCTGCTCCAGCTCGTTTCGGCCCTGCTCCTGCAGCCGGCGGCGGGCCTGCTCGGCGCCCAGGCCGTCGCGATCGGCCTGGCGGCGCTCGAGCACCTCCTCCAGCTCCATTGCGTGCCACGGCGTGCGGTCGGTCTGTTCCTGCGGGTCGGGCATCGGCGAGTCCCCCTTGCGGTCATCCCTTAACACTACAGTCCGATTCATTGTAGGCGCGCTGGCCCCGGCGGTCGTCCTGCCCCCAAGGCGAAGCCTGATGTCTCCGAAAACCTGAGTGGGCCACTGAGGACCCAGCGCGGGCTTCGCCCGTAACCCAACCCGAATGCGCGATGCGGACCGGGACGCTACCCAAGCCCACGGAATGCCTTCCGTGGGCATCTCGTCCGGGCCGGGCGAGTTGAGGAACAACGCGCCCTGGCGGCCCTGCCGCGAGGGCTATCCGGATGGGTCCCTCGCTCCCTCCGCGAAGACCCCAGGCTTTATACAGGGCGATTCGCGGCGCCAGGCGTCGGCGTCTACGGCAGGGCCGGGGCGTGCCACTCGACCTCGAGTTGGCCGGCGGCGGGGCGGTCGGCGGCGTGGAGAATGGCATTGCGGAGCAGCGCGAAGGCGCTGTCGGCGCTGTAGCCGTCCAGGCCATGGCCCGGGTAGCCCACCAGCGAGGCGGTGAGGTCCTCGCGGCTGAGCAGCACGGCCAGGCGGTCGTGGGCCCGGACGCCCTCGAGGCGCGGCGCGTCGGTGCTGCCCAACCGCTGGCGGGCGGCCCGGCGGAAGCTGACGGCCTCGATGGCGTAACCTTCCAGCCGGTACAGCTCGGCCGACCGCGCCAGGCGACCGACCTGGGCGTCCTCGACCAGCGGCGGGATCTCTCGCCGGGCGGCGGCGTGGAAGGCCTCGCTCCCGCCGGTGGCATCGACCACCAGCAGCCCGCCGGCCCGCAGGAACGCCCCCAGGGCCGACCGCTCGGCCGGCGACAGCGCGAAGTCCTTCGTCCCGCTCAGCAGGGCGACCGGGACGCCGCTGGCCGGCAGGGCGGCGATGGGCAGGGGCCCGGCGTAGTCGAGACCGACGCCGCACTCGCGGGCCATGCGGATCGCGAGGCGCTCGTAGGCCAGCGGCTCGGGCATCGGCTCGGCGGGGGGTGTCAGCAGGGCGACGCGGACGGTTCGGCCCGGCGGCCAGGCCGGTGGGGCGGGCCAGCTCCAGTCGCCCCGGCGGCGAAGCGAGCCCAGATCGGTGGCGTGCAGGTACAGGTTGGCCGCCAGGGCCAGCGGGTCGGCCGAGGCCGATTCATTCGGCGCCTGCCAGAACCGCGACAGGTCGGACGGCGCGTGCACAGCCAGCAGGCGCACGCCGTTGGACACGCCCAGCAGGCCGCCGGCCGACACCGGGGCGTGGGCCGAGTAGACCGCGTGGTCGGCATCCAGCGGCTCCAGGGGCCAGTCGGGCAGGAGCTCGGCGTAGAGCTTGCGGATCTCGGCGGTGAAGACCGGGCTGTTGCCGGCCGAGGAGGAAACGATCAGCCCGCCGCGGAGGGCGAAGGTGCGCAGGCGCTGCTTCTGGTCGGGCGTGAAGCGGGGCAGGCCCGAGCCGCTGAGGTAGAGGATCGGCGCATCGTGCCACTGCTCGATGGGGGCGTCGGCGTCGAGCACCTGCCAGTTGACGGGCCTTTCGAACCGCCGGCTGAACCACCCGGCCAGGCGGGCCAGGTCGCGGGGCCAGCGGTTCCACGCCCCGTCGTAGCGCAGCTTGCTCAGCAGCACCGGGTAGCGGCCGCGGGCCAGGAACAGCAGGGCGAAGGCGGTGTCGTGGGCGTCGCCCCAGCCGCCGTCGGGGCCCTGGGTGCGGAGCAGCTCGGCCGCACCGGCTGCGTACCAGTCGTGCTCGCCGAAGTGCTTGTACCCGCTGGCCAGGCCGACGCGCTCGACGGCGTAGAGGTAGTAGTGGAAGTACTGCGGGCCCTTGCCGGGGTTCTCCCAGTCGCTGAAGTGCTCGGCAAGCCACTCCAGGCCGCGGCGGATGGCGGGCGGCTCGCCGTCGTCGCCCCACTCGGTCGCGTCGGTCGCCAGGCCCTCGAGGCAGAGGTACAGGCTGGCCAGGCCGGCCGCCGACATCGAGCCGTAAGGCCGCTGGGCCGAGCCGGTGTAGCTCCAGCCGCCGCCGGTGCCCTGGGTCCGCAGCCAGTGGTTGCGCAGGCGGCGCCAGTACTCGGCCGGCATGGGCACGCCGGCCTCGGCCGCGCTCCACGCGCCCAGCAGGGCCATCTGCGTGTTGGAGTTGTCCCACGCGTCGGGGCCCGGGGCGTTGGGCGTGTAGCCGTAGGCGCCGTCCTCGCGCAGGGCCCGGACGAGCCAGCGGGCGTCGGCGGCCAGGACGGGGTCCTCGGCGGCCCCGGGCAGCTGGGCCAGGGCGCAGGCCCGCAGGCTTCGGGCGTAAACGCCCTCGGGCTCGAGCTGCCGCAGCCAGGCCAGCGTCTGGACGATCCGGGGGTCCTGGTGGCTCTGGCCGGCGGCCAGCAGGGCGTAGACGGCCAGGGCGCTGCGCCCGCCCAGCTCGCGCGGGTTCGAGCCGGCCACCGCCTCGGGCCAGTGGTCCTGCCCCCGCTGGGCCCAGAGGTTCTCGGCCGCCCGTTGGATGGCCGAGTCGACCCGCGCGTGCAGGTCCGCCGGCTGGGCCCACGCCGGCATCGACAGCGACAGCACGATCAGCAAGACAACCGTCCGCATGGGCCACAGCATAGCGATTGGGGGGGCGTGGGCCAACGGTCCGCCCGCCGCTTTGGACCGCTCGTCGGGCAACCCAGCCAAAGCGGCGACTTTGTCGCCGCACTCCAAAGCGCTGGTCCGCCCACGATGGCCGGGAACCGTCCGTCGCGCCCCGAAGACCCCCGGCAAGCCGGGGGCTATCTAGGGGCGTCAGGGGGGGCGGTTCACGGCCCCGCTGCCGGGCCTCGCTTCGCTCGACCCGGCCTACGTGGGTCCTGACCACGGGCCACGCCGTCAGTTCGCCATGCGCCACAGCAGCATGATCCGGGGCGTCTGGATCTGCTCGACGAGCTTGGCGTCGATGGTCAGGCCGCTGTTGACGCCGACGCCGCCCAGCAGGCCCTTGCGGGGGCGATAGCGGACGATGTGCGGCTTGGACAGGCCGGCCAGGCGGGCGGCCTCGGCCAGGGCGTCGTCGAGGTAGCCCACCGTATCGACCAGGCCCAGCTCCTTGGCCTCGGGGCCCAGCCAGACCTGCCCGGTCGCCAGCTCGGCCACCTGCTCGGGGCTCAGCACGCTGGATCGGCCCTTGACGATGACGTCGACGAACTGCCGGTGCATTGTGTCCAGCAGCTCGCGCATGTTGGCCAGCTCGCCCTCGCTGGGCGTCTCGAAGGGGTTGGGCCGGGCCTTCCACTCCTGGGCCGGCGTCGAGCGGAGCATGACCATCTCCATGCCCAGCTTGTCCAGCGTGCCCGTCAGCACCGGGTACATCGCGATCACGCCGATCGAGCCGGTCACCGTCGTCGGCTCGGCGAAGATCACGCTGGCCGGCGCCGAGACGTAGTAGCCCCCGCTGGCGGCCAGGCCGCCCATCGAGACGACCACCGGAAGGCCCGCATCGCGCAGGCGTCGGACGTCCTGGTGGATCTGGTCGCTGGCGGCCACCCCGCCGCCGGGGCTGTTCACGCGGACGACGACCGCCTGGGCGGTATCGTCCTGGAGCAGCTTGCGGGTGAACGCGCGGAACAGGGCGGCCTGCTCGTCGTCGATCATCGCGTCGAGGTGGAACACGGCCAACTGCTCGGCCGGGTTGCCCCGCTCGACGATCGTCGTCTGCAGCGGCTCGGCCGTCAGGACCGACACGAGGATGCCCAGGTAGACATTGATCGCGATCGACACCAGCAGCAGGCTCACCAGCAGACCGCCGAGGATGCGTCGGCCCCAGCTTCGGCCGGTTTTGGCCGGCGGGGCGACGGGCTGACTGTAGTAGCCCGGCGGGGGCGGTGGCGGCGGCGGCGGCGAGGCGTGGGCGTTGCGGGGCGTGTCGTTGTCACTCATCCGGATTCCCTTTCACCAGTTCGCCCCGCACCCCGGCGGAGCGGCGGGCCCCATCTTACCCCGCAGGGCCCCCCCCGGGCCAGTGCCTTTCACCCGTAGGCCGGGTCGAGCGCAGCGAGGCCCGGCGGCAAAGGCGGCGGGCCGGGCTCCTTCTCGTCCCGTAGGGCGGGCAACGCCCGCCACGCTGGCGCCTGGCGCCTTCGACGGCGGGCGGTGCCCGACCTACTGAAGCCCCCCGGCCTCTGGGGCCCCTCTTCGTCTTCGTCTACCCGGGGCAGACGACGCCGAAAAGGCGGAGCATCTCGCCGGCGAGGATGAGGTTGCCCAGGGCGTTGAAGTGGCCCCCGTCGCCATAGATCGTGTGCAGGGCGCACTGGGCGTGCAGGGCGCGGGCCTTGGCGGCCAGGGGCGGGCCAAGGTCCTCGAAGTGCACGCCGTCGGTGCTCTCGGCGATCTCGCGGAGCACGGCGTAGTAGGTCTTGCGGGCCGGGAGGGTGTCGGTCTTGGGGTAGTCCGGCCCGCCCTCGCTGAGGGCGAAGAACAGCACCTGACAGCCCGTGTCGGTCAGGCGGCGGGCGTAGTCGGTCATCGTGCCGCGGAACTCCTCCAGCGGGATGCCCACGCGGGCGTCGTTGCCGGCCAGCGAGGCGATGACCCACTGGGGCTTTCGGCGCAGGACGTTGGTTTCGAACCGCTCGGCCAGGCCACGGCAGTGCGAGCCGCCCGAGGCCGCGTTGAAGAACGACAGGTTCAGCGCCGGCCGCCAGCAGAAGAGCATCTCGGCGAAGGTGTCCGGCCAGGGCTTGTCCCAGTTCATCAGCCGCAGGAACGGCCAGGTGTCCTGCCGGCCCGCGCTGCGACGATTCGTCAGGCTGTCGCCGTCGAAGACGATCAGCTGGTCCTTCTCCAGTTTCAATGCCATCGTAACTCCTTTTCCATATAGCCCCGGGCATGCCCGGGGTCTTCGGGGCGTTTGGCAAACGCGTAGGCCGGGTCGAGCACAGC
>JAWLCG010000229.1:0-7995 GCA_041687295.1 Phycisphaerae bacterium | reverse complement strand
AGCCCGTCAGCAGGGCCGACAGGACGGCGGCGTCCGCCTCGGCCGTCAGCACGTCCGCCCACGCCTCGGGCGTCTGCTGCCGCCACCACGACGCCAGGTCTAGCAGGCCGTCGGCGGCCACGCGGCCCGTGTGGGCGGCGGCGCTGCTCCAGGGCCACCGCCACGCCCGCCGCACCAGCGACGCCCGCACCGGGTTGCGCTCCACGTACGCCAGGGCCCGCCAGTAGTGGTCCTCGTCCAGCGAGCAGGAGTAGAAGCGGTTCTGCCACAGGTGGCCGCAGCGGCCGTGCAGGCGGTTGACGTGCTGCGTGTAGAGCCAGTGCGTCCGCCCGACGGCCTTGGCCAGCGACTGCTCCCGCGCCGGCACGGCCACCAGGTGCACGTGGTTGGTCATCAGGCAGTAGCCCTCGATCCGCAGGCCCCAGAGGGCCGCCTGCTCGCGCAGGATCTCCAGATACGCCCGGCGGTCGTCGTCGACGAAGAAGAAGTCCTGTCGATTGTTGCCCCGCTGCGTTACGTGATGCGCACAGCCCGGAATGACCACCCGTGCGACCCGCGGCATGGCCAAAACCTACCGCCCGGCAACGGGCGCGTCAAGTGGCAAGGTCCTAAATAGGTGACTGTCCCGGGTTTACCCGGGTTTACCGGGTCTAGTCCGGGTTTAGTCACCCGCAACGCCAGGGATTTCCCCACCGGGGAACTGCCCATCCAGTCGCCCCGCGAGTTCCTCACGACACACTTCTCCGGATAGGCGATCGCTGCCGCCATCGCCACCGCCTCCGGGCTTCGCCAAGGCCACGCCGCAGTTCGAAGATCGTCTACAGGGCCAGCAGGCCGGCGCCGGCGACGGGGCGGCAGACGTGGGCGGCGAAGTCGAGGCGGCGGGGCTTGTAGAAGGCCTCGGCCAGGCGCTGCTGGAGGGGCTCGACGGCGTCGGTGCGGACGAGCACCATCATACAGCCGCCCAGGCCCGCGCCGGCCAGCTGGGCGCCGATGACGCCCGGCACGCGGAGCGACAGGTCGACCAGCTCGTCGACGGCCTCGACGCTGCAGGCGTAGCAGCCGGGCTGGCCGGCCACGTCGGCGTCGGCCTGGGCGAGCTTGCGCAGGGCGGCGTCGGTGAGCCGCGGCGTCCAGGGGTGGACCACGCCGTCGGCGTCGAAGTGGACGATCCGGTCGCCGAGGTGGCTGGTGACCATGGCGTCGCGGACGGCCTGCAGGTCGCCGGCGTCGAGCTGGGCGGCGAAGCGCTCGCTCCGCATGCACTCGGCCAGGCCGTAGAGGCTCACGCCGCGGAGGTCGTAGGGCCCCAGGTCGCGGTGGCTGCTGAAGAGCCTTTCGAGCCGCTCGCGGTTGGCTGGGGCGACGAGCTTGCGCAGCTGCGCCCGGCGGGGCCGATGGGGCAGGCGCATCAGGGCGCGGTAGATCTCGCCGGGCCGAAGGCCCAGGTGGTCGGGCGTGAGGTCGCGCAGGTGCCTGGCGCCGGCGGCCGGCGGCCAGAGCTGACCCAGCAGCATCTGGGCGATCTCGTAGCAGGCGACGCGCTGGTTGAAGGTGTCGCGTGCCCCCGCGCTCTTGACCGCCTGGGTGCCACTGTGGGCGATGACCACGCTGAGCCCCTCGGGCAGGCGGGCCTCGCCGGCCAGGCGGAAGGGGAAAAAGCCGATTCGGCTGACGTAGCCGGCCCGACCGGTGCGGATGGCGGCGTGGTCGGCCGAGCCGCCCCGCGAGCCGACGAACCACTCGCCCTCGCCGCACAGGTCGATGAAGTCGCGCGGCGTGACGGACAGGCCGTTGAGGGCGACGGCCGCCTCCGCGAAGGCCACCACCAGCGCCGAGCTGCTCGAGAGCCCCGCCCCCATCGGGATGTTGCCGCCCACCACGCAGTCCATGCCCCGCAGGGCGGTGTGGCGGCACTCGTGCTGCAGGCGCAGCAGCGGGGCCCGGGCGTAGTGGCTCCAGTCGCCGGGGATGTAGTCCAGCACCTGGCGGACGACGGGCGAGTCGACGAAGTCCATCCAGTCCGCCCAGCTCGCGTCGGCCAGCAGCTCGCCGATGCGGAACTCGCGGTCGGCGAAGCGGTCGGGCTGGAGGTTCGCCAGGCTCACGCGGTCGTCGTCGCGCCGGCCGGCGGCCAGCAGCACCTCGCGGTTGATCGCCAGCACGTTGACGAACCCGCCGCGGTGGTCGACGTGTCGGCCCATCAGGTTGATCCGCCCGGGCGCCCGCGCCAGGATCATGGGCCGGGCCGGGCCGTGGCGGTCGATGAAGGCCCGCACCAGCTCGATCAGGGCCCGCCGGCGGTCCTCGACGAGCTCGCCGTCGGCGCCGTACAGCTCGGCCAGGGCCCTGCGCAGGGCGGGGCGGTTCGCCTCCAGCCGACCCAGCCAGTCCTTGGCCGGGCGGTAGCGATCGGCGGCGGGCTCGGGGGCCTGGGCCGGCACGACGCGGGGGCCACCCTCGCGCGCCCGCAGGACCTCCTCGATCGCCAGCAGCTCGGCCGGCGTGTTGTAGGCCATCAGATCGTCGGGGTCCTCGATGGTCTCGGCCACCACCCGCCCGCGGGGGGCCAGCGCCTCGATCGTGTCCGTCAGGTAGAGCTCGCCCTGGGCGTTCGCGTCGCCCAGGCCCCGCAGGGCGTCGTAGAGCGGGTCGAAGCGGAAGACGTACAGCGAGCCGTTGACCGTGTCGCTGCTCCGCTCGATCTGGTCGGCGGTGAGCTTGCGCCCGCCCAGCTCGAGCCGCTGGCCCGCCTGGGCCAACCGCGCCAGGTCCGGCGCCTCGACGATGCCCAGCACCCGCCCGGCCGAGTCGGTGACGACGCGACCGGCCGAGCTTTCGGCGGCCTTGGGAATGGCGGCGAGCACGGCCTCGGCCCGGGCCTCGACGAAGCGATCCACCAGCCGGCGGACGATCTCGCGGCGGGTCACCTTGTCGCCCATGGTCACCAGGACGTCGCCGCGGAAGCCCTGGGCCGCCAGGGCCTCGGCCGCGACCAGGGCGGCATGGCCCGTGCCGCGAGGGCTCGGCTGGTGGACGAAGCACACCTCCGGATGATGGGCGGACACCGTGGCCATCACCTGCTCGGCCATCTGCCCGACGACGACCAGGAACCGTCGCAGGCCGGCCGCCTTGTAGGTTTCGATCGCCCGCACGATCGCCGGCACGCCCGCCACCGCGAAGCACACCTTGTGCCGCTCCGTCGAGGCCATCCGCTTGCCCCGCCCGCCGGCGAGGATCACGCACACCATGTCGCTGCCGTGCATACTCATCCTTTACTCCAGCCGCCACCCCCGCCCGGGCCCCGTTATACCCGAGATCGTTCAAGCTTTGAAGTAGCCCCCGCCATGGTCGGCCGGGTTTACGGCGTCTCCGGACAGCAAAGAGCGCCCCGGTGGCGTGGCTACGGCGTTCGTGGCCAAGTCTTCGCCTGCCCCGCTGGACTCCTCCAGGTACAGGGGATCAACACGAATGGCACGAACGCAGGAGATCGGCGGACCGCCCTTTTGGAGTGCGGCGGCTTGACGCCGCTTTGGATCGCTTGCGACAGAGCCAGCCAAAGCGGCGTCAAGCCGCCGCACTCCATACTGCGCTCGCGCCCTGCGCCTCCATGGGGCGGTGCGACTGACGAGCAGACGCCCGAAGATGCGGCTCCAGACAGCGCAGCCACGCCCACCGGGCATGGCGGCCCCTTGGACTTGTGTAGATATGGCAGGAATGCCTTCCGTGGGCTTGGGCCAGACGACACGGCCAACGTGCACGCTCGAGGGGCTCGCGGCCTACGGGGCGACGGCGAGCAGGTCGACCAGGCCGGCGTACCAGTCGCTGTCGATGTTCTCGATCACTCGGCCGGGGGTCACCTCGGCCGGCGCGGGGGCCGTCGGGGCCGGGCCCTCGCCGGTCAGCCGCGACGCCCGGGCCGCCGGGGCCGGCGTCCTCGGCCGGCCGATCGGCAGAGGCTGAGGCTCAGCGGCCCCGTCACGGGCCAGGACGCCCTCGGCCAGCGGGGCCGGGGCGGCCAGCACGTCGGCCGGGGCCGCCTGGACAGCGGGCAGTTGGGCCAGCGAGGCCGACCAGTTGCCCAGCAGGACGCTGAGGTCGCGGTCGTCGGCCTGGCCATCGCCAGTGGCGTCGCCGCCGGCCGGTGTGGCCGCCTGCGAGCCCCAATGGCTCAGCAGGAGGTTGAGGTCGCGGTCGTCGACGACGCCGTCGCCGTTGGCGTCGCCCCGCAGGTTGGCCAGGCGAAGGACCTGCGGCTGGTCCAGGCCCAGGCGGGTCTGAACGGTCAGCTCCAGCCAGCCATCGACGATGGCCCCATCGGGCCAGGTGAGCGTCACGCGGTCGCTGCCGTCGAGGCCCGCGCCCGCGCGGACGCTGACGGCCGGCGCCGGCCCCGGTCTGCCACTCCAGCCCGTCGGTGCACACCCGGACGGCGAAATCCTCCGCCGTCACCGCGTGGCCGTCCAGGCCGGTCAGGTCGAGCATCAGGCCATTGAGGCCGCGGGCGTAGCTGGTGATGCTGGCCGGCGAGACGGACTCGCCGGGCCAGAGGGGCTGCTTGAGCGGGTCGATGGCTGCGTCGTCCGCCTCACCGGCGGCCGGGTCATAGCCGTCCATCACGCTGTTGTTGTAGAACACGTGGGCGGCCAGGATGCCCGGCCCCGGCTGGGCCGACTGGAGTTCGAAGGCGCCAATGTCCACGCGGGCCGTGCCGTCGCCGTCGCCGTCGAACCACGCCAGGCCGCGGGCGTCAGCATCCAGGCCGACCTCGGCCGCCCGCTCGTTGCTGCCGGCGTCGATGGCCGGGCTGCCGGCCAGCAGGGCGTGCGTCCAGGCCGGCCCGCCGTTGTCGGCCAGCGGGCCCAGACGGGCCTGCAGCGGCACCCCGGGAGTGCCCACGCGGTTGCCGTTGGCCCCATTGCTCAGGCCGGTGCTCATGTAGGCGGCAGCGACGAAATTGTACGAGCTGGCCGACTGCACCGGGCCCCGCAGGTCCTGCGGGCTGGCGTAGGCACCGGCCGTGTTGCCCGCGGCCAGCGTGTTGTGCATTGTCAGGTAGGCCCGGCTGCCCTCGGTCTGGATGCCGCCGCCGGCGGTGTCGGCGCGGTTGTCGCTGACGGTGACGTTGACCATATTCATCGTACCGGCCGCCACGTAGACGCCCCCACCCTGGGAGGCCGTGTTGCCGCTGACCGTCACGTTGGCCAGCGTCAGCGGGCCATAGTACGTGCCGGCCATGTAGACCGCCCCGCCGGCGTTCTTGGCGGTGTTGGTTTGGAAGGTCACGCCGGTGATCGTGCCGTGGGCGTAGGTGTAGAGGGCCCCGCCCTGGCCGGCCGAGCCGGTGGCGGTGTTGTTGCGGAAGGTCGAGTCGCTGAGCACCAGCTGGCGGGCATGGGCGTAGATCGCGCCGCCCCGGCCGGGGCTGGCGGTGCCGCCGTCGGCGGTGTTGTCGCGGAGGGTGCTGGCGTCGATCGCCAGCGTGCCGCTGAGCAGGTAGATGCCGCCGCCGCGGGCGTTGGTGCCGGCGGCGAGGTTTCCCTCGAGGGTCACGCCGGTCAGCGTCAGCGTGCCGTCGCTGTTCATGAACAGCGCCCCGCCGACGTTGGCCCGGCCGCCGGTGAGGGTCAGGCCCTCGAGCGTCACGTCCGGCGAGCCGCCGCCCACGGCCAGCACGCGACTGGCGCCCGCCGCGTCGATCGTCAGCCCGCCGGCCGGGGCGGTGACGGTGACGTCGCTGCCGGCGACCAGCTCCCGGCCCGCCAGGACGAGGCGGGCGCCCGCCAGGGACGGGTCGAAGCTGACGGCCGGGCCGGCCAGGCCCAGGCCGACGTAGAACAGGGCCTCGCGCAGCGTGATCTGCCCGTCGGAGGCGTCGACGGCGTCCAGCAGCGTCGTCACGACCGCCGAGGGCGCCTCGACGGCCCCGGCCAGCGTGCCGTGGTACTCGAAGGCGCCGATGTCGACGCCCCCATGGGCACTGCGCGGCTGGCCGTCCCGGTCGACCGTCAGCGGCGCGCCGTCGACGTCGAGCGAGAGCGCCGCATCGCCGCGGTCGACGGCGACGCTGGTGGCCCGCAGGCGGTAGTCGCCCGCGGAGGGGTCCACGAAGCCGGGGTCCATGCCGATCAGGTTGCGCGTGCCCACGGGGTTGCCGTCGAGGTCGTTGGGCTTGTCGCCGTTGAAGTTCAGGGCCACGATGCTGTTGTTGAGCTGGGCGGTCCCATAGATGCCTGAGCCGCGGTAGCCCGCGTTGGCGACGATGGTGACGTGGGCCAGGCTGGCCGAGCCGCTCGTGAAGAGCCCGCCGCCGTCCTCCCCCGCCGTGTTGCCCATGAGCAGGACGTTGGCCATCGTCACGGTGCCCTGGTTGAACACGCCGCCGCCCTCCCCGACGGCCGAGTTGTTCCGGACGGTCACGTTGGTCATCCGCACCCGGCCGATGGTGCAGCTGATGCCGCCGCCGTCGTCGTCGGCGGTGTTGCCCTCGACCAGCGCGTCCACGAGCGTCAGCCAGCCCCCGCCGCTGGCCAGGCCGCCGCCGTCGGCGTAGTTGCCGATGGCGGCGTTGCCGGTGACGGTCGCGCGGGTGAGCGTGGTGGTGCCCGCCGCCACGTACAGGCCGCCGCCGCGGAGCGTGGCGCCGTTGGTGGTGTTGCCGCTCAACACGATGTCCGTCCCGCTGGCCGTGCCGCCCTGGATGCGGATGCCGCCCCCCTCGCCCTGGGCCGTGTTGTCGCTGACGGTCACCTGGTCCATCGTCAGCGTGCCGGAGCTCCAGATGCCCCCGCCGCCCCGCTCGCCGCTGGCCGAGCCCGCCGCGTTGCCCGTCACGTGCACCTGGTACAGGTCCAGACTGCCCGTGTTGCGGATGCCCGCACCCACGCCGGAGACCGCCCCGCCGGTGATCGTCAGGCCCCTCAGCGAAACCGCCACGTCCGTGCGGGCGATGTTCATCGCCCGGCTGGCGCCGTTGGCGTCCAGCGTGAGCCCGCCGACCGGCAGGGCATCGATCGTGACCGATCCGTGCATGAACAGCTCCTGGCCGCCCAGCAGCAGCCGGCCCCCGCCCAGGCCGGCGGCGAAGGTGACCGTCGAGCCGACATCCCCCACGGCCGCATGGGCCAGGGCCTCGCGGAGCGAGGTCAGCCCGTCGGCTGCGTCAACCACGTCCTCCAGGGTCGTCACGATGAGGGACGGGGCCTCCAGGCCGGCATCGGGCAGGGCTGCGTACTCGTGGGCCCCCAGGTCCACCGCGCCGCCGACCACCCGGGCCTGGCCGGCCAGGTCCAACGCCAGCGGCGCCCCGGCGGCGTCCACCGCCAGGCTGTTATCGCCGCGGTTGAGGGCCCGACTCAGGCCCGTGAGCCTGTAGTCGCCGTTGGCGGGGTCGGCGAAGACCGGATCGATCCCGATCAGGTTCCGCTCGCCGCTGAACGGCCCACTCAGCTCGGCCACCCCGTAGGTCTGGCCATTGAGGGCCACGATGCTGTTGCGCAGCGTGAGCGTCCCCTGCGTGATTGCCATGACCTCGTTGCGCAGGCCCACGCCCCCGTTGCCGGCCAGGGTCACGTGGATGGCCGTCAGATCGCCGTACAGGCTGTTGTCCAGGCCGATGCCCCCGTTGTCGACCACCGCCACGTTGGTCAGCGTCATGCCCCCGGCGTTGGTCACGCCGCCCCAGAGGTTGTCGCAGACCACCAGGTCGCTCAGCACGAGCGACGGGCCCCGGTTGGAGATCCCCGCAATCCGCCCGCCGGTGACCGTCAGGCCGGAGACGGCCCCGCCGCCGGTGTGCGTGATCTCGAAGACGGCATCGGCCCCCGCCCCGTCCACCGTCAGCACACCGGCCCCGGGGCCGAGGATGTGCAGGTCGTCGAGGATCGCCAGGCTCGGGCCCGTCAGCGTGATGACCAGGGGGTTGCCCAGGCCGGCCTGGGCCTGCAGTGCGGGCAGGTCGAAGGTAATCGTGTCGGTCTCGGTGGCGCTGCCGGC
>JAWLCG010000228.1:0-8013 GCA_041687295.1 Phycisphaerae bacterium | reverse complement strand
ACGGCTTGCAGTCAGCCGGCGGCGGGCCGAGCAGGCGTGGCAGGCTCTGCCCGCGCAGGCGTGACCCGGGCACACTCGCCGGGGCTCTGCCCCGGACCCCGGGATTTGTCGCATTGGCGTCCCCCGGCAGGGGACTTGAGGCGCCCGTCCCCAGGCCCAGCCGGTCGGGCGGCGGGAACTCCTTCCATGCCGGTGGCCCCAAAGCGGTAAATCCAGGGGGTTTAGGGGCAGAGCCCCCATGGCTTGCCTTGGGCGATCTGCGGTGAAGACCGTCTGCTCTGGGCTCAAGGCCCTGGACGAAGAGTTGTGATGAAGAGACAGGACCAGGAGAAAGACCATGTCCAACGACACGGACAAGACGCACGAGCGGGTACGCAACGCCTACGCCCAGGTGGCCCGCAACCAGTCCAGCTGCTGCGGCGGGGGCAGCAGCTGCTGCGGCGAGAGCAAGGCCTACAGCGTGCCCGACCACCCCGTGCCCGAGGCCGAGCTGGGCCTGTCCTGCGGCAACCCGCTGGCGTTCGGGTACATCCACGAGGGTGACGTGGTGCTCGACCTCGGCAGCGGCGCGGGCAAGGACGTGTTCCTGGCCGCCCAGAAGGTCGGCGACGCTGGCCGGGCCATCGGCGTGGACATGACGCCGGAGATGATCGACCTGGCCCGCCGCAACGCCGTGAAGTTCCTCGCCGCCACCGGCCTGGCCAACGTGGAGTTCCGCCAGGGGCACATCGAGGAGCTGCCCGTGGAGGACGCCAGCGTCGACGTGGTGATCTCCAACTGCGTGATCAACCTCTCGCCCGACAAGCCGGCCGTCTTCGGCGAGGTCCACCGCGTCCTGCGGCCCGGCGGGCGGATGCTGGTGAGCGACATCGTCCTGAACCGCCCCCTGCCCGAGGGCCTCCGCCACGACGCCGACCTCTACAGTGCCTGCATCGCCGGCGCCCTGCAGCGCGAGGACTACCTCCAGGCCATCCGCGAGGCGGGCTTTGAGCGGGTTGAGCTGCTCAGCGACGTGACCTGGCAGGCCAGCCAGGCCTGCGACGACCCGATCACCTCCGCCGCCGGCGAGGGCCTGGAGGGCTTGGCCGCCAGCATCGCCGTCCTGGCCATGCGATAGACCGTTTTGCTCGCGAACCCGCGCGCGCGTGGTGCCGGGTCATGCACGGCCCGGCCGAGATGCCCACGGATGGCAATCCGTGGGCGTGGCCAGAACCTTTGCTTACCCCGCAGGCGCAAGCGCCAAACGGTCCAGGCGAGAGTCGGGCTGCCAGCGAGGTCGATCAGCACAGACTCAAGCGCCTCCCCTGCATCTGATCGACGGGGAAGACTGGCGCCCTGAGCTGAGCCGGCTGGAGCCGATTCACGCGGCCTGGCCGGGCATGTCTCGCGCCGCAGCCATCGCCGGCAGGGGGGTGGGCGACGCCGGCGATTCAGCAACCTCTTGCATGGCGGGGGGCCGGCGCGGTACAAACGGTACTGACCAGTCAGTTTTATTTTTGAGGACCGGGCCATGGCCAAGCGCGATCGGCGGGCGGATATCATGCGGGCGGCGGAATCGCTGTTCACCAGCCGACGGTTCCACGAGATTACCCTCGACGACGTCGTGCAGGAGGCGCATGTCGGCAAGGGCACGATCTACCGCTACTTCCGCGACAAGGACGACCTGTTCTTCCAGACCGCCACCAGCGGTTTCGACGAGTTGTGCGGCCTGGTCGCCCAGGCGGCCGGCGACGGAGGGGGCTTTCAGCAGCAGCTGCTGGCGACGGTGAGGCGGATCAGCGAGTTCTTCGGCAAGCGGCGGCAGCTGTTCCGCATGATGCAGTCGGAGGAGGCCCGCGCCCACTGGTTCCGCGGCGACGCCAGGCAGTCGTGGCGGCAGCAGCGGCGCAAGCTGATCTCGGCCGTCGGGCAGGTGATCCAGGCCGGCGTGGCCGAGGGGCGCATCCGCCCCGACGTGCCGGCCGAGGTGCTGGCGACGTTCCTGCTGGGCATGCTCCGCACGCGGGCGCGCGACCTGGCCGACGAGGTCGCCCCGGCCCACCGCAGTCTCGAGCTGGTGGTCGAGCTGTTCATCCGCGGCGCCGGGCCCGCCGAGCCGCCCGCCGCTGTGTCCGCCGCCTCGGCCGAGAGCCTGCAGAACGCCCGGCCATGAGAACCCCAGAATCCCTGCGAGGTGAGTCCATGCGCGTGACGTGCCTGATGTTCCTGTGCCTGGGGGCCCTGCTGACGGCGGGGCTGCTGGGCGGGTGCAGCCCGGAGCACCACCGCCGCGGCGTCGACGAGCGGGCGACCGCCATCGTCGAGGGCACCCAGCGCGACGCGCTGGGCCGGCAGGAGCCCTTCACGATCGACCAGCCCGCCGACCTGCTGCGCCGCCGGCTGCTGCTGGGCCAGGGGCTGCCGACGGCCGGGCCGGCGTCGCTGGGGGCGGACTACCTCGACGAGATCGAGCACTGGCCCGAGAAGGGCTTCCGCACCACGCCGGCGGAGATCGACCCGGCCAGCCTGCCCGCCAAGGACACGCCCCTGTGCCTGACGCTCAACGAGGCCCTGCAGGTCGCCGCCGCCAACAACCGCGAGTACCAGGCCCGCAAGGAGGAGCTCTACCGGGCCGCCCTGGGCCTGGACCTGGAGCGCGACGCCTTCGCCAACACCTTCACCGGGGCGCTCGACGCGAGCTACTCGACCCAGCTGCAGTCCGGCACGGCCCGGCAGGACGCGGCCAGCGGCAACTCGCTGGGCTGGTCGCGCCGGCTGATGAACGGGGCGAGCTTCACGGGCCTGTTCGCCCTGGACCTGGCCAGGCTGCTGACGCTGGACCGCGCCAGCGCGTACGGCGTGCTGGGCGACCTGAGCGTCAACGTGCCGATGCTGCGGGGCTCGGGCCGGCACATCGTGACCGAGCCGCTCACGCAGGCTGAGCGCAACGTGCTCTACGCCGCCTACGCCTGGGAGCGGTACAAGCGGACCCTGGCCGTGCGGGTCGCCAGCGAGTACCTCTCGGTGCTCCAGCAGCTCGACCAGGTCCGCAACGCCGAGGAGAACTACCGCCAGCTGATCCTCGCGGGCCGACGCGCCCAGCGGCTGGCCGAGTCGGGCCGGCTGCCGGAGATCCAGGTCGACCAGGCCCGCCAGGACGAGCTGCGGGCCCGCGATCGGTGGATCTCCGCCCAGCAGGCCTACGCCCAGCGGCTGGACGGCTTCAAGGGCGTGCTGGGCCTGCCGACCGACGCGGTGATCGAGTTGGAGCGCGAGGAGCTCGAGCGGCTGGCCGAGACCACCCGCCAGGCCCTGGCGCACGTGACGACCCTGGAGCCGGGCCAGGCGTCCGCCCGTGGCCCGGCCGGCGCAATCGGGTCGGCGGGCCCCCGGCCAGGCGTCTCGGCCGGTGCGGCGGTCGAGCTGGACGCCCCGACGCGGGAGGGGGGCGGGCCCTACGAGCTGGACCCGACCGAGGCCGTCACCATCGCCCTGGAGCATCGGCTGGACCTGCGGACGGCCCAGGGGCGGGTGTTCGACGCCCAGCGCCGCGTCGTGGTGGCCGCCGATCGGCTGCGGAGCGACCTGCGGCTGGCCGGCGGCGGCTCGGCCGGCGGACGGCGGGGCCTGGGCAGCGGGGCCAGCGGCGACGCCCCCTTCCGCCCGGACCTGGGCTTCTACGACGCGGGCCTGGTGCTGGACCCGGCCCTGGAGCGTTCGGCCGAGGCCGCCGACTACCGCGACAGCTACATTCGGCTCGACCAGGTCGTGCGGAGCGTCCAGGAGCTGGAGGATTCGATCAAGCTGGAGATTCGCTCGGAGCTGCGGGGCCTGCTGCAGGCCCGCGAGAGCCTGCGGATCCAGGCGACGGCGGTGCGGCTGGCCGAGCGGCGTGTGGCGAGCACGGAGCTGTTCCTCCAGGCGGGCCGGGCCGAGATCCGCGACGTGCTGGAGGCCCAGGAGGCCCTGGTCAACGCGCGTGACGCCCTGTCGGCGGCCCTGGTGGACTACCGGGTGGCCGAGCTGGAGCTGCAACGGGACATGGGTGTGCTGGAAGTCGACGAGAAAGGGTTGTGGCATGAATATCTCCCCCAGTAAGAGCGGATGGCTGAAGCGGCGCTGGATGTGGCTGGCCGGCGGGGCCGGGGGCCTGGTCGTGTTGGCCCTGGGCGTCTCGGGCGCGGGGCTCGGCGAGAAGGGCGATGCCCAGGCCGCCCTGTTCCCCGTCCGCCGGGGCCCGCTGGAGATCAGCGTCACCGAGGCCGGCACGATCAACAACCGCGAGAAGGTGGCCGTCCGCTGCCAGGTCGAGGGGCGGACCACGCTGCTGTCGCTGGTGCCCGAGGGCACGCGCGTGCAGGAGGGCGACCTGCTGGTCGAGCTGGACGCCAGCGGCCTGATCGAGCAGAAGACCCAGCAGGGCATCACGGTGCTCAACGCCGAGGCCGCCTTCATCCGCGCCCGCGAGAACCTCGCCGTCACCCGCAGCCAGAGCGAGAGCGACATCGACAAGGCCGACCTGGCCTATCGCTTCTCCAAGACCGATCTGCAGAAGTACAACGAGGGCGAGTACCCCCAGCAGCTCCAGCAGGCCGAGAACGAGATCACGCTGGCCCGCGAGGAGCTTCAGCGGGCTCAGGACCGGCTGGACTGGAGCCGCCAGCTGGCCGAGGAGGGCTACATCACCCGCACGGACCTGCAGGCGGACGAGCTGGCCTTCAAGCGGGCCGAGCTGGCCGTCGCGCTGGCCCAGAGCAAGCTGAACCTGCTGACCCAGTACACCCACCAGCGCGACCTGGCGCAGCTGGAGAGCGACGTCGAGCAGGCCCGCATGGCCCTGGACCGCGTCAAGCGCAAGGCCGCCGCCGACCTGGTCCAGGCCGAGGCCGAGCTGACGGCCAAGCAGTCCGAGCTGACCCGCCAGCAGGACAAGCTCAAGAAGCTCGACGAGCAGATCGCCCTGTGCACGATCCGCGCGCCCGTCGCCGGCATGGTCGTCTACGCCACCAGCGGCCAGGGGGGCTGGCGGGGCAACGCCGAGCCCCTCGAGGCCGGCCAGCAGGTCACCGAGCGGCAGGAGCTGATCCACCTGCCCACGACGGCCTCGATGATGGTCGAGACCAAGATCCACGAGTCGAGCCTGCAGAAGGTCCGCCTGGGCCTGCCGGTGCGGGTCGCCGTCGACGCGCTGCCCAACCAGACCTTCTGGGGCCGGGTGACCAAGATCGCCCCCATGCCCGACGCGACCAGCGCGTGGATGAACCCCGACCTGAAGGTCTACCCCACCGAGATCCAGCTCGACGGCGACGGCAGCGCCCTGCGCCCCGGCATGAGCTGCCGGGCCACCATCGTCGTCCAGCAGCACAACGACGCCCTGAGCGTGCCTGTGCAGGCCGTCACCCGCATCAACGGCCAGCCGGTGGTCTACACGCCCTCGCCGGCCGGCCCGCAGGCCCGCCCCGTCACGATCGGCCTGGACAACAACCGCATGGTCCACATCCTCGACGGCGTCCAGGCCGGCGAGCCTGTGCTGCTGGCGCCCCCGCTGTCGCCGGCGTCGACGGCCAACGAGGCCCTGGCCGAGATGCCCCCGCCGACGACCGCGCCGGCCGAGGTGGCCGCCGTCGAGGCCCCCGCCGAGCCGGCCGAGACGCCCGCCCTGCCCAGCTGGCTGGACCCCGAAAAGCTCCGCACCATGACCAACGAGCAGCGGATGCAGTTCTTCGCCAACCTCACCGACGAGCAGCGGGCCGAGCTGCAGAAACTCCGCGGCCAGGCCGGCGGGCGGGGCGGCCCCGGCGGCGGCGGGCGCCGCCCGGGAGGGCAGTAACCCATGGCCCCTGCCAATGGCCTGGTCCACCTCCAGGACGTCCGCAAGACCTACCAGATGGGCGCCACGCAGGTGCACGCGCTGGACGGCGTGACGCTGTCGATCCCCACCGGCGGCTTCTGGGCGATCATGGGCCCCAGCGGCTCGGGCAAGAGCACCATGCTCAACCTGCTGGGCTGCCTGGACCGCCCCACCAGCGGCCTGTACCGCCTCAACGGCCAGGACGTCGCCGACCTCACCGACGACGCCCTGAGCGACCTGCGCCTCCGCGAGCTGGGCTTCATCTTCCAGAGCTTCAACCTGATCCCCCAGCTGACCGTCCGGGAGAACATCGAGCTGCCGCTGTACTACCTGGGCTGGGAGGCCCAGCGCTCGGCCGATCGGGCCGCCGAGCTGGCCCAGCGCGTCGGCCTGGGCGACCGGCTGGACCATCGGCCCACCGAGCTCTCCGGCGGCCAGCAGCAGCGCGTCGCCGTCGCCCGCGCCCTGGCCAACGACCCCGCCGTCCTGCTGGCCGATGAGCCCACCGGCAACCTCGACTCGGCCACCGGCGTGCAGATCATGGAGCTGCTCAGCGAGCTCAACGCCCAGGGCAAGACCGTGATCCTGGTGACCCACGAGCCCGATATCGCCACCTACGCCCGCACCCAGCTGCACATGCGCGACGGGCGGGTCGACCGGGTGGAGGGAGAGTCCTGATGCGTGCCGTCCGCTTCATCCGCAACGTCCGCCTGGGCATCAAGAACCTCCTGCTGCACAAGCTCCGCTCGCTGCTGACGGTGCTGGGCGTGGTCTTCGGCGTCGGCAGCGTCATCGCGATGCTCGCCGTCGGCGAGGGCGCCAGCGCCCAGATCGAGGAGGACATCCGCAAGCTCGGCAGCGAGAACATCCTGCTGAGCTCCATCAAGCCCACCGAGGACGAGCAGGCCAACACCACCCGCTCGCGGATGAGCGTCTACGGCCTGACCTACGCCGACGAGCAGCGGATCCGCGAGAGCCTGCCCAGCGTCCGCGCCACCGTGCCGGTCAAGGTCGTCCGCAAGGAGGGCCGACTCGGCAGCCGGGCCATGGAGCTGCGCCTCGTGGGCACCACGCCGGACTGGTTCCGCCTCGTCGAGCGCCGCGTGCTGGCCGGGCGCGTGCTGACCGACCGCGACGTCAACCAGGCCGCCGACGTCTGCGTCCTCACCGAGCACGGCGCCCGCCGGCTGCTGGCCACCGAGGCCACCCTCGGCCAGCGCCTGCGGATCGGCGGGGACTACTACGAGGTCATCGGCATCGTCCACAGCGAAAGCGCCGCCGGCGCCGTCCAGACGCCCGACCAGGAGGTCGACGCCTACGTGCCGCTCAACCTCGCCCGCGAACGCTACGGCGACGTCGTCATCCAGCGCTCCACCGGCTCGTTCCAGATGGAACGCGTCGAGCTGCACCAGATCCTCGTCCAGATCGACGGCACCGAGCACGTCGAGACCGGCGCCGGCGTCATCGAGCGGATGCTCCGCACCTTCCACCGCAAGGACGACTACCGCATCCACGTGCCCCTCGCCCTGCTGCGCCAGGCCGAGGCCACCCGCCGAACCTTCAACATCGTCCTGGGCTCCATCGCCGGCATCAGCCTGCTGGTCGGCGGCATCGGCATCATGAACATCATGCTCGCCAGCGTCACCGAACGCACCCGCGAGATCGGCATCCGCCGCGCCATCGGCGCCAAACGCCACCAGATCATCACCCAGTTCCTCGTCGAGACGGTCGTCCTGTCCAGCATCGGCGGGCTGATCGGCATCGGCATGGGCCTGCTGCTGCCCTGGATGATCGAGCAGTTCGCCGGCATGCCCACCCGCGTGCCGCTCTACAGCGTGGTCCTCTCGCTGGGCATCAGCGTCGGCGTGGGCATCGTCTTCGGCCTCTACCCCGCCGTCCGCGCCGCCCGCCTCGACCCCATCGTCGCGCTGCGCCACGAGTAGCCCCCCGTAGGCTCTCTTCGAGCGCAGCGAGGCCCGCCAACCGATGCCGCCGCCCGTAGGCCCGCGGTCTGAAGCCCCGAAAGGGCGAAAGAGCTTAGCCGGGGGCGCGAGCCCCCGGAGTTCCGGCCCTTGCGAACCCAAAGCCCTGCTATGTAGCCGTTTGTCAAGCCAGCCTGGGCAGATTGTGGGGCGTCGATCACGCAACCTGCTATTCAGTCGTCCGCGGAATCCCGTGCGGAG
>JAWLCG010000227.1:0-8049 GCA_041687295.1 Phycisphaerae bacterium | reverse complement strand
CCTACGGGCGATCGACCGGCCTACGGGGGGATTTCCCTGGTTCGCCGGGCGGCGCTGGGCACAATGCTTGCGCGACTGGAAAAGGAGAAGGCATGCGGATGGTGTTCTATGGCAGCGGGGACGTGGCTGTGCCGTGCCTGCAGGCGTTGCACGAGGCGGGCCATGAGATCCCGATGGTGGTCTCTCAGCCCCCGCGGCAGGCGGGGCGGGGGGGCAAGGTGCGTGCGACGCCCCTGGACGCGCACGCCAGGGGGCTGGGCCTGCGCGTCGAGCAGGTGGCCAACGTGAACGTGCCCGAGCACCTCGCGGCGGTGGGGGCCCTGGCCCCGTCGCTGCTGGCGGTGGTGGATTTTGGCCAGAAGATCGGCCAGGCCCTGCGCGACCTGGCCCCGCACGGGGCGGTGAACATGCACGCCTCGCTGCTGCCGGCGCTGCGTGGGGCGGCCCCGGTGAACTGGGCGATCATCCACGGCCTGACGACGACGGGGGTGACGACCTTCGAGCTGGTGGACCGGATGGACGCCGGCCCAATCCTGCTGCAGGAGTCGGTCGCCATCGACCCCGAGGCGACGGCTGAGGAGCTGCGGGCCCAGCTGGCCGGGGCCGGCGCCGAGCTGATGGTCCGCACGGCCGCCGGCCTGGAGGCCGGGACGATCGAGCCCCACGAGCAGGACCCGGCCAAGGCGACGCTGGCGCCCAAGCTCAGCAAAGCTGACGGCGTGCTGGACTTCTCGGCCAGCTCGCTGGAGCTGGCCAACCGCATCCGCGGCACCTGGCCCTGGCCCGGGGCGACGGCGGACTTCATCCACGAGGGGCGCCCGCCCGTGCGGGTGATTCTCGCCCGGGCGCGGGCCCTGATCACCGGCGAGCCCGAGCCGGGCGAGCCGGGCGTGTTCGACCGCGAGCTGCGTCTGCACGTCGGCGGCGGTCGGCTGGAGATCCTCGAGCTCAAGGTCGCCGGCAAACGGCTGATGGCCTGGCGGGACTTCGTCAACGGCTACCGCGTCGAGCCGGGCGATCGACTGGTCGGCGCGGGGGGCGAGTAGCCATGGCCGGTGTCGCGCGAGAGATCGCCCTGGAGGCCCTGCTGGACCGCCAGGGCTACGTCACGGGCCGGCTGGACCGGCTGATCCAGCAGCGCCGCCCCGCCCCGGCCGACGCGGGCCTGGCCACCGAGCTGGCGCTGGGGGTGGTGCGGCACCAGCGGACGCTCGACGCGGTGCTCCGCCGCTTTGCCGCCCAGCCCAAAAAGGCCCTGCCGCCCGCCCTGCAGCAGATCCTGCGCCTGGGGGCCTACCAGATCCTCTTCCTGGACCGCGTGCCGGACTTCGCCGCCGTCAGCGAGGCCGTCGACGCCGCCCAGGCCCGCCACCCGCGGCGGGCGGGGTTCGTCAACGGCGTGCTGCGCAACGTGGGGCGCAGCGCCGGCGAGGTGCAGGCGGGCAAGCCCCCGCTCGACCGCCGAACCGTCGCCCTGTCGCTGGACGCCTGGCGGGGCCTGGACCGCGACGTCTTCTTCGACCCGGCCCGGGAGCCCGTCGGCTACCTCGGCGAGGCCGTCAGCCTGCCCGACGACCTGGCCCGCCGGTGGCTGGAGCGCAGCGGGGACCTGCAGGCCGCCTTCGAGCTGGGCATGCAGGTCAACGTCCGCCCGCCGATCGTCGCCCGCGTCGACCTGGGCCGAACCAGCGTGCAGGCCGTCATCGAGGCCCTGGCCGGCCAGGGCGTCCAGGCCGTCGCCCACGCCAACGGGCGGAGCGTCGTCTTTCGCGGCCACGTGCATCTGACCGGCCTGGAGGCGTTCAACACCGGGCTGATCACGCCGCAGGACGCCACCGCCACCGCCGCCGGCCAGGCCGTGCAGGCTGAGCCGGGCATGCGCGTGCTGGACTTCTGCGCCGCCCCGGGCACCAAGACCACGCAGATCGGCGAGCAGATGCTCCGCCAGGGCACGCTCGTCGCCGCCGACGTCAGCGAGGAGCGGCTCGAGCTGATCCGCGCCTCGGCCGCCCGCACGGGCCTGGAGAACGTCCAGACGCTGCTGGCCGAGCGGGTGGCCGGGCTCGAGCCGGGCAGCTTCGACCGCGTGCTCGTCGACGTGCCCTGCAGCAACACCGGCGTGCTGGCCCGGCGGGTGGAGGCCCGCTGGCGCTTCCGCAGCGACCGACTGGGCCGCATCGCCGACGACCAGCGGCAGCTGCTGATGCTGGCGTCGGTGTTCCTCAGGCCCGGCGGAAGGCTGATCTACAGCACCTGCTCGATCGAGCCGGAGGAGAACGAGCAGGTCGTGCAGACCTTCCTCCGCCGCTCGGGCAGCTTTCGGCGTCTCGAGCAGCACACCACCACGCCCCTGGGCCAGGCCGGCCCCGATCGCTACCACGACGGCGGCTACTGGGCCGCCCTTTCACGGTAGGGCGGTGACGAGCAGCTGGACCTGGCCATCGCGCTCGACGGGCCAGGCCAGGTAGGGCGGCTCGAAGCGGCGGGTGGCGTCGAGCCAGCGCAGCAGGCGAAGGGTCGCCGGCGTCAGGCCGAACTCGGCCGGGGCGCTGTGCAGGCGCTCCAGAGGCAGGGCGCTATCGGCGGACAGACGGCGGGGCGTGCGGATCGTCAGCGAGCCCACGGGCACGAACCGCCCGCCCAGCACCAGCAGGCCCGGCCCGGCGCTGCGGTCGGGGGTGAGAGTCCACCCCTCGGCCGATGGTACCAGCTGCACCTCCGGCGGGTAGGGCATGCCCGAGGGGATGGGTCCCTGGGCGACGAGCATCCGCAGCCGGCCCGGCTGGGCGCGGTAGGTGACGCTGGCGCCGTCGGAGAAGGCCGGCTCGGCCGGCCGAAGGACCGTGGTGTCGGCCACCAGGGCGGCCAGGTCCGGGTAGAGGACCCAGGCGTTGGCGGTGCGGGCGTGGGCCTGCACGCTCCGCCGACCGGCCAGGACGGTCAGCGTTCGCAGCGACAGACGGTTGTCGGGCCCACGGAGCAGCAGCTCGAACTGGTTGGCCTCGGCCGGCGGGGGGGCGACCGCCGACGCCGACCACGCCAGCACCCCGGTGGCCGCAGCCACCAGGCCCACCAGCCCGACCAGTCGCAGCCGGGGCGGATGAATCAGCAGCACGAAGCCCGCCAGCACCACCACGCCGCCCAGCAGCACCAGGGCCCGGCGGCGCAGCTCGGCCGGCCAGTCCACGCGAAGGTCGGCGAAGGCCTCGAACGCCGCCGGCCGAACCATCGCCTCCCGGCTGACCTGCTCGGCCAGCCAGGCCACCGGCACGAGCGTCTCGGTCAGCACGTCCGCCTCGCCGTCGGCCAGGCCGTTGGAGTAGCGGTCCAGGGCCCCCAGCGTGTAGAGCTGGTCGGGGCTGATCGCCGGCAGGGCCACCTCCAGCGTCCGCTGCCGGCCGGGGGCGACCTGCAGCGGGTAGACCAGCGTCGGCCCGCCCTCGCCCGCCCGCAGGGCCACCGCCTCGATGGCCCGGCCCAGGTCGTTCCGCACCGTCAGCGTCGCCGACCGGTAGGGCGCGGGCCCCTCCGGCGGGGCCAGACTCGCCTCCAGCGTCGCCGACACCTGCCCCCACGCCAGCGACGCCGGCAACAGCACCATCAGCAGGGCCAATCGGGTCATCCGATCCCTTTCACTCTCAATGCGGTCCTTCGCCCCCGAAGACCCCGGGCATGCCCGGGGCTATATGGGGACACACGGGGGCGATTGGCGCCGTCGTCGGCGGGCGGTGCCCGCCTTACAGGATCATGCCACGCTGGACCATCAGCTTGGCGCGGAGGACCTCGGCGACGCTCCAGGCCTGTGCGATACAGCCAGCGGGGGCATGGGGGGCGTCGCCGGCGAAGATCTCGCTGACGCTGCCCAGGCCGGCCTGCTCGAGGTGGGCGTCGAAGGGTTCCAGCCAGCGGGCGGCCTGGGCGCGGGCGGCGTCGGAGAACTCGTTCACCTTGAGGTACGCCTGGATGAACGGCCCGATCAGCCAGGGCCAGACCGTCCCCTGGTGATACGCCCGGTCGCGGCTCTCCCAGGTGACGCCCAAGCTGCCGCAGTAGCGCCCGTCGGTCGGGGCGAGCGTCCGCAGGCCGACCGGCGTGAGCAGCTGCTCGGCGACGCGCTGCAGGGCGGAACGCTGCTGCTCGATCGGCAGCGGGCAGTGGCGCTGGGCGATGGCGATGGCCTGGTTGGGGCGCAGCGACGCATCGGGGCCGTTGGGGCCCAGGCAGTCGTACAGGTAGCCGCCTTCGGCGTACCAGAAGCTGCGGGCGAAGCTCTCGCCGACCCGCTGGGCCTCGGCGGCGAAGTGGTCGGCCGCCTTGTCGTCGAGACCGCGGCACCGCTCGGCCATGATGTGCAGGCCCTCGAGGTAGAGGGCGTTGACCTCGACGGCCTTGCCCTCGCGGGGGGTGATGGCCTGGCCGGCGAACTTGGCGTCCATCCAGGTCAGCTGGGTTTCGCGGTTGCCGCCGGCGACCAGGCCATCGGCGTCGGCGTGGATGTCGAAGTGCGTGCCGTCGTGGTAGGCTCGCAGGATCGCCCC
Organism: Phycisphaerae bacterium; assembly: GCA_041687295.1. GTDB lineage: Bacteria > Planctomycetota > Phycisphaerae > SM23-33 > FEN-1343 > JAWLCG01. The sequence goes on along the minus strand of JAWLCG010000227.1, from coordinate 3,511 downwards.
GACGGGGGCCATGAAGTCGCGCCGCCAGGCGTCGGTGTCGCCTGTGGTGCGGATGTAGCGGTCGACGGCGTGGACGAACCACATCGAGGCGTCGATGCTGTTGTAGTGCGGGCTGCCGCCGTAGTCGTCGAAGCGGTTGGGCACCATGCCGTCGCGGATCGCCTCGGCGAAGGTCAGCAGGATCTGCCGGGCCCGGTCGAGCTGGCCGGTCAGCAGCGTCAGGCCGGGCAGGCTGATGAAGGTGTCGCGCCCCCAGTCGGCGAACCAGTGGTAGCCGGCCAGGATGCTCGTCGAGCTGCCCGCCCGCGTGTCGCGCACGACCAGGAACGGGTCAGCCGCCATGGCCAGGCGTTTCGTGGTGCGGTCGGCGGGGGCGCCGACGCCGGCGACCAGCCGCTCCAGCCGCTGCTGCCGGGCGGCGAGTGTGCCGTCGAAGTCGATCGGCCCGGTCCGCTCGCAGGCGAACGTCAGCTGGGCGGCCTGCCCAGGCTCCAGGGCGTGCTCGAAGAAGCCCGGCGAGTAGAGGTCCTCGTAGCCCTCCTGGCCGCGGAGCATGTCGGTGGGGTGCTCGAAGCGGTGCCACCACTGCGCGTCGGAGCGGAAGGTCGCCCCCTCCCAGCCCAGCCAGACCGGTGGGGCGTGCAGCAGGCGGTCCTCCACCAGCACCCCGCCCGGGGCGGCTGCGAAGAACAGGTCGCTGCCCGCCTGGCGAGTGCCGTGGAAGTCCCGCAGCGCCACGAAGGGCCGAACGAGCAGCTTGACGCTGCGGGGCCCCTCCACGCGGTACCGCACGGCCGAGACGTTGGCGTTCTCGGCCATCGTGACCTCTTTGGTCACCGTGCAGTCGCCGCAGCGGAACTCCCAGGTGGGCCCCGCGTCGTTGACGAAGCGGACCAGGTGGCGGAAGCCCTCGGGGTGGTAGGTGTCGGTGAAGCGGAAGGTCGACAGGTCATACCGCCGCGAGCCGACGACGAGCTGCTCGTGAAGGTTGGAGACCATCATCTGTCGGCCCACCGGCGGCAGCGTGGCCGCGATGAGCAGGCCGTGGTAGCGCCGGCTGTTGGCGCCCAGGACGGTGCCCGAGGCGTAGGCCCCCAGGCGATTGGCCACCAGCCACTCGCGCTGGAGCATGGCGGCAGGGTCCAGGCCGCGGCAGTCGACGGCGATGGGCTCGGGCAGGGCGGCATGGGGCATGGGGCAATCCTTTGCTGAGGTCGGGTCTCGTCAATGCGTCAATGCGTCACTGCGTCACTGCGTCACTGCGTCAGTGCGTCGCGATCGGGTGCCATGGCCGCTTGCGGCCATGCGAAGGGGGCCGTATCACTGGTCAGCAGAAGTAAAGCCCGCTCTGTTGCGTCCCGCCCTGCGGGCCCGCGTGCACACACGGGTGTCGCGACGCGTTGACGCAGTGACGCAGTGACGCATTGACGTCTTACAAGCATAGTCCCCACCGGTCGGTGCGGGCAAGGGCTGGTTCAGGCGGCGCGGGCGGCCTCGGCGTAGGTGGCGGCCAGGCTGATGGCGTTGAAGGCGGCGTGCATCACGATGCTGGGCCAGAGCCGGCCGGTCCGCTCGTAGAGGTAGCCCAGGCCGATCGCCAGGGCCCCCAGCGGCACGATGGCGTGCAGGTTGCCCAGGCCGGCCGTGATATGCAGGCCGGCGAAGATGGCCGCCGCGCCCAGGATGGCCCCCCAGGGCCCGCCCAACGGCCCGCGGAGCGCCGACTGCAGCAGGCCACGGAAGATCAGCTCCTCCAGCAGCGGCGCCAGTCCCACAGCCGTCAGCACGGCCAGCACCTGCCAGCCCACCCCCCGGCCCGGCGTGGTGACGAACTCCAGCACGGGGTGCTGGCCCTGGTGCTCGAGGGGCACGAAGCGCACGGCGATGACGATCAGCAGCAGGACGACTGGGTAGACCGCCAGCAGCCCCCCCAGCCCCCGGAGGGTGTCCGAGCCCAGGCGGCGGCTCGTCAGGCCCAGCCCGCCGACGCCGATGCCCATCGCGAAGGTCCGCCGGGCCAGCCACAGGGCCACCCCCAGCGTCAGCAGCCGACCGATCCACATGGCCACCAGGTGCATTTCGGTCAGTCGGGTCGGCTCGGCCGGGACGCCCGGCGCGGGCGGGGCCAGCAGCAGCCCCGCCCCGCCCTCGAGGATGAACTGCAGCACGATCAGCCCCAGCGCCAGCAGCAGGTGGAGCCGATTGGGTCGCGCCGGTGCCTGGCGCAGCAGCAGCCGATCGCGCCGCACGGCCCCCAGGGCCGTCAGCAGCCAGAGCCCCAGCGCCTCGACCGCCACCAGACCGGCCAGGATGGCCATCACAGCCGGCGGCAGGACCTCCTCGGCCCCCTCGGCGGCCGGGGCGGTCGTCACCTGCGAAAGCAACTGGGCCAGTGTGTTTATGCTGGTCATCGCCTTGGGGCTCGGTGTACTGTTACGGGGGTGAGCCGCCAGGCTCCCGACGTTCAAGCGTTCCACTATCCAGCAGAATGCGGCGGATCACGATGGCCAGGAATATATTGCAGGAGATCGTCCAGACCAAGCGCAAAGAGGTCGCCCAGGCCCGCGCCGCCGTGCCGCTGGAGGCCCTGAAGGCCCAGTCGGCCGACATGCCGCGCTGCCGAAACTTCTACGCCGCGCTGATCGCCAAGCCCCGCCGGGCCGCCAACCTCATCGCCGAGGTGAAGAAGGCCTCGCCCTCAGCCGGCGTCATTCGGCCCGATTTCGACCCCGTCGCCATCGCCCGCACCTACGCCGCCGGCGGGGCGACGGCCCTGAGCGTCCTGACCGACGAGCACTACTTCCAGGGCCACCTCAGCTACGTCCAGCTCGTCAAGGACGCCGTCGAGCTGCCCATCCTCCGCAAAGACTTTTTGGTCGACGCTTACCAAGTCTATCAGAGTCGCGTCGCAGGGGCCGACGCCATCCTGCTGATCGCCGCCTGCCTCAAGCCGGCCGAGCTGATGGACCTGATCATCCTGGGCTCGAGCCTGGGCCTGAGCTGCCTGGTCGAGGTCCACGACGCCGACGAGCTCATGCAGGTCCGCAGCCTGGTGGGCTTCCCCCGCGGCGGCTACGTCCTGCTGGGCATCAACAACCGCGACCTGCGGACCTTCCAGACCGACCTGGCCACCACCCTGCGCCTGGCCGACATGGTCGACGACCGTCGCGTCCTGGTCAGCGAGTCGGGCATTCACACGGGCCAAGACGTCCAACGCCTCCGCCGCTCCGGCGTGCAGAGCATCCTGGTCGGCGAGTCGCTGATGCGCAGCGACGATATCACCGCCCAGATGACCGAGTTGCTCGGGCCCCTGTAGACCGTCTACCGGTTGCGCCTACGGGTTCGCAAGGCGCCTCCGGCCCAAGCCCACGGAATGCCTTCCTATGACATCCACACATCTCTTGTAGCCCCGTCATGGGCGGCCGAGTCCATCGCCCTTTCGACCCCGGCCGGACCGGCCTGGGTGTCCCTGCGCGATGGGCGGACCGCGCCTTTGGAGTGCGGCGGCAAC
>JAWLCG010000226.1:0-8140 GCA_041687295.1 Phycisphaerae bacterium | reverse complement strand
CCGCCGAGCTCTGCGCCCGCGCGGGGGCCATCGAGGCCCTGCAGGACGGCCGAACGCACACACTGACCGACAACCACGGCCTTCAGCACGCCGGCGTGCTGCTGGGGAGCTTCGCGCTGACCGGCCCGATCCGCACCGGCCGGGGCTGCTGGGCCGACTACCAGGCGGAGTACCTCCAACTGCCATGACCACACCCACTACACACACGCTCAGCGGCGTGCGGGGCCTGCGGGCCTCGCCGCTGCCGGACGGGCCGCCGGGGGCGCGCTGGCGGGTCGGCTTCGAATCGGACTGGACGGGCGCCTGGCACCAACTCTACGCCAACGGACGGCTGGTGGCCTCGGCGGGCCCTGGCGTGCGAGCCTTCGTGCACGCCGCCGACTCGGCCGCCCAGCAGCTGGCCGTCGCCGCCTGCCCCGAGGGCCTGGCCGACATCGACGCCGCCGGCGCCCTGGGCCTGGACGGCGACGGCGGCGGCTGGCTGGCCCGGCCGGCCGTGGTGCGGGCCCTGGCCCACTGGCGCGGCGACGCCCTGGAGGTCGCCGACGAGGCCGGGCGGGTGCTCTTCCGCGAGCCGCTCTGGCCGGCCAACCAGCCGCCCTGGGGCTTCGGCCACGACGCGCTGGGTGGGGGCGGCTTCGGCTACGACGGCAGCCTCGCCCCGGGCCTGGGCCACGGCGCCTGCGGGGCCGGGCCGTTCGGCTTCGACGGCCAGCTGCTGCGGGCCGAGGTGCCCCTGACCGTCGAGGGCCGCTGCCGCCTCCGCGTCCGCACCGTTCGGCCTGGCCATCCGCCGACCGACGAGACGACGCTGACCGTGCTGGCCACGCCCCCGCCCCCGCCGGCCGGGGCCCTGAGCCTGCTGGACTACGACGCCGACAGCGACCGCATCACCCTTGCCATCGAGAAAGGCTGACCATGGCTGAACTCTACCCCGACGACGCGACCCTCACCGCCCTGAGCGGGCTGGCTGACGCCGAGCAGGGCGTCCTCTACCCGCCCATCGGCGAGAGCCCCTACTACACCAGCTTCTACCGCATGCTCTACCGCCTGCTCGACGTCGCCCGCCGGGCCGGCGACCTGCGGGTCTACCCCGACGCCGCGATGACCTGCGGCGTGCGTGCGGGCCGATTCGCCACGGCCAACGGCACCGAGGTGACCTTCGCCGGTGCCGCCGCGGTGGCCCTGGCCGACAACGCCACCAACTACCTGGCCCTGCTGGCCGACGGCACGCTGTCGGTCACGCAGGACGGCTGGCCGGACGCGGCCTCGGCGCCCCACGTGCCGCTGGCGACGATCGTGACGGCCGGCGGCACCTACGGCCCGGCCGACGTCACCGACTGCCGCGGCTGGGCGCTCTACCGCACCGTCGAGGCGCCGCTGCCGGCCAGCGGGCCGGTGGTGCGGGGCTACCCCGTCACGCCCGAACGGCTGCTCAACGCCAACGGCACGCCCCTGAGCAGCACCGGCGGGGCCGGGCAGTTCTTCATCGAGGGCGGAGGCTGGGGCCTGGGCTGGCTGCGCGTCAACGGCAGCTACACCGTGGGCAACACCAGCGTCGAGACGCTGCTGTTCGAGGCCGTCTTGCCCCCCGAGTACGTCGCCGGCGAGCCGATCGGCCTGGCCGTGGTGGCCAGGGTCGGGGGCTCGGGTACGCCGGGCACCTGCACGCTGGCCGTCATCTGCTGCGCGGTAGCCAACGACGGCACCGTCCTGGCCGATCGCTGCACCACCGCCCCGCAGGCCCTAGCCGCAACGGCCGAGCACAGCTTCACCCTCGACCCGACCGGCCTGGCCGCCGGTGATCGGCTGCGCCTCTTCGCCCAGACCAGCGTCCAGGAGACCAGCGCCAGCGGCGTGCTCTACAGCCAGCTCGACGCGATCCGCCTGACCCTGACCGTGAAGGAGTGACCCCCATGACCACCCCGATCCCCGACATCCTGCAGGCCCGCGAGGCCGTCGTCCGCACCCCGTCCGACCCGGCCGCCCGCGGCTGCCCGCACGCGGCCGACTGCGTCTTCGCCGGCAGCCTCCGCCTCGGCGGCGACCCGTGCAACCGCTGCCGGCACCTCGTCGCCGGCGACTACCACGTGAGCGAGGAGGCCTGACCGTGCCCAACGAGATCCGCCACCGCCACACCGCCTCCGCCGCGAGCCTCTACGCCGTCCTGACAGACCCGGCCGGCCGAGTCTGGACCGGCGCCGCTTGGCAGGCGCTGACGCTGGAGCTCTGGCCCGCCTGCGCGATCGGCCTGGCCGAGAGCCCCGCCGGCTCGCGGCGCTACCTGGCCGACTTCCCGCCCGCCATCGACACGCCGGGCCATTACGAGGTCGAGCTCTTCGCCCAGGCCGGCCCCGCCCCGACCCTCAGCGACGAGTGCCTGGCCCGCTACGGGCTGGACTGGAACGGTTCGGCCTCGGTCGGCCTGGGCGACCTGCTGGAGCAGGACGTCGACTCCACGGGCGCGCCCCTGTCGCTGCGCAAGGCCCTGGAGGTGCTCGTGGCCGCCCGCATCGGCGCCGCCCGCTACGACGCCGCCAGCGGCACCTGGACCGTCAATGGCCGCGACGGCCAGACCCCCGTCGCCCGCGTGACCCTCACCGGCAGCGGCAACCGCGAGGCCTCGGAGATCCTGTAGCCCGTTTTGCGCTTGCGCCTGCGGGTTGAGTAAAGGTCTTGGCCACGCCCACGGATTGCCATCCGTGGGCATCTCGGCCGGGCCGTGCCTGACCTGGCACAACGCGCCCGCAGGTTCGCGAGCAAAACGATCTAGCCCGGCGCCCACTGAGAAAGGAGGCCCGACGTGATCGCGGCCCTGCAACCGTTCGAGTGTGACCCGCTCGCGGCCCAGCCCCCCTGGCTGGACTGCGGGGCGGGGGGCTACCGACTCTACCGCGGGCCGGATCGGCCCGAGGCCATCGACTACGGCCAGCCCGTCGGCTTCGCCCCGGCCGGGGCGGCCCGCATCCGCTCGGCGGCCGGCCTGGCCCACGAGCCGCGACAGACCTGGTGCTACGGCCTGCGGGCCGTCAGCGATGCGGGCATGGAGGAGGCCAACACGCACGTCCTGTGCACCGTAACGGCCGGCCCGTCCGGTCCGTCGCCGCGGCTGCCCCGGCCAGTCGACCTGACGGCCGGGCACACGGCGGCGGGGGTGTCGCTGGCCTGGCGCGTCCGCCTGGAGGCCGGCGAGGTCGCCCCGGCGTCGCTGGAGGTGCTGGGTCCCGACGGGGCAGGGGGCTGGGACGCTGCCCAGCCTCTGGCCGTCGTCGAGGCTGGGGCGGGCCCCAGTGTCGACTATCGCCTGACGGTGGCGAACCCCCCGGCCGCGCTGGCCGTGCGGGCCCGCCGCGGCGACTGGACCGGGCCGTCGGCCTGCGTGGCCGTGCCCGCACAAGGGGCCGTGCCGGCCCCGCTGATCCTGTGAGGTGACCATGACACGCATCACGATACCCCCCTGGCCCGGCGGCTCACGGGTCGTGCCGGCCGTGCTGCCGGCGGTGTGGGTCGACGGCCGACGCCGCCACGACCTGGCCGTCGAGCGCTGGCAGGTGGCCCCGGGGCCCCAGTTCGGCCAGTTGGAGCTGGTGGCCCGCGACGGCGCCGCGGACGACCCGGCCAGCCTGCCGGCGGTCGGCGCGCGCCTGCGGGCCGTGGGCGAGGGCGACAGCTTCGACGGCGTCGTGACGGCCCGGCAGGTCGAGCTGGGGCCCGACGGCCTGCGCGTGGCCCTGGAGGTCCGCCACGCCCTGTGGCAGCGGCTGGACCGGCCGGTCCACGGACGGCTCTGCCGGCGCGACGACGGCGAGCTGCTCTGGCGGCCGGAGGTGGCGCTGGGGTTCAACGGCCCCGGCTCGCTGGCCCACCCGGCCACCTGTGCGTACGGTGGCCGAACGCTGCGGACCTTCGCCCTCAATGACGCCGAGGGCGGCCTGTGGTCGGTCGGCGAGATCCTGGCTTACCTGCTGGCCGTGCACGGGCCCGGCGACGTGGCTGCGCCCGGCCGACAGGCGTTGCTGGCCCTGGCGGGCGAGGTCTACCCCGAGCCGCTGCCGCTGACCGATCGGCCCCTGCGGCAGGCCCTGGCGACGGTGGCCGAGCAGGCGGGCCTGCGGGTGCGGGCGGCCCAGGGCGAGCAGGCGGGCCTGGGCCTGGAGATCTACCGCCCGGGCCAGCAGGGGCCGCGGCGTCGACTGTTCGTCCAGGGCGTCGGCCGGGGGGGCCATGGCGTGGGACGAGCGGCCGTGCGGCTGGGCAGCCAGGCCGGCGCCCCGCCGGTGGTGGCCCTGGGCTCGGCGACGCGCTACGAGCTGACCCTCGAGCTGCAGGGCGCCTGGGACCCCGCCGCCGTGCCCGACCGCTACCGCGACTGCGTCCGCAGCCAGAGCGCCGACTGGCCCGCCTGCCAGGACGTCTTCCGCCGGTGGGTGCTCAACGAGACGGGCCGATACAGCGGGGCCCCTTGGAACCTGGCCCCGGCGGATCTGGCCTCCGTCGACGCCGAGGCCTTCGCCCTTGAGCACCCCCGGCCATTGGGCCCTTGCCTGTCGACCGACGCCGCCGGCAGCGCCGCGGGCGTGGTGGTGGAGGTCAGCCTCGACGGCGGGGCCGCCTGGACCCGCTACGCCGGCCATGTCCTGCTGGCCGAGCGGCAGTGTGCAGTCTACCTCAGCGACGACGCCCTGCCGGGTGAAGTCTTCGCCGCCGGCCGGGCGGGCACGCTACGGCTGAGGGTCACCGGCACGCTCACCGGGGACGTGCCGCTTCGGTACGAGCACCCCGGCTCGGGCGAGGCGCCGCGCACGCTGCGGATGCCGGGCCTGCGCCGCGAGGTGGTCCACGCCACCAGCGTCCTGGGCGACGGCGCGACGCGGACCGTCCGCGACGACACGCCGCGCCTGGCCGCCTGGGCCGCCTGCCGTGCCCGCCAGGTGGCTGCGTGCTCGGCCAGCCTCACGCTGCCGCTGCCGGACCTGAGCCTCCACCTTGGCGACCGGATCGACCCTTCCGGCGGACAGGGCCTGTCGCTGCCGGGCGGCGCCGGCTCGGCCGCCTGCGTGACGGGCATCGTGCATCGGTTCGGGCAGGAGTGGACGACGCAACTGGAGATCACGGGGTGAGCCATGACTGACGCGTACGTGGACAGCTTCGGCCGATGGGCCCAGCTCTCGGGCCGTTGCGGTGTGCAACTGGTGCGGCTGACGGCTCTGGAGGCGGCCAATCGCTACTGGGCCGTGCCGCTGGAGCTTGCCGCCGAGGGGGCTGCGGCGCCCGTGGCGGACGGGGCCCTGTCGGTGCTGAACCTCGCCGAGCCGGCCAACCAGGCGGGCCAGCTCGAGGCGGGGCTCGATGCGGTGGCCCTGGACGTCGAGGGCCGATGGGTGATCTTCGTCCGCCCGACCGCCCCAGGCGGCTCGACGGTGTTCCTGGCGCGGGTCGCTGCGGCCCTGGACTCGGGGGCCTACACGGTCGTCGAGCAGCAGGCCCTCGCCGACGGCGGCTCCGTCGACAGGGAGGGCGGCCTGTCGGTGACGGCCCACAACCTCGCCGAGCGCGACCTGGGCCCCGGCGACGCCACGCCCCTGGACGCCCGCGTGCTGGTGCTGACGGTGAGCGTGCCGGGCGAGCCGCCGACGGCGGGCTACGTGTTCGACCATCCCCTCTACGCCAGGTACCTCGACGTGGAGACCACGCCATGACCGCCTGGACCACCGGCCAGCGGATCGCCCCGGGCAGCTGGGTCGCGCCAGACGACCTGGCCGGCCTGGCCGAGGCCCTCAACCGCCGCCGCCTACTGGTGGGCCAGCCCGCCCGCACCTACCCCCGCCCGGCCGCGGGCCTGTGGGTGGGCTCGGCCGAGGACCACGATACGGTCAGCTCGATGTACAGCCCGTTCCGCTACGACCTCAACGTCACCATCGCCGAGCCCGCGCCTGGCCCGCTGGGTCCTTCGCCGGGCAACCCGCGGGCGGTGGACTGGCTGCACACCGACGGCCGGCGGATCGTCACCGACGGGCCCGTGGGCGCCGAGGAGGTCCTGCTGGCCTCGCTGCTCAACGGCACCGACACCTGGACCGATCCGGTCATCCAGACGGGCCGAACGTGGGCGCGGGCCGACCACGTCAACGAGCTGCGCCACGCGGTCGAGCTGCTCGTCCGCGGGCGCTGGCGGCTGCGGGTGATCCTCGGCTCGGGCCTCTACGAGGGCCAGCCCGACATGCACTGGGCCGGCGGGTACCTCTACGCCGGCTCGGGCCACGAGATCCGCTGCGTGGCCTGGCCGCTGCTGTACGACCCGCCCCGCGGCCTGCACGACGTGACGATCGGCGCGGGCAGCTACCTGGAGCTGGCCGTGAGCGAGCCGTGCACCGTGCGGGTCTACCGCTGCCTGCGCCCGGTGGACATGCCCAACACGCCCTGCACCTGGAACAGCTGGGGCGGCGGCGACTGGGGCGAGCCGGGCGGCCTGGGCGGGGCCGACGCCCAGATGATCGGCACCGTCAGCTGCACGCCCGAGGGCCCCAACCGCCTGGCCGGCGTGGGCGGGGCCTTCCAGGCCATGGTCGACGGGGCCCCGCAGTATCTCACCTTCGCCCGCAGCGACGAGTCGGCCCAGTCGGTGGCCTTCTCGGCCGAGGCCGTCCTGGAATTCACCCTCAACCAACCCCCCATGTAGGAGGCCCCCCATGGACGTTCTGGGCATGCTGTACGACCTGACGGGCTTCGGCTCGGCCGGGCTGATGGCGATGCTGTGGCTCTGGGAGCGCCGGCTCAGCCGGCTGCGCGAGGAGCAGCTCAGCGAGAGCCACGCCCGCATCCGCCGCGACGAGCAGCGGATGACCGCCGTCGCCGAGGCGATGGAGCGCAACACCGCCGCCTTTACCCGTTTCTGCCAGATTCAGGGCCAGCTCGAGCGGACGCTGGCCCAGCTGGCCCAGGAGGTGAACCATGCGAAGCGCCCTGTGTAGCCTGCTGCTGGCGGCGGCGCTGGCGGGCTGCTCGGCCTCGCCGGCGGCGGTGGATCTCATCGCGGCCGCCCGCGCGGGTCTCGCCCAGGCCCGCCGGGCCGAGGCGCAGCGACAGGCCCTCGAGGCCCGTGGGCTCGAGGCCCAGGCGGCCGCCCTCGATGCCGCCTTCGACGCCGACGTGCGGGCCGTCGCCGCCGGCCAGGTGGGCCCGGCCGGCGACCCGACGGCCCTGAGCCCCGAGTGGGTCATCAGCGCCCGGCGGGCCTACGCGACGACGCTGCGGGCCCTGGCCCAGCAGCAACTCCGCGACCAGGCGGCCGGGGCCGAGCGACTGGACAATCTGGCCGCTGCCGACGAGGCCCTGGAGATGGCCGGCGACCTGCTCGTCCGCCAGCTGCAGTTGGCCGAGCCCGTCCGCCGGCGGCTGATGGACATTCACGGGAGGTGGATCGATGGAGACTGACCTGCGCGAGCTGGTGGCCGGCGCCGTGGGGCGCCGCTTCGACGAATGGTCGGCCGAGCACCCCGCCCTGGCGGGCGTCATCGACCGCGTGCGGCTGACCGAGCAGGTGGCGGCGTCGGTCCGCGACAGCCCCGAGTTCCGCCGGGCCGTCGAGGCCTACCGCCACGGGCGCGGCGAGTTGGACCTGGCGGGCCGGGCCGCCGAGCTGGCCTCGGCCGCCCTGCGGGCCATCCTGGGCTGACCGCCGGACGGACCCGCCTTTCCGGAGTGACCTCTACACGAAAGGAGAACAACCATGCGAAGTTTCCTGCAGCGCATCGGCAGTCGCAAGTTCCTGCTGGCGCTGGCCACGCAGGTAGCGGCCGTCGCGGCGGTCTTCTGGCCCGCGCACGAGGACGCCCTGCAGACCGGGGCCGTGCGGATCGCGGGCCTGGTGGCCCTGGTGCTGGCGGCGCTGGGGTACGGCGCGATCGAGGCGGCCGTCGACCGTGCGAAGGAGCCGCCTGCCCCGCGCGACTGACTCAGCCGACTCAGCCATGCCGCCCGGCGCGTCCGCCGACGCGCCGGGCGGCGTCGCGCGCGGGGCCACCTTGCCCTGACCCCCCCGGCGCGGGATACCCCCCCGCGGCCGGCCAGCGGGTCGGCTGTGCGTAGGGCGGGGAGGGGCCGCCCGCGATGGGGCCGGGCGCCCCCGCCGCGGGGGGGGGCC
>JAWLCG010000225.1:0-8168 GCA_041687295.1 Phycisphaerae bacterium | reverse complement strand
GGCCAGCCCATCCTGCTGATCTGCTGGTTCTCGCAGCTCCGGGGCGTGCTGGGGCAGCTGGGCCGCGGGCCGATCGACAGCATGCAGGTCTGCGGCCTGCCCGGCCGAGGCTTCACGGGTGACTGGCACCTGGGCGTCCTCAAGGGCAGCGTCAGCCCCAGCCAGGGCAGGCGAATCGTCGATCTGCTCTGTTCGCGGAGCCAGCAATACGAGCGACTGTTCCGCGGCGTCGGTCTGCCGGCCGATGAGGTCTTTGCCCTGCCGCCCGGGGGCGACCACTTCCTGGCGATGCCGGGCGCCCACAGCCCTCGGCTGAGCGACCTGCTGGAGATCCACCGGCAGGCCCGTCACCGGAGGGACATCCCGCAGTACTACCGGCTGCGGAAGCTGCTCTACCACGTCGCCATCCACCTGCGGGACTCGGCACAGGCCCTGGATGACGACCGCACGCTTGGAGGTGCCATCCGGGCCCAGCTGTACCACCTGCCACCCCAGATCCGCACGATTCTGACACAGGAACAGCTGTCGCGCGCCCAGAACGTAGACGTCTGAACTCTCATCCCTTCAGCTTGCGGTCCGCGGGTTCGGACCGGAGGTATGGGCGCTCGCGGCGTCAGTACGTACGCCGTGAGGAGCGGTCCATCAGCAGGACCGCCGGAGGGCCTGCACGAATCTGTCTCGCAACGGTCGGCCTCCGACCACGGCACCCCCCTCCGATCGTCCCAACGTCCCATCTGCTGAGCACTACGTATAAGCCGGTCTCCAACCGCGCTGGAATGAACCTGAGGCCAGAGCGCCCCACCACTGGCCGGGCGCCCAGACACAAAGGGTGAAAAGGAAAGAGCACCCCACGCCCCATGCTCCATGACTTGACACGACGGTGTCCCGGTAGGCCCTGTGGTCCTCTGCTGGCGCCCCCATAGGGGGGCCTGTCTTCCACTAGCGATGAGTCTCACTGCGAACTTTTCGCCTGGGCGCCTTTGGGAGTCACCCTTATAATCGCCGTCAACCATGTTCCCTGGCCAGTTTCTGCAGCGGCCACGCCTGAGCGGATTCGGAGGAGCCTGCCGGGGATGTCTTTGGGGTCTATGCTAAGGGGACCTGCGTGTCACACGTTACCAAGAACCAGCGTCCGTTCCTGCCCCGCCGTGACACCTTCCTGCCCGAAGTTCTCGAGCCGCGCGTGCTGCTTAGCGGCACAACCTACGTGGTCAACAGCCTGGCCGACGTCGTGGCAAACGATGGCGTGGTCACACTGCGGGAAGCCCTTCAGGCCGCCAACACGAATATCGCCCCAACGACCGACGTCATGGCGGGCAGCGACAGCGAGACAGATACCATCACCTTCGACCTGCCCGCCCTTCAGGCTGAGGCCGGCCCCGACGAGCCGCTGGTGATCGTGCTGACCGGGCGGCAACTGGCGATCACCGATGACCTGGTCCTGACGGGGCCTGGCGCGGATGTTCTGACGATCGACGCAAGGGGTGGCAGCCGGGTGATAGAGGTCTTGTTTGTCCCTCCCAGCATTGTCACGGCGAGCCTGACAGGCTTGACGATCACCGGCGGCTGGACGGATGAGCCAGGCGGCGGAATCTACAACGAGGGCAACCTGAGCCTCAGAGACGTCGTGATCAGCGGAAATTACTCCCGTAGCGGTGGCGGGATCTTCAACCCGGGCCGCGCAAGCCTTAGACTGGATCGGGTTGCCCTGGTTGGGAACACCGCCTCCAATCATGGCGGCGGCGGTCTGTGCAGCAGCGGACAGGCGGACCTGACCAGCGTGCTCATCGCCGGCAACTCGGCGCTCTACGGGGGCGGGATATACAATGTCGGCTCGTGGACAAACAGCGACCTCGGCAAAACGAGTTTGACCCATGTAACGATCAGCGGAAACACCGCCACCATCGAGGGCGGGGGAATCCACAATGTGGGCTTCTCTTGGAACGAGTCCTCCAGTCCTGGCGGAACCATGCTGCTGTACAACAGCATCGTGGCCATCAACACCGCTCAGGAGCAACGGAATGATGTCGCCGGGCAGTTCCTGGGCGACCGCAATCTTGTCGGGATCGACCCCGGCTTCGCCGACGCCGCTGGGGGCGACTACCGCCTCTCCCCCACCAGTGTGGGGATCAACCTGGGGCGCAATCACCGGACCGTCGACGCGACGGGCGCGCCCCTTGCTGAGGACCTGGCCGGCCAGACTCGGATCATCGATGGGACCGCCGACCTCGGTGCCTACGAGTACCCAGGCGCCCCCGACCCTGCACGAGAGGCGCCCTCCGTGGTGGTGACCACGCTGCAGGACCTGACGGACTGGAGTGACGGACAGACCTCCCTGCGGGAGGCGCTGGTACACGGGATGCTTGGGGATGTGGGGTCGGTGGTGACGTTCGACCCGCGTCTGGCGGGGGGAACGGCGGTCCTGGATGGGCAGGAACTGGTTCTGTACAGCTCGGTCAGCATCAACGGACCCGCTCTCCCCTTGACGATCGACGCTGCCCAGGCCAGCCGGATCATCGGGATCGGGGGCGCCGACCCCGAAGTGGTCCTGAGCAACCTGACGTTGACGAGGGGGCACGCCGGCACGGGCGGCGCAGTTGTCGTGCACAACGGCCATCTGACACTTCAGGATGCTGCGGTGACCGATAGCACGGCAGTCGACGGCGGCGGAATCGCCAACCTGGACCGCCTGAGCCTCGTGCGAACCATCATCGATGGAAACTCGGTGAGTTTCTTTGGCGGCGGCATCTACAATGGGGCCGCGGCTTCACTGGAGATGAACGACAGCACCGTCAGCGGGAACTTCGCCCGTAGACATGGCGGGGGAATCTATGGCGGTGACGAAGCTTCGCTGACACTGGTGGACAGCCTTGTGAGCGGCAATGCCATCATTGCCCAGGAGTACAGCTTCGGCGGCTACGAGTACAGCTTCGGGGCGGGACTCTACATCGAAGGCAGCATGGCCGAGTTGATCCGGACGACCGTCGAGGATAACACCGGGACCGGAATCGCCGGCTCGCGCGGCGGGGGCATCCACTGCCTGGAGGGGTTACTGCGTCTTACAGACTCGGTTCTTCTGCGGAACAGGGTCACAGATGAATTTTCGAACGCGCGGGGAGGCGGCCTGTTTGCCCGCAAGAGCCAGGTGAGCATGGCCGGGAGTTTGATCCAGGACAATCAGGCCGACATCGGCGGCGGGGTTTTCACGGAGTGGTCGACGATCGACATGACGCGCGTCGAGGTCCAGGGCAACGGCGCACGGACCGGCGACGGGGGAGGTCTGTACCTGTCGAGCGGTGACTGGCGGCTGATCGAGTCAACTGTGCACGGGAACACCGCCAGGAACAACGGCGGTGGCATTTCAGCGGCTACAGGTTCGTTCACAGGCAGGACGGTGAACACCACCTTCAGCGGCAACAGAGCGACCTACGGCAGGGGAGGCGGGGCTTGGCTGGAGGGCTCCGAGCTTTTCCTGACCAATGTGACGGTAACAGAGAACGTATCCGGAGTATCGGGTGGGGGCGTGGCGGGCGGTACGCTGGCCCTGCACAACTCATTGCTCGCCGGCAATCTCTACCACCTCGGCAGTGCTCCGTCCGATCTGAGTGCCACCTGTCGGCCCGACAGTTCCCACAACCTGATCGGCGTGAGAGAAACGGCTTCGCTGCAATGGATGGAGGGAACCAACGGCAACCTGGTCGGCACCGCTACTGCCCCGTTGGATGCGAGGCTTGGGCCGCTGGCCCACAACGGTGGGCCGATCCGGACCCATGCCTTGCTGGAAGGCAGCCCGGCCATCGACGCCGGGCGATGGCCCAACGCGATCGAGGAGGGCCTGGTGGCGGATCAACGCGGCCTGCCTAGGACGGATGGTGACGGGGACGGCGTCATTGTCGTGGACATCGGCGCCTACGAAGCCCTGGCCGAGCAGGCGGTGCCGATCGTCTGGGTCCAGCATGTCTTCTACAACAACAGCGTCCTCGATGGTGCCGACCCGGCGGCCAACACGGACGACGATGCCGCCATCGACCCGACCCGGCAGGCCCTGGCACCCGGGCAGGCGTCGACGTCGGCGAACGTCACCAGCTACGCCCGAGGCCTGAACGGCCTGATGATCGACATCGCCCACATCGGCAGCCAACCAGTGGAGGCTGACGACTTCACCGTCCGCGTCTGCACCGACGGGGCCACCTGGGTCGCCGGCCCGGCCCCCACCGTCAGCGTCCGCCACGGCGCCGGCGTCGACGGCAGCGACCGCGTCACACTCACTTGGCCCGACGGGGCGATTCGTGATGGCTGGCTCGAGGTGACCGCCAGAACCAGTCTGGGCCTGGCCGAGCCGCGAACGTTCCGCTACGGCAACCTGCGGGGCGACTTCAACGGCGACGGCCACGTGGACGATCGGGACCTGAGCATCCTGCTGGGCCACTGGGGCGACTCGGGGGCCGGGCCGGCTGGGGGCGATACGCTTCTGGACGGCCTGGTGGACGATCGGGACCTCAGCATCGTCCTGGCCAACTGGGGCTCTACGCTGCCCGCTCTGGTGGCCGCCGCCCCGCCGGCGGAACTGACGGCCGAGCCGACCGTGGATGCGGTACTGGCCGACTGGGACCATTCCGGGGCCATCAGGGAGGACGACGACCCCACCGGCGACGGCCGGATCGAGGATCGTATCCTGACCGTTCTGGTCTCAGAGCCGGCACAGGAAATCGAGTGGCCTGCCCGGGCGACTGTGGCAGCGCCGGCAGATGGTACGACCTTGGCCCCATCGGCAGTCATCGATGTGCCAGCGGCCAAGGCCTTCACCGGACCCAGAGGACTTGCTCAGGATCTGCCATCAAGCCTGGTGGACCTCCTGTCAGCAGGTCGAGAGGCTCATACCTGAGCGTGCAGTTCTGGATCTGTGCAGCGATTGTCGCTCCCTGAACAGCGTCCGTTTCGAAGAACACAACTGCCCAGCAGTAGAACAGTTCATCCTGTGGCCCCAGTCCATCTGACGGGACAGGCCGGTTCGTCAGGTCGCACAAGCACCGACTGGACCGCCACCGACAGGGAGATGCCCACCGAAAGGTGAGTGGCTGACGGCTTGAGGGCATTGGCGTACACGCAGGGGCGCCCTTTACCTGAGCTGCAGGCCTGGGCAGGAGGGCTACTCATGGAGAGCTCTGACACGGGTAACGAGACCTTCACCGTCGCCGAAGTGGAACAGGCTTTCAATGACTACCACGCCAACCGCACTCTATCGGAACGCCAGGAGCGTGCCATGTCCCGCGGGCATGACGTTGAGCGTTTCATGGGTGACAACTACTGGAACCTGACAGCAGATGCCGCTCTTCGCAAGGCCATCACTGAGGTGCTTGTTCGCCTCCCCGAGCAGGCCTTTGAGCTGCTTGTGGGGGAACGGGGGCTGGTGGTTATCCAAGGCGCCCGGAAGGCCAACACCGTCTACCCGCTGCCACCACGCCCCACTGAGAGCTGGTTCGTGGTCTTCCAAAGCGATACGGCGGCGTATACTCATGAGCAGCTTGTGGGCCTGGTGGCCCATGAGTTGGCGCACGTGGCGAACTGTGATGGCATTGGAGACGTTCAGGCAGAGGTTAAGGCGGATGCTCTGGCTGTCAGCTGGGGGTTCGCCAGCGAGATCCTCGCTGCCGACACGGTGACTTATACTCACGGGCGAGGTCAGACACAGTAAGAGGCCCCTTGCGGCATGGTCTTCTGAAGTTGTGGGCGATGGGGCTTACCCAGAGCAGAAGGTTGGGCACGGACTCAGCCTTGGACGCACGGGCTACCACCCTTCGTTGCCGGTGATGCCGTCGGCCATCAGTTCAGCCTGGCGGATGACCAGCTGCGTGGCGGCCTCCTGGGCGTCGGGGGGGTAGCCGTACTTGGTCAGCAGGCGGCGGACGGTGCGGCGCATGTCGGCGCGGACGCTGTCGCGCTGCGTCCAGTCCAGCGAGGCCTTCTGCTTGATGCGGTCGGATAGCTCCCGGGCGATCATCCGCAGCGTGTCGTCCTGCAGCACCTCGCGGGCGGAGTTGTTGTCGGCCAGGGCGTCGTAGAAGGCTACCTCGTCCTCGCTCAGCCCGGACGCCTCACCACGCTCCACGGCGTGGCGGATGTCCCGGGCCAGGCCGATGAGCTCCTCGATCACCTGGGCGGTCGTGATGGCTCGGTTGGTGTAGCGGGTCAGCGTGGTCTCCAGCGAGTCCCGGAAGGTCCGGGACTGGACGATGTTCACACGCTCCCGGCTGCGAATCTGGTCGTTGAGCAGCTTGCGGAGGGTCTCCAGGGCCAGGTTGCGGTGGGGCAGGGCGGCCAGCCGCTCCAGGAACTCCTCCGACAGGATGCCCACGTTGGGGTCGGGCAGGCCGGCGGCCTGGAACAGGTCGATCACGCCGTCAGAGGCGATGGCCCCGGAGATCACCTGGCGAACGGCCGCCCGGGCGTCCGGTGGCGGGGGCGGGCCGTCGTCGGCCAGCCGCTTGCGGATCGCCGCCCGCACGGACTGGAAGTAGGCCAGATCGTCCCGAATCGCCTCCGTCTCCGGCCTCGGCACCGACAGGGCGAAGGCCTTGGACAGGGCGGCCACCATCGTCATGAACCGCCGCTTGCCGTCTTCCTGGGCGAACACGTAGTCCGCCCCAGCCGTCAGCGCCTGCACCTGCTGGGCCTCGCTGCCCTCAGTGAAGCCGGAGTAGTCCAGGCCGTGGAAGAAGTCCCGCAGGGCCTCGAACTCCCGCTGCATGGCTGGCACGGCCTCGGCCTGTATCTCCTCGACGGGGCTGCCCTCGCCGCCGGCCTGGGTGTAGGTCTGCACGGCGTCGCGGAGCTGGTCGGCGATGCCCAGGAAGTCCACCACCACGCCGCCGGGCTTGTCGCCGAAGACGCGGTTCACCCGCGCGATCGCCTGCATCAGGTTGTGCCCGGCCAGGGGCTTGTCCAGGTACATCGTGTGCATGGGCGGGCAGTCGAAGCCCGTCAGCCACATGTCGCAGACGATCACCAGCCGCAGGTCGTCCTCGGGGTCTTTGTACCGCCGGGCCAGCTCCTCCCGCCGGGCCTTGGTGCGGGCGTGGAAGGCCACCCGCTCGCCCTCGGCCGCCGAGCCGGTCATCACCACCTTCACGAAGCCCTTCTTGTCCCCCTTCGCGTGCCACTTCGGCCGCAGGGCGACGATCTCGTCGTAGAGGTCCATGCAGATCGAGCGGCTCATGCAGACGACCATCGCCTTGCCCTCGATCGCCTCCCGCCGCTTCTCGAAGTGCTCCACGATCTCCCGGGCCACCAGCTTGAGCCGCTCTCTCGCCCCGACGAGCTCCGCCAGGGGCACCTCGATGTCGGCCGGCACGTCGCGGCCCTGGCGATCGGCGTCGGTGGCGGCCTGCAGGCGGCGCTCGGCCTCGTCGATGCCGGCCTCGTCGGGCAGCAGCTTCACCAGGCGCATCTCGTAGTAGATCGGGACCGTCGCGTTGTCCTCGATCGCCTGGCGGATGTCGTACACGTCGGCATACTCGCCGAAGACGGCGGCCGTGTTGCGGTCGTCGCGCTCCAGCGGTGTGCCCGTGAAGCCCACGAAGGTGGCGTTGGGCAGGGCGGCCCGCATCCACCGCGCCCCGCCGTCAAGGAAGCCGTACTGGCTGCGGTGGGCCTCGTCGGCCAGGACGACCACGTTGGCCCGCTCGCTCACCGGCCCGCCGCGCTCGGTGAATTTCTGGATCGTCGTGAAGATCACTCCGCCGCTGGCCCGGTTGAGCCGCTCGGCGAGGTCCTCGCGGCTCTCGGCCTGCTCGGGCTGCTGGCGCAGCAGCGCCCGGCCACCGGCGAAGGTGGCGAAGAGCTGGTTGTCCAGGTCGTTGCGGTCGGTCACCACGACGATGGTGGGGTTGAAAAGCTCGCGGTCGCCGATGAGCGCCCCGGCCAGCATGAGCATCGTCAGGCTCTTGCCCGAGCCCTGGGTGTGCCAGATCACGCCGCCGCGCCCGTCGCCGTGGCCGGCCGGCGGGGTCAGGGCCATCTTCACCGACGCCCGCGCCGCCCGCACGGCCCGGAACTGGTGGTAGCCGGCCTCCTTCTTGACGATGGCCCCCGTGCGGTCGTCCTCCTCGAAGATCACGCAGTGGCGCAGGTAGTCCACCAGCCGCTCCGGCCGCAGCAGGCCGGTGATG
>JAWLCG010000224.1:0-8288 GCA_041687295.1 Phycisphaerae bacterium | reverse complement strand
CGGCGGAGACATCGCCCGTCAGGGCCACCGCCAGGATCATCTGCCGCTGCCGAGGGGGCAGGCCGCACGCCAGGGCCAGGCGGATGGCCCCTCCCTGGCGGGCCGCCGGCAGCTCGCACAGGCCGGCCGGCTCCTGCGTGACGGCGTCGAGCGTGGTGACGGCCTTGAGGGCCTGCCGCACGAACCCCAGCGCCAGCCAGTGCTCGTGCAGGCCCAGCGCGCCCAGCAGGGGCCAGCCCGCGTGCGCGATCAGCCGAAGCGACACCGACCGCGCGTACGGGCGGCGCAGCAGGGCGAAGACGAACGGGCCGATCTCCTCAGGCGTCAGGCCCCGCAGGGCCTGCTCCAGCGGCCCCGCCAGCCGGGCGGCGGGGCGGTCGAACTGGGCCAGCACCTCGGCAGGGCAGTGGAACCCCAGGGCGACGGCTGCCTGGAGCACCTCGGGCCGCTGGTGGTAGGCGTAGTTGGCCATCGCGCTGCGCACGGCCGATCGGAGGTGCTCGCCGGGCACGCGCCGCTGCGGGCGGGCCATGCGGACCATCGCGCGGAGGGCCTGGGCGGCCAGTACACGCACCCGCCCGGTCGCGTCGCCCAGGGCGGCCGCCAGCAGATAGGCGCAGCTGGTACAGCCCGCGCGGCGGATGGTCTCGACGGCCCCCAGGCGGATGGCGGGGTCGGGGTCGGCCAGGCCGGCCTTGGCGACCCATTCGACCAGGGCGGGCTCGGCCTGGATGGCCTTGCGGGCATCGGTGGACAGCGCCCCGCCCAGCCGCGCGACGGCCGACGCCAGGCGGTCCTCCCGCCGGCGCAGCAGGGCCACCACCGCCGCCGCCTGCAGCGGCCCGGTCGAGACCTGGGCGATCTGCAGCAGCGCCCGCTCGGCCGAGCGTCCCGGCGTCGAGGCCAGCGTCTCCAGCAGCGCAGCGTTGAAGGGTTCGCCATCCATGACTAAGGTGTTTATCGGATGTCGGAGGGCAAACGCTTGAGCCCGCGGGCGCCGGCCGGGGTCATTACGATTCTTTGCCTGTTGAACTTGCGGCTTGCCGGGGACGCGGGCCGATGGTCGAGCCCGTCGGAACCTTGTCGGACCGGCTGGTTCGGAGCCCCAAAGGGGCGGCAGTGTTTCGCCGGGGGCCTAAGACCCAGTTCAGGAAGATGTTAGGAGTTGAGCCCCGAAGGGACGGCAGTGCGCCACGGTGCGGCACTGCCGCCCCTTCAGGGCTCCGAACCACGCCCCCTTCGGGGCTCCGATCCATGCCCCTTCAGGGCCCTGGGCAGAGCCCCGGGCTGTTGGCTGCGGGGGGGGAGTCGTACATTGTCTGCCTCTGGATCCGGCCGGGAGGAGTATGACTGGCGGGCCGCCCATTGACATTCTGGCGCCAACTGGTAGAAGGAGGGCTCTTGTCAACCCCCATACTCAAAGGAGCAGCCTCGTGAAACTGAGCGACCGGATCCAGCGCGTGCCGCCCAGTGCGACCCTCGCGGTCACCAACCGCGCCAAGGAGATGAAGGCCCAGGGCATCGACGTCGTCAGCTTCGGCGCCGGCGAGCCGGACTTCGACACGCCCGAGTTCCTCAAGCAGGCCGCCAAGGCCGCCTTGGACAACCCCGCCCTGACCAAGTACGGCCCGAGCAACGGCATGCCCGCCCTGCGCGAGGTGCTGGCCAACAAGCTCCGCCAGGAGAACGGTCTGGACCTCTCGGCCGACCAGGTCACCATCACCGCCGGCGGCAAGCATGCCCTGTACAACTGCGCCCAGGTGATGCTGCAGGAGGGCGACAAGCTGCTGATCCCCACGCCCTACTGGGTGAGCTACCCCGCCTTCGCCCAGCTGGCCGGGGCCGAGCCGGTCTACATCCCCACCAGCCCCGAGAGCCAGTTCAAGATCACGCCCGAGCAGGTACTCGAGTATGGCAAGCAGCCCGGGGCCAAGGTGCTTGTGCTCAACAGCCCGTCCAACCCCACCGGCGTCGCCTACACGCCGGGCGAACTGCGGGCCCTGGCCGAGGCCGTGCTCAAGACCGAGCTGGTCGTCTGGAGCGATGAGATCTACGAGAAGCTCATCTACGGCGACACCGAGTTCATCAGCTTCGGCTCGATCAGCCCGGAGATCCTCGCCCGCACCGTCACCTTCAACGGCCTGAGCAAGACCTACGCCATGACCGGCTGGCGCCTCGGCTGGACGGCTGGGCCTACCGACGTCATCAAGGCCATGAACAATCTCATGAGCCAGCAGGTCTCCAACGTGCCGATGTTCCTGCAGCAGGCCGCCATCCAGGCCTACACCCAGCCGCAGGACGAGGTCGAGGCCATGCGCCAGGCCTTCGAGAAGCGGGGCACCCACATGTGCCAGCGCCTCAACGCCATCCCCGGCGTCACCTGCGTCAAGCCCGACGGGGCGTTCTACTGCTTCCCGGACATCTCGGCCCACTACGGCAAGACGATGGGCGGCATGAAGATCAACGGCTCGATGGACTTCGCCACCGCCGCCCTCGAGTCGGCCCAGATCGCCGTCGTCCCCGGCGACAGCTTCGGCGAGGACCGCTGCATCCGCCTGAGCTTCGCCACCAGCATGGAGCAGATCGACAAGGGCCTCGATCGCCTCGAGGCGATGCTGAAGTAGCGACCGCGTCCGCAAGAATCCCCGACCGCCCGCGGCCCGTCGCGCACGGACCGCGGGCGTTCTTCTGCGCACCGATGGGGCGCCCTGCCGTCTTCTCCAAGCCCACGGATGGAGGTTCGCGACAGCGAACCGCAATCCGTGGGGTCTCTTCCGGGCGCTTCACCACGGCCCGACGTTCCCTCGGAGGCGAAGACCCCGGGCAAGCCCGGGGCTATATGAAAAGAAGGAGCCCGCCCCGGTGGGGGGGCGGGCTCCTGGGGTTCGCGTCAGGGCCTATGGGCTAGTACTTAAGCACCTCGGGGGTGAAGCCCAGGAAGGACAGGAAGCGGTTGGTGTTGAGGATGGGGATCCGCAGGGCGGTGGCGGCCTGCTGGACGGACTGGTAGCCGCCGGCCTCGGCCATGCGGTTCTGGTAGAGCATGCGGGTGGTCTCGGGCTCGTCGTCCCGCGGCTGGCGGCCGGGGTTGGGCGCGGTGCCCATGACGACGAAGTCGGTGTCCACGCTGACCTCGTCGGCGAGGCGCCCGCCGTACTCGAGGATCAGCTGCTTGACCCGCTGCTGGCCGAGCGGGTCGGGCCGGCCGTCGCCGTTGATGTCGAAGTCGCCCATCACCACGAAGGTGTAGCTGCGGTTGGGATCGAAGGCGATGTTGCCGATCAGGTCGCCCTCGATGATCGGGTCGCTGCCCTGCCAGCGGGTGATCTCGGCCTCGGCGGTGCCGGCCTGGACGTCGGTGACGATGAGCGAGCCCTTGCCGCGTCCCTCGTCGCTGATGCCCTTGCGGGCGCTGTAGACCTCGAAGGGCATGCCGACCTTCACGCGGTCGCGGGCGCCAACGTTGATGTAGGCGATGCCCAGGTCGGGCTGGACCCGCAGGACCCGCCCGTCGGGGGTGGTGGCGGCCGCCATGCCGGGACCGGCGGGCTTGCGCTTCTCGAGCTCGCTGAGCAGCTCGACCGTGCGGGCGTCGCGGTCGGCGAGCTGCTGGTTGAGGTCGTTCTTCTGCTGAATCAGCAGGCTGATCTGGCGGTCCTTCTCATCGCTGAGCTGCTTGAACTCGCTCCGCAGGCCACCCATGCGGGTGGTGATGCCGCCGGTCAGGTCGCTGAGCTTGGTCTGCTCGCCCTGGAGCTGCTGCTTGAGCTGGTCGACCTGGCTGGTGAACTCCTGCTGGGCTTGGGCCAGGGCCTGGCTGCGGGCCTGCAGGTTGGCGGCGAGCTGGTCGTTCTGGGCCGAGAGCTGCTTGTTTTGCTCGCGCAGGGCCTCAATGTCCTTGCTCTGCTGCTGGGCCAGGGCGACCAGGCCCGTGGAGGCCTCGAGGCTGGCCAGGGTGGTCTGGGCCTCGGTGATGGCCTGCTGGGCGTCGACGGCCGTGCCGGTGACGGCGGCGGCCAGGTCGCCCTGCTCCTTGAGCATCTGCCGCAGGACGGTGGTCCGGCCCTGGCGGGCCTGGGCGACCATCGCCGAGACGGCCGGGTCGTTGATGTCGCTGGGGCGGTAGAACGTCTCCTGGTCGCTCTGGGCACGCGCCAGGGCGCCGGAGGTGTCCGACCACTTGGTGTAGAAGATGATCGCGACCGTGGTGGCGATCAGGAACAGGAACAGGAAGAGGAACAACAGGTAGGGAGGGCTGGTCTGGCGTTGCACTACGCGGGCCATGCTACGACTCCTTCGATCGAGCGTGTGTACGCGGTCCAGGCTCGGGGGGAGCTTAGAATACGAGGGTTCCGTTGCCGCCGGTTGGGGCACCGTCTGCCCCTTCGGCCAGGCCGGCCGGCGGGTTCAGGCGGGACCATGGACCGAAGTATCGGTCTGAGCCCGGCCTGCGTCAATACTTTTTTGGGCGGGGCCACCGTTGACGCCTTCGGCCGCCATGGGTAGCCTTCACTGGGTCGCCGCCAACCGCCACCTGCAGCCCGGGAGAGCCGCCGTGAAGACCTTCTACATCCTCGACGGCCATAGCCAGATCTACCGGGCGTACTTCGCGCCCTTTCGCGACCTGACCAGCCCGGCCGGCGAACCGACGCGGGCGACCTACGTCTTCACGACCAGCCTGCTGGGCCTCCTGGAGCGCCATCGCCCGGACTACCTGGCCATGGCCCTGGACTCGCCGGTGGCCTCGCTGGAGAGGACCCAATCGTTCCCCCAGTATAAAGCAACGCGGCCCGCGCCCCCAGAGGATTTTGCCCCCCAGGAGCGGCGGATCGTGGAAATCGTGCAGGCCCTGGGCATCCCCATCTGGCGGGGCGACGGGGCCGAGGCCGACGACTACCTCGCCAGCGCCGTCCAACGCTTCGCCGGGCCCGACATGCGGGTCGTCCTGGTCAGCCGAGACAAAGACCTCGAGCAGCTGCTGGGGCCCTTCGTGGCCATGTACGACCCGATGAACGACGAGACCATCGACCCCGACGCCCTGGCCGAGCGCAAGGGCTACCGCCCCGAGCAGGCCCTGGAGGTCCAGACGCTCATCGGCGACACGGTCGACAACATCCCCGGCGTCAAGGGCGTCGGGCCCAAGACGGCCGTGAAACTCATCGAAAAGTACGGCACCGCCCAGGCCGTCGTCGCTCACGCCGACGAGCAGACGCCCAAGCTGGCCGGGAATCTGCGGGCCTTCGCCGAGCAGCTGCCCCTGACCCGCCGGCTCATCGAGCTGCGGCGCGACCTGGAGCTGCCCACGGCCCTGGAGGCGTGCGAATGGCACGGCGTGGACCTGCCGGCGGTGAAGCCCATCTTCGAGCAGCTGGGCTTCCACCGGCTGATCGAACGGCTGGAGCGCCTCGCGGCCGAGCGGGGCTCACCCGAGTCGGCGCCGCCGGCCCCGGCTGAGGCGCCCGCCCCCGAGGCCGCGCCGGGCGAACCGGTGGCGTCGTCGGCTGGGCCCCGCGCGGCGGCCGACTGCGACCTGCGGCTCATCGACACGCCGGAGGCCCTGGACGCCCTGGCGCAGTGGATCCGCGAGGAGAAGGTCACCCGCCTCAGCGTCGATACCGAGACGACCAGCCGGCGACCCATGTGGGCCGAGCTGGTGGGCCTGTCGCTCAGCTGGCGGCCGGGGGTGGGCTACTACGTGCCCGTCCGCGGCCCGCTGGGGGCGACGGTGCTGGAGCTCGACCGCGTGCGGGCGGTGCTCGGGCCGATCCTGGCCGACGCCGCCATCGCCAAGGTGGGCCAGAACCTCAAGTACGACGCCATCGTCCTGGCCAACGCCGCCATGCCCCTGGGCGGGGTCGCCTTCGACACCTACCTGGCCGGCTACGTGCTGGACCCCTCGGCCAGCAACAAGCTCGACAACCTCGCCCAGCAGTACCTGCAGTACACCTGCATTCCCATCCAGGACCTCATCGGCACCGGCACCCGGGCGATGACCATGGACCAGGTGCCCACAGAGCAGGTCGCCACCTACGCGGCCGAGGACGCCGAGGTCTCGCTGCGCCTGGCCGATGCCCTGGAGCCGCAACTGGCCGAGAAGGGCCTGGCCGAGCTGTTCGGGCGGGTCGAGATGCCGCTGCTGAGCGTCCTGGTGGACATGGAGCGGACGGGCATCGCCCTGGACCTCTCCCAGCTCAAGCGGCAGGAGCTGGAGCTGGACAAGGCCGCCGACGTTTTGCGCGACCGCATCTTCGCCGCCGCCGGCGAGCCCTTCAACCCCGACAGCCCCAAGCAGCTGGCCGAGGTGCTCTTCGAGAAGCTCCGCCTGCCGGTGATCCGGCGGACCAAGACCGGCCCGAGCACCGACGCGGAGGTCCTCGACCGCCTGGCGGCCGAGCACGAGCTGCCCGCCCTGGTCCTGGAGTACCGCCAGCTGACCAAGCTGCTGGGCACCTACCTGCGGGCCCTGGCCGAGGCCGTCCACCCCGCCACCGGGCGGGTGCACTGCAGCTTCAACCAGGGCGGCACGGTCACCGGGCGGCTGAGCAGCAGCGACCCGAACCTCCAGAACATCCCGATCCGCACGGAGATGGGCCGACGGATCCGCTCGGCGTTCGTGGCCGATGCGGGCTTCGTGCTGCTCTCGGCCGACTACAGCCAGGTCGAGCTGCGGATCCTGGCGCACCTCAGCGGCGACGAGACGCTCCGGGCCGCCTTCGAGGCCAACCAGGACATCCATCGCACCGTGGCGGCCGAGGTGTTCGGCGTGCCGGCCGACGAAGTCACGCCCGAGCAGCGGGCGCGGGCCAAGGGGGTCAACTTCGGCATCGTGTACGGGCAGACGGCCTTCGGGCTCAGCCAGGCCCTGCGGATCGGGCGGGGCGAGGCCCAGGAGTTCATTGACCGCTACCGGGCGCGGTTTCCGCGGATCGAGTCGTTCCTGGCCGAGTGCATCGCCCAGGCCAAGCGGACCGGCTACGTCGAGACGATCCTGAAGCGCCGCCGGCCCATCGCGGAGATCGACTCGCGCAACCAGGCCGCCCGCTCGGCCGCCGAGCGCTACGCCATCAACTCGGTCGTCCAGGGCTCCGCCGCCGACCTGATCAAGCTGGCGATGGTGAACATCCACCGCCGCCTCGCTGCAGAGAACCGCCCCAGCCGCATGCTGCTGCAGATCCACGATGAGCTGGTCTTCGAGCTGCCCACCGACGCCGTGGAGCCCGAGCGGGCCATGATCGTACAGGAGATGGAGTCCGCCCTGCAGCTGAGCGTCCCGCTCCGCGTCGACACCGGCGTGGGCGAGAACTGGATGGACGCGAAGTAGGGCGGGCCCGCCCTACGGGAAGCCTCGCTTAACTCCGATCCCCCGTTGACGCGCCCGCCGACGCGCGGTAGAGTAAGACTATGCAAGGGGTTGCAGCGGAGAGGCATTCCTATCTGTGTCGCCTGGCCGGCCTGGCGGTCGGCCCGTCCGATCCCGCCCCCGCTGCCCAATTCCGAAGGGAGAGTCCGATGATCCGCACAGCGATGATCGTGGCGTGTCTGACGGGACTGGCCGCAGGGGCCTGGGCGGCCGTGCCCCAGATCTGGCTGGAACCACAGTTCGGATCGACGCCGGTGCCGCCCGCCGCAGTCGTCGACGACCCCGCCCTGGAAGGCGCGCGGTATGTCGACATCCTGGTCTCGATTCCGCAGACCTTCGCCCGCGCGGAGGTCGCCTTCTACGTGGACGGGGGCCACTTCTACAACCACCCCAGCGGCTACGACTTTCAGTCGCCCGCCTCGGGGCTGTTCGGCCTGATGCCCGCGCTGGAGTTCGACTCCTACCTGGAGGCGCCGGAGGGCATGGCCTTCGCCGGTCCGGCCACGACGCTCACGGCGGGGCTCGACGCAGCCACCTTCACCGGCACGGCCGTCAGCGCGGCCTGGATCGCCGACCCTTACGCCCCGACCATCGCCCCTGGCACCTACAGCCTCGGCCGGCTGACCCTGGGCACCGGCGCGTTCATGGGGTCCATGAGGATCTGGGACGGTGACGGCGGCGTGTTCAACTGGGACTGGGTGCTGACCCCGTCGTACCCGACGGTCATCCCCGGCGGGCCCTACGAACTGGACCCGGCCGAGGAGTCGGTCACGCTGGCCGGCTGGGCCCTGTCCAACTGCGCCATCACCGAGCTGGCGTGGGACCTCGACCAGGACGGCGAGTTCGATGACCTGGCCGGGGACGACCAGGTCCTCACCCCGGCCCTGCCGGAGAGCCTCGGCTGGCAGCCGGGCGAGACGCGCCTGAT
>JAWLCG010000223.1:0-8406 GCA_041687295.1 Phycisphaerae bacterium | reverse complement strand
CGTGCGGGGGGGGCCGGGCCCGCCCTACGAACCGGGCGGGGGGCCTGGCGGCGCCCGGCCCCGGTATCTGGGCTGTGTGGTCTAGAAGTCCGAGTCGCCCGGGCCCATGGGGCCCATACCGCCGGGGGCGGCGGCGCCGGCCTCGGCTTCGAGGGTCTCGGCGGCGGTCTTGAACTGGTGGAGTTGCTGGAGGAAGTCGCGGTCCAGCTGCAGCGTGACGCTGGCCTGGTCCTGCTGGAGCAGCAGCTTGGCCAGCAGGCCCTGGGCGGCCTGGCTGTAGTCCTGGACGGCCTGGGTCTGGGCGGCGCCCTGGGTGGGGGCCATCAGCATCATCTGGCCCATCATGGTGACCATCTGGTTGATGCCGGTGCGGAACTCGTTGGCCTGCTGGGCATTGCCGAAGACCAGGGCCAGCTTCATCTCGGGCTGCTCGCCCAGCCACATGCCGGCCGTCAGGTGCTCCATCGCCAGCAGCGGCTGGCCGACGCCGGCGAACATGCCGGCCTGCGGGTCCATCAGGGTCTGGCCGAGCTTCTCGCGGGCGTCGTCGGTCATGATCCAGGCCAGGCGGATCGGGGCGCCCTCGATGCCCGAGAGCACCTGGGTGATCTGCTCGCGCCGGGCGTTCATCTCGGCCGAGGGCTGGCCCGGCGGCGGGGCGACGGCCTCCTGGCCGGCCTTGCCGAGCAGGGCCCAGCGATCGCCCACGGCGGTGACGCTGGGCATGTCGGTCCGCATCTGCTCGGCCTGGGCCGAGTCGCCCTGGGCCTCGACGGTGTCGGCGGCCTGGGTCAGGACATCCTTGAGGGTCTGCTCGACCTGGGCGGTGTCGGTGCCGGGGGCGAGGTAGAGGTAGACCGGCTGCTCATCGTCGGCCGGCGGGGCGGCCTGGAGGGACTCCTCGGCCATCTCGTCGTCGTCGGCCTGGCCGCGGTTCATGTCTAGCGGCACGACCAGCGCCTGGATGCCGGCCTCGCGGAGCTTGGGATAGGCCTCCTGGTAGAGTTCCAGGGCCTTTTGGCCACTGAGGTCGCCGGTCCCCGGCAGCGGCCCGGCCAGCGGGCTGGCGCCGTCATCGGCCGAGTCTTCCGAGCCGAACAGCTCTTCGAACAGCTGCGTGGTCGCCAGCACCTTCTCGGGCGTCAGGGCCTCCAGGTCGATCCAGACGGCCCCCGAGACGCCCTCGGTGATGGCCTGGGGCGGCAGGGCCACCTCGGCGGCCTGGGCAACGGCGGGCATCAGCAGCAGGGCCAGTACGCACAGCAACACGGACGGGGCGAAGCGGGACATCGGGAGCTCCTTTGCATGCAAGGCCTGTCGCCTCGGCCCGTGCCTGGTGCACTGGGGCCCGGCCCGGCGGGCAGGCGGTTTCTCGACGGTGGCAGGGGGGTCACCTGAACCCCCTGGCGTCACTCTTGGGTATGGTCCCCGCCCGTCGCGCGCAAGGCAAGCCAAAATCGGCGGTTTGGCGCCCGGCACACGCCTGGCGGGTCCACTGGTGGCCATAGACACCCGCACAGGGGCAGGGTTTGGAGAATTCCGCCGAAGTGTCAGCGCGTTCGCCTGTCCGAGCGGCGCCTGGCGCTATCGACGGCAGCCTGCGCCGTAGGCTGGGGCGCAGCGCAGCGGAGCCCCACCTTCCCGCCAGAGCGTCTTGCGCCCGGACCTGCCGGTGCGCGTGCCTCAAGATCAACGGCTTGGCCACGATGCCCACGGATGGCAATCCGTGGGCTTGGGCCGGAGGCGCTTTGGGACCCACAGGCGCAATCGCAAGACGGTCTAGCGGCCCCCGTCAAACCCCACCCGCGTCTGGCCTGGGCAATGCGCCCGCTGGTAGGCGAGCATCATGCCGAGGTAGTTGGTCTGCTCCAGGTCGTCGTCGCTGAGTGCCAGGCGGCGCTGGACACTCCGTACGGCCTGCTCGGTGGGGCCCTCGATCTCGAGGAACACGCCGACGTGCGGCAGCTCGTCCAGCTCGACGAGGCAGCCGTCGAGCTCCCACGTCTCGCGGCGTTTCTCGAAGGTGAGGGTCGTATCCAGCCCCAGGGCGCTGAGCAGCGCGGCGGGGGCCTCGGCGTCGTCGGCGGCGAACTGGGTCTCGGGGCGGATCTTGATGGGTCCGGGCTGGCGGGGGCCCTTGTAGGTCACCTCGACGCGCGGCGGCTGGCTGGCCGGGCGGTTCTCTGCGTCGATGGGTTGGGCCACCCGGACCCGCAGGCCGCTGTCGGCGTCGCGGAGTCGGCGGTCGGGCCAATCGAAGTAGCGGTTGGTCTCGAGGACCCGGCCCCGGCGGCGGGCGCCCAGCTCGGTGAGGCGCTGGCGGGGGCCCTGCAGCTCGTCGATGCGGAACTTGGCCTCGATCTCGGACGGCATGGGCGCTCCTGGGGTGGCTACCGCGGGCCGGTGGAAATCTCGTCGGAGTCCTGGGGGGTCTCGGCGGGCGGGTTGGGGCCCTGGCCGTTGACGCGGTAGAGCGCCTTGGCCGACCAGCCGGCCACCCGCATCGGCATGAACACCATGGCCGCCATGTTGTGGTAGACGTTCGTGCGGATCTGGCGGATCATCATCCGCGTGGGCCGGGCGCCGGGGTCCTCGAGCTTGAACACGAAGATGAGGCTGGCGGCGCGGACGGCCCCGCTGAGGAAGGCCATCACGTGGTAGTTGATGAACACGTACGAGCCCAGCACGATGTGCACGCCGTCGAACACGCCCACCAGGTAGCCGCCGGTCAGGCTGCCCAGCAGGCCCACCAGCGAGACGATCAGGCTGCTGGCGGCGACGTAGGTGCTCCGCCCGCCGTCGTCGGTGAAGCTGAGCATCATGTTGAACTGCGCCATCTGCACGCCGGTCCAGATCATCCCGCCGTAGAAGGTCACCAGCGGCAGCAGGTAGCGCCAGGGGTCCACCGGCGGCACGAGCAGCCAGCCCCAGGCCGCCATCGTCAGCCCGCAGGTGCTCAGCACCAGCACGGGTTTTCGCCCCCAGCGGTCGATCAGGGCGCCCCAGAAGCGCGAGCTGAGGATGCCCCCGATCGGCCCGGCCACCATCAGCACGATGTTGACCCAGACGTTGGACAGCTCGAAGTGCTTGCGCGCCAGGGGCCCGAACAGGCCCATCGACAGCGAGACGCCGAAGGTCTGCGTGCCCAGGTCCAGCACGAAGTGGCGGAAGCGCGGGTTGCTCAGCGGCTCGACGATGATCTGCTTGAGCCCCACCAGCTGCGCCGGCGCCGTCCGCGCCACCTCGCGGACCCGCCGGAACAGCAGGATGTCCACCATGCCGCACACGCCGGCCAGGATGAACACCCCGCTGAGGATGAACACCAGCAGCGGGTACTCCCGGGCGGACAGCACCTGCTTGTCCAGCAGCGACTTGGCCGAGGGGCTCAGGATCGCATCGAACAGGAACCCCAGCGCCAGCACGGCCGCGAGGTTGACGGCCACCGCGTACATGTTCCGCCGGGCGAAGTAGCGCCCGCGGATGCGCTGGGGGATCAGGTCGCCCATCCAGGTCGTCCAGGCCGGGCTGCCCAGGTGCAGCAGCACCCAGCCGACGAAGGTCAGGGCGAACAGCGACCAGATGGCGAAGGTGCGGGGCAGGTAGAACAGGCTCAGCGGCACCAGGCCGATGAGGATCCACATGAATCGCCCCAGCGTCATCGAGTGGATGAACTGGTACTTCCGCAGGCCGGTCTTCTCGATGAGGTAGCTGGCGGGCACCTGGGCGAGCGTGGCCGCGAAGCCGATCGCCGGCAGGATCTGCCAGTGGAAGTCCTGGAAGCCGGCCAGGTCGCCGAAGTTCAGGATCGTCGCGCCGCCGATGGCGGCCATCCAGACGGTGCCGAACATCCAGCCCGCCGTCACGATGCGAAGGCTGGCGCGCAGCTCCCGCCCGCGCACGCTCAGAGCGGGCAGCTCGTTGTAGGACTGCGATCGCCAGATCTTGCTGACCACGTACCACCTGTCAGGGCCAGGGCCGTCGCGCGGACCGCCGGCCGAATTGTCGGATACCCTACCTATCGGGTTGGCCGGCATCAATGGGCCACACCGGCTGGAGAATATCCCCCTCATACCGGCCGCAGGCGCCCCGGGTTCGCCCCGACCGCCGGTCCAGAGCCCCATTATACCCCTCAGGGCCCGCCGCAGCGGTCAGCTCCGCCACCGGGGGCGCTGGTGGGCGTTCTCGAAGACCCCGGGCAAGCCCGGGGCTATATACCGAGCGGTAGGGCACGTGGGTTCTCGCCGTAGCGCCAGCGGAGGCGAGGTTCCGCGTGCCGCGATGACGGATCCCCCCTCGAATCGCCGGGCGCCCTCGCGGCACGCAGAACCGCTCCGCTATGCTCCGCGACCCTACGTGCCCTACGTGTCGGGTGGGCGTTTCCGAAGACCCCGGGCAAGCCCGGGGCTCTATGGGGGCGACCTACTCGCGGCGGGGGGGCTGGCCGACGCGGTAGAGGGCCTTGCCGGACCAGCCGACCAGGCGGGTGGGCAGCAGGAACATCGAGCCCATGCCGTGGTAGAGGTTGGTCCGCAGCTCGCGGATCATCGTCAGGGTCGGCTTGGCGCCGGGGTCGTCCACGCCGGCGATCCAGAGGCAGCTGAGCAGGCAGACGGCCCCGGACAGGAAGATCACCACGTGGTAGTGGATCAGCACGAAGGGCCCGACCGTCCAGCGCATGGGCTCCAGGGCCGAGGCGATGGCCGCCCCGATCTGGCTGCCGGCGACGCCGGCCAGCGAGACGATGACGCTGCTGGCGGCGACGAAGGTGCTCCGCCCGCCGTGGTCGGTGAAGGTCAGCAGCATGTTGAACTGGCCCATGCCGATGCCCGTCCAGGCGATGCCGCTGACGAAGGTGACCAGCGACAGGGCGTAGCGCCACGGCTCAGCCGGCGGGATGAGCAGCCAGCCCCACATCGTCAGCGCCACGCCGGCGGTGCTGATCAGCAGGACGGGCCGGCGGCCCCAGCGGTCGATCAGCCGGCCCCAGAGGCGCGAGCTGAGGATCGCCCCGATAGGCCCGCAGATCATCAGCGTGATGTTCAGCCAGGTGTTCGAGAGCTCCAGGTGCTTCTGCGCCAGCGGGCCGTAGAAGGCCATCGCCAGCGCCGTGCCCAGCGTCGTCGTCGAGATGCCCGCCACGTAGCGGACGAACCGCCGGTCGCGCAGCGGCTCGCGGATGACGTCGGTCAGACGGATCGGCGCCGGCGGGGCGGCCCGCACCAGCTCGCGGACGCGGGCGAACAGCAGGATGTCGACCATGCCCGAGAGCCCCGCGGCGATGTAGACCGCGCTGAGCACGTACACCAGCCGGGGCAGCTGCTCGGCCAGCAGCTGGCGGTCGCGCAGGGCCTGGCGCAGCTCGGCCGGCACGACGCGGTCGAACAGCACGCCCAGGGCGATGGTGACGATGATCTGGACGCAGATGGCGTAGACGTTGCGCCGGGCGAAGTATCGGCCACGGATCCGCGAGGGGATCAGGTCGCCCATCCAGGTCGTCCAGGCCGGGGCGCCGAGGTGGCCCAGGATCCACCCGATCAGGCTCAGGCCGAACATCGCCCAGATCGCCAGCCCCGGCCCGCCCGTCCACAGCAGCAGCAGCGGCACCAGGCCGATCAGCACCCACATGAACCGCCCCAGCGTGACGGCGTGGATGAACATGAACTTCCGCAGGCCGGTGCGCTCGACGAGGTAGCTCGCCGGCACCTGCGCGAGCGTGGCGGCGAAGGCGATCGTGGTGAGCATCGCCCAGTGGAAGTCGCTGAAGCCGGCCAGGGCGCCAAAGTTCAGGACCGTCGCGCCGCCGATGGCGACCATCCAGGTCGAGCCGAACATCCAGGCGATCGTGACGATCCGCAGGCTGCGGCGCAGGGCCAGGCCCCGCACGCTCAGGGCGGGCAGCTCGGCGTAGGACTGGGTCTTCCACAGGCTCGGCACCAAGGGACACCAACCGCTTTCGTCTGGGGTCGGTGCGGCTGGAATGGGTACCATCCGCCCGCGGGTCTCGCACGGAATGGGCCGCGGCGATGGGCCGGGCCCGGGGGTGATGCATTGTCGGCCGGTCTACTGGGTCAGGACCACCACGTCCTGGGCCGCGAAGACCAGCTCGACGTCCTGGCCGACCTGGGCCTGGGGCAGGGGGCGGGGCGAGGTCGCCCGCAGGGCCAGCCCGCCCGGCAGGGCCAGCTCGTAGCGGGTGGACTGGCCGAAGTAGGTCGAGCCCTGCACCCGCGCCGTCATGCGGTTAGGCCGGTCGGCCAGCAGGCCCGGCGCCGACAGGCGGATCATCTCGGGCCGGATGCAGCAGGTGACGGCCTGGCCGGCGTCCAGCAGGCCGTCGTGACTGGCCCGCAAGGCGCCGGCGGGGCCCTGCAGGTGCAGCGTGCCGTCCTGATGCCCGACGACCTGGGCGGGCAGAAAGTTGGCCTCGCCGACGAACTCGGCGACGAATCGGCTGGCCGGTCGGCTGTACATCTCCTGCGGCGTGCCGACCTGCACGACCCGCCCGAGGTGCATCAGGGCGATCCGGTCGGCCATGCTCAGGGCCTCCTCCTGGTCGTGCGTGACGTAGACGGCCGTGGCGGAGGCGGCCTTGACCAGCCGGCGGATCTCGCCCCGCATGCGGGCGCGGAGCTGGGCGTCGAGGTTGCTCAGCGGCTCGTCGAGCAGCAGGCCCTTGGGCTCGACGGCCAGGGCCCGCGCCAGGGCGACCCGCTGCTGCTGGCCGCCGGACAGCTGCGGCGGCTTGTGGTAGGACCGATCGGCCATGCCGACCATCTCGAGCATGCCCCGCACGGCCTGGTCGCGCCGCTCGCGGGGCCAGCGCGCCATCCGCGGGCCGAACTCCACGTTCCGGGCCACCGTCATGTGCGGCCAGAGGGCGTAGTTCTGGAACACCATCGCCAGGTCGCGCTTGTCGGGCGACAGGTCGGTCACGTCGCGCCCGTCGAAGAGGATCCGCCCGGAGCTGGGGGCCACGAACCCCGCCAGCATGCGCAGCAGCGTCGTCTTGCCGCAGCCGCTGGGGCCCAGCAGGAAGAAGATCTCGCCCTTGCGGATCGACAGGCTCACGCCGTCGACGGCCGAGACGGGCGGCTCACCCCGGCGGGTGGGGGGGTAGACCTTGACGATGTCGCGCAGTTCGATGTCGAGCATGGCATGAGAGTATGATCCGCGCCCCCGCGCTGTCAACGCGCTCGGCCACGGAAAGGCGCGGGGGTGGTGCAAGGACGGGTCTACACCGGGCATCCGGGTGCCGTGGCTACGCCGTTTGTAGCCACGTCTTTGCCCTTCTCCCTGGCCTCAGCCCCCGCCGACGACTCGATCGACACAGATTGCCCAGCGCGGGCTTCGCCCGCAACCCAACCTGAATCCGTACCCCCGCCCGGCGGTCCAGAGGAAACCGCGCAGGGGCTCTGCCCCCACACCCCCGGGATTTATCGCTTTGGGCCTCCGGCATGGGATGGGCTCGCGCCCCCGCCGGCCGGCCGGGCCCGAGGACGGGCGGCCTGGAGCCTCTGCCGGTGGGCCCCATGCGCAAAATCCCGGGGTCCGGGGCAGAGCCCCCGGGGAGTTTCTCGGCCGGCGGTGCATGCGAAATCGCTAGAGAAGATCGTGGTTCTGCACGCTGGTCGTACAGATAACGGCCGATTACACAGATAGAGGATCTGTCACGCTTCCTCTCCCATCTGAGCCATCGCGTCTTCGCGGAAGAACCCGCGTGCCCCCCGGGGGGCGATTCGGTATCGTTAGGCCCATGATCGACCCGCCGCTGCGCATGGATCTGTTCCGCTCGGCCCTGCCGATGCGGCCCTTCGAGCACGCGACCGCCCGGCGCGAGGTGGCCGAGGCCATCCTCGTGCGCCTGCGGACCCGCAGCGGCCGGGACGGCTGGGGCGAGACGCTGCCGAGGCCCTACGTGACCGGCGAGACGCTCCAGAGCGTCCGCGAGGACATCGAGGCGCACTACTGGCCCCGCCTGCGGGCCTGCCGCACGGCCGAGGAGGCGGTCGAGGCCATCCGCGAGCTGCCCTCGATGGAGGGCGATCGGCCCATGCTGGCGGCCCGCTGTGCGGTGGAGCTGGCGGGCTTCGGGGCCTATCGGCTCAGCCTGCCGGGTGAGGCGTCACCGGCCAGCCAGTGGCCCGGCGTGACGGGGCCGTTGGGCTCGGCCAATCCGGCCCGGACGGCCCGCATGCTGCGGCGGATGCGCTGGTACGGCCTGCGGGACTTCAAGCTCAAGCTGGGCCTGGGCGAGGACGTCGACCGGGCGAATCTCCAGGCGGTGAACCGCCAGCTGGCCGACGGGCTCCAGGCGGGCCGATACAGCCTGCGGGTGGACGTCAACGGTGCCTGGCCGGCCGAGGAGGTCCCCGACCGCGTCGCCGATCTGGAGCGCTACGGCGTGGT
>JAWLCG010000222.1:0-8519 GCA_041687295.1 Phycisphaerae bacterium | reverse complement strand
CTTCGAGCAGATCGCCAGCGGGCGTTGGGTGCCGGGCGACGTGC
This sequence comes from Phycisphaerae bacterium, assembly GCA_041687295.1. Lineage (GTDB taxonomy): Bacteria > Planctomycetota > Phycisphaerae > SM23-33 > FEN-1343 > JAWLCG01. The sequence goes on along the minus strand of JAWLCG010000222.1, from coordinate 8,475 downwards.
TCAACCGCCGCAGCATCGCCCAGGAGCTGGGCATCAGCGTCTCGCCGGTGGGCGAGGCCGTGCTGCAACTGGAGCTTGAGGGCGTGCTGGAGACGGTGCCCCGCAAGGGCACGCGGGTGCGTCGGCCCTCGCACCGCGACGTGTGGGGCCTGCTGATCACCCGCATCGCCATCGAGTGCCAGGCCATCCGCATGGTCTGCGGCGCGCCGGTGGACGCCGCGGCTGACCATCTGACGACCCTGGCCCGGGCCGTGGATGCGGCCCCGGCGGCCGGCCCGCTGTTGATCCGCGCCGACGTGGCGTTCCACCGGGCGCTGGTGGCGATGACGGAGTGCCCCTCGCTGCTGTGGCACTTCGACCGCATTGCCCGCCAGGGGCTGCTGTTGCTGCGTGCGATCAACATCCCGGCCCAGCGGCGGATGAGCCACGTGGCCCTGGTCGAGAGGTTGTGCACGGAGGACCCTGACCAGGCCGAGGCGCTGATGCGCGAGCACATTCAGTCGAACAAGGCGGCCCTGGCCCTGGAACGTGGGCTCTACGAGGACACCGAACCCCAGCGTCTGGGCCAGTCGCCACAGCACCCCCAGCAGCGCATGGCTCGCAGCATGGAGCACCTGCTTTCACCCAGCCGCGACTGAGGCAGTCCCAATGTCGGTCGGTCGATGACGCCGACGTTCCTTTCCATGGTAGACCCTTTGGGCCGACTGGCATGACCGCAGGCACGGCCAGTCTGGGGCCCACGGAGATCCTGCAGTGGCGACGCGAAGCCTTCCACCATACGACGTGATTGTCTGCGGCGGCGGCATGGCCGGTTTGGGGGCGGCCTGTGCGGCAGGGAGGGCGGGGGCGCGGGTGCTGCTGGTCGAGCGGCTGGAGATGCTCGGCGGGCTCGGCTCGGCGGGCATGGTGGGCAACTTCTCCTACGGGCACCACCGCGTCAAGGCGCAGGGGCGGGTGTTCGACGAGGTGATCGAGGGCCTGCGCAGCCTCAACGCCATCGGCGAGGACAACGGCTACCGCTGTCACGTGGGCACCAGTGCGAAGGCCAAAGTCTACCGCCAGGACGGCTCGGGCGAGTTCGACATCCGCGAAGACGAGCCGATCTTCTTCAACATGACCTTCAACGCGGCCATGCTGCCGCTGGTACTCCAGCACGTCGCGTTGGGTTGCGGCGTGGACGTGTTGTACGCCACCGATGTGGTCGGCGCCACCGTGAAGGGCGGGGCGGTCACAGAGGTCGTGCTGCACAACCGCTCGCTCCTGCAGAGGGTTGTGGCCAGAGTGTTCATCGACGCCGCGGGAGACGGCATCCTCTCGCGCCACGCGGGCGCCGAGGAGCTGCCCCGGGACGACGCCGGCCATCCCGCCTTCATCCAGCCCAGCAACATGGTCTTCCTGCACCGCACCCCCGGGGGCACCCCGGCTGGGCCAATGGAGCTGCTGGAGGAGCTCGACGAGCCGGAGATCCGCTGGAGCCTCTGGCCCGAGCCCGACCGGGTGGGCATCAAGATGGGCATGTTCCACAAGTCCTACGACAATGCGGATGGCCGGAGCCATTCCGACGCCGTCATCGACTTCCGCCGCAACGTGCCGCGGTTCGTCCGCGAGTTCCAGACGCGGTTCGCCGACCGGTTCGGCGCGGACCTCACCTTCGAGATGGCCGCCCCCATGCTGGGCATGCGGGAAAGCAGCCGCATCCGCGGGGACTATGTGCTGACCGCCGATGACGTGGTCCATGGCCGACGCTTCGACGACGGCGTCGCCTACGCGATGTCGGTCCTGGACTCGCAGTTCACCGAGAAGGAGAAGGTGCCCCCGTTCCAGATTCCCTACCGCAGCCTGCTGGTGGGGGGGCTGTCGAACCTCTTCGTGGTGGGCCGATGCTTCTCCGGCGATCGGCTGGCCCTGTCGAGCACCCGCGTGATGCCCACCGGGTGCCTGATGGGCCAGGCCGCCGGCTACGGGGCGGCCCTGGCAGTGGAGACTGGGCGGACCATCCGCGAGGTGGACCCCGCCGCCATCCGCGCCCGGCTTGTTTGTGACGCCAGCGACGCCGATTACCTGGCGATGCGATTGGCTCCGCCGGCTGAACAGATGCAGGAGCACACGGACCTGTGACGCGGCGAGCGGCCGAGCCTGTGACGGCCCGGATGAATACGGCCGCACATGGCCGTTGGTCCCGGACCTATACGCGAGCCGTCTTGAGAAAGTGACCCCAATGGCTGACCTTCAGGGCCAAAGGCCCAACATCCTGTGGATCTGCACCGATCAGCAGCGGTACGACACGGTGGGGGCCCTGGGCCACGCGCACGTGCACACGCCCAATCTCGACCGGCTCTGCGAGGCGGGCACGGCCTTTACGCACTGCTACTGCCAGAGCCCCATCTGCACGCCCAGCCGGGCGAGCTTCCTGACCGGCCTGTACCCCAGCGCGGTCCACGCCAACCGCAACGGGGCCGCCTACTTCGGGGCCAATGAGCGGGTCCGGCTGATCACCAGCCGCCTGGCCGAGGCGGGCTACGACTGCGGTCTGGCGGGCAAGCTGCATCTGTGCTCGGCGTGGCAGGGCGTCGAGCCGCGGGTCGAGGACGGCTACCGCGTCTTCCACTACAGCAACTCGCCCAGCCAGGGATACCGGCGGGGGAATGCCTACCTGGAGTGGCTGGAGGCCCAGGGCGTGGACCCGGCCACGCTCTTCGACGCCCCGCCCGACACGAGTCCTCGCCAGGCTGGCCGGTCGTACCGCCCCGATGCGCCGACCCATCTGCATCAGACGGCGTGGTGCGCCGAGAAGGCGATCGAGTTTCTCCGCCAGCCACGCTCCGGCCAGCCCTGGCTGATGAGCGTGAACATCTTCGATCCCCATCCGCCCTTCGACGCGCCCGACGCCTGGGCGGCTCGCTATGATCCCGACCGGCTTGCCCGGCCGCTCTATCGCGAGAGCGACCTGGCCGTGCAGCAGCGGCTGGGCGACTTCTACTTCCAGGCTGCGCCCGAACCGCCGGGTGAGCGACACCAGCGCATGCGCGCCCGCTACTACGGCATGGTCAGCCTGATCGATGAGCAGGTGGGGCGGATGCTCGACGCGCTGGACGCCACGGGCCAGCGGGACAACACCGTCGTGATCTTCACCAGCGACCACGGCGAGATGCTCGGCGACCACGGCCTGCAGGCCAAGGGCTGCCGCTTCTATGAGCCGTTGGTCCGCGTGCCGCTGATCCTCGCCTGGCCCGGCCGATTCGCCGCCGGGCGGCGCCACGAGGGGCTCGTCGAGTTGACCGACCTGGCCCCGACACTGGCCGAACTGGCCGACGTGCCCCTGCCCTGGACCCACGGCCAGAGCCTGCTGGGAGTTCTGGACGCCGATATGTCTTCGCCCCGGCCGGTGCGCGACTACGTCCGCTGCGAGTACTACGACACGCTGAACATGTTCGCCCCCCACGAGCCGCATCGCCACCGCTCCTGCTGGGCGACCATGCTGCGCGACGAGCGGCACAAGCTGGTGGTCTACCACGGCTGCGAGTACGGCGAACTCTACGATCTGCAGGCGGGCCCGAACGAGTTCGACAATCTGTGGGACACCCCGTCAGCCCGCGAGGTGCGCGACCGCATGATCCGCCGCAGCTTCGACCTGACCGTCCAGTCGCAGGACCCTGGCCCAGCCCTGATCGGACGGTTCTGAGACGCGACGCCAAGGCCTGCGGGCCGACTCGGTTGGGCGGATTGGGATCTTAAGAAAGGCTCCATGGTGACCGCAACACCCTCAATCGTCTTCATCACCACTGACACGATGGGGCGGGATATGTGCTCGGCCTATGTCGATCGGCCGGGCGTGCAGACGCCACATCTCGAGCGACTGGCCCGGTCCGGGGTCCTGTTTGAGAATGCGTTCTGCACAGCCCCCGTCTGCACGCCCGCCCGTGCAAGTTGGTACACGGGGCTGCCCCCCAACCGCACCGGCGCGTGGACCAACAACCAGAGCACGCTGCGTGAGGTGCGGATGCTCGCGGAGATCCTCACGGAGTCCGGGTACGCCGCACGCCACTACGGCAAGTGGCACCTCGAAGGCGGCGGCTACGACGGGGCAGGCGAACCCGGCGGGGGTTTCCAGGAGGAGTGGTATGACCTGGCCCGGTTCCATGCCGAGGTCGGCGACGATGGGCTGGAACCCAGACGCTTCGGCAACTGGAATCGCGGCCACGATGACATCGAGTACTGCTTCGCGCATCGGGTGGCCGGTCGGGCGATCCGGGCCATGCGGAACCACGACTACACCGGCCGGCCGCTGCTGCTGGCCGTAGAGTTCGACGAGCCCCACGGCCCCTACATCTGCCCGCCGCCGTTCCGGGACCACTTCAGCCACGCCGATATCCACCGCCCGCCGACCCTGCACGATTCGCTGGAGGGCAAGCCTCGCATCCAGCAGGAGTACAGCGCGTTTCTCCGCACCAGCCGTCCTGACTCCGACGACCTGCCTCGCTACTACCAGTACTACTACAACTGCAACAGCTACGTGGACCATGAGATCGGCCGCGTGGTAGACGCCGTGCGCGAGCACATGCCCCCCGACACGGTCATCCTCTACACCAGCGACCATGGCGACCACCTCGGCTCGTTCGGGCTCTGTGCCAAGGGGCCGACCATGTACGACCTGACCTGCGCGGTGCCGCTGATCATCGACGCCCCCGGCATCACCCGGCCGGGAGGTCGTGAGGCAGGGCTGGTCAGCGGCGTGGACCTGTTCGCGACGATGCTGGACCTGGCTGGCGTCGCCCCGCCCACGCCCGCTACCGACCCCGATTACCATGGCCGGTCATTGCTACCTACGCTCCACGGCGAAGCGGCGGACGAGCGCGGTGCGGTCTTCATGGAGTACAACCGCTTCGGCATGCCGCAGGATCAGGATGAGGGGTTCTTCCCGATCCGCTGCATCCGCACGGATCGATGGAAGCTGAGCATCAACCTGTTCGACACCGACGAACTCTACGATCTGCAGGAGGACCCGCTGGAACGCCACAACCGGATCGACGATGCCTCCCTGGCCTCGATCCGCAACGGGTTGCACGACCGCCTGCTGGACTGGCAGCGGCAGACGAAGGATGTGTTCCGGGGCCCCCAGTGGCTCAAGCGCCCCTGGCGGGAGGATGCCGCCCATGCCTTCGAAGGACTTTTCAGTACCGGCTACAAGCAGGCGACGCCCGAGAGGCCGTTTGCGTAGCGCACACGGATTGTGACAAGGAGACCGCGTATGGCGACGATACCAACCGTTCAGGCGCCCGCCCGCCAGGTGCCCGTGCTCGCGGATGTTGACGTGCTGGTCTGCGGCGGCGGCCCGGCCGGCTGTGCGGCCGCCACGGCGGCGGCCCGCCATGGGGCCGACACGCTGCTGATCGAGCGCGACGGCCATCTCGGCGGGGCGACGGTGGCGCAGCTCGTCGTGGTGGTGTTGTCCACCAACGGCGTGGACTTCCAGGGCATCTGGCACGAGTACGCGCGCCGGCTGATCGCGCGGGACGCGATGCGCCCCATGAGCAGGACCGTGGCGCCCGGCCGTCGCCCGCAGATCCGCAGCGCCGTGGACCCCGAGGCCGTAAAGTTCGTGTGGGACGAGATCGTCACCGCGGCCGGCGTGCGGCTACTGCACCACGCGCACGTGTCGGGCTGCCTGGTCGAGGACGGCGCAGCCACGACGGTGATCCTGGAAACCAAGGCCGGCACCGGGGCGATTCGCGCCCGGCGGATCATCGACACCACGGGCGACGGCATCGTCTGTCACCACGCCGGCGTGCCTTGGGACCAGGGCGATGGCCGGAACCGCTACGCGATGGCGTGCACGAAGGTCTTTCGCATGGGGGGCGTCCAGCGGCCAGCCAACTGGCCTGACAAGGAGGCGATCGCCCAGGCGGTGGCCGAGCTGTCGGCCGCCATCGAGCGGGGCGAGTTCGACGCGCCGGTGCTGACGGAGCTCAACCGCTGGCGAAACTACGCCGGCGGCTGGAACTGGGCCCTGCCCGAGCGGCGGCGGGAGCTGCTGAGCGTGCTCAGCCGTGTCCTGAAGGTCGATCCGCTCGACCCGTGGGACTTCACCCGTGCCGAGCGGGAGGGCCGCGAGCAGGCCCGCCAGGGCGCCGAGGCCTACCGGCGGTTCATGCCCGGCTTTGAGCAGGCGTACCTGCTGGATACCTCGGCGCACCTCGGCGTCCGCTCCAGCCGGCGCGTGCGGGGGCTCGACGCCGTCACCGACGCCGACGCGATCGAGTTCCGCAAGCGCCCCGACGCCATCGCCCGCAGCAGTTGGGACCTTGACGTCTGGCCGGCCGAAAGCTACAGCGCCCCGGCCGTGGACGACACCTCCGACGCCGCCAAGGTCCGCATGCAGAAGCTGCGCGAGGGCGACTACTTCGACATCCCCTACGGCGCCGTCGTCGCCCAGGGCGTGGACAACCTGCTGATGGCCGGGCGATGCCTCTCGGCCAGCCATCTCGCCGAATCGAGCCTGCGGATCCAGCAGACCTGCATGGCCACCGGCCAGGCCGCCGGCGTGACGGCGGCGCTGAGCCTCCGCGCGGGCGCGACCCCGCGCGAGCTGGACCCGAAGACCGTAGTCGAGCAACTCGCCCGCGACCGCGACGTCGAGCCGGCCTTCGATGTGCTGCGCGATCTGCCGATGGCCTCGCGATAGCCCCCAAGCCCCGAGACTCAACCCTGGCAGGAGAGCCCATGCACGTGCATCCCCGTTCGGTCAGCCACAAGGTCTTCGAGGTCTGGCGCAGCCCCGACCGGTTCACCAAGAACCCCGACATGGTCCAGCTGCCTTCCGGGCGGCTGCTGCTGGTCTATAGCGACACCGATCAGCACTGGGCCCAGGAGACGCAGGTCCTCACCGTCCTGGCCAGCGACGACGAGGGGCTTACGTGGTTCAAGCTCGCCGAGCCTGGCCGGGCCGATCTGCGGGCGGGCGACGAGCGGCTGGTGACGCCGCGGCTGAGCCTGCTGCGGGACGGCCGGCTGGTCGTGCTGTGCGACCACGACGACTACGGCCACTTCCACCAGACCCAGCCCAGCGGCAACTGGGCGTGGTGGAGCCGCGACGGCGGGGAGACCTGGACCGGCCCGCAGGTGACGGGCATCGAGGGCTTCGAGCCCGACCGCATGATGGACCTGCCGGACGGGCGGCTGGCCGTGTGCAGCCACATGATGCTCACCGAGAGCCAGTGCTACGCCGACATCCTGAGCTGCTCGGACGACGGGGGCCAGACCTGGTACCGCCATGCGATCGCCGCCCACGACGGCTACCACCGCTTCTGCGAGGGCGGCCTGATTGTGCTGGACGGCGACGAGCTGGCCCTGGTGGTGCGTGAAAACCACTCGGGCGGCATCCCGAGCTACGTCGTCTTCAGCCGCGATGGCGGCCGAAGCTGGACCACGCCGGCCCCGCTGCCATTCGCGTTTCACCGGCCCTACGGCAAGCTGCTGCGCGACGGGCGGGTGATGGTCACCGGCCGGCACGTCAACGGCGGGCTGGGCACCTACGCCTGGGTCGGCGACCTGCGGGCCGAGGCCGGCACTTACGCCCTGGGCGGCCCGCGCATCGAGCACGACGCGAAGCTCGAGGGCGATGCCCTGCTGATCACCAACGGGCCCGACCTGGAGTGTCGCTACACGCTGCTGCCGCCCGAGTCCAGCCGCAGCGAGGTATACTTCCAGGCCGAGCTGAGGGTCGAGGGCCCGGCCGATCAGGCGGTGGCGCTGCTGTCGCTGACGCACATCGGCATCGGCCCGCGCTCGACGGTGCTGCGGATCGCGCCCAACTGGATCGCCATCGGCGACCGCGTCGACGACCACAAGCCCGTCGACATGACCGGCTACCGCCGCGTGGCGATCAGCCATCGCGGCGGGCTGCTGCAGGTGGCGGTGGATGGGCAGGTGCTCATCCAGGGCCGGGTGCACTGGGACAACAGCGCCGGCGTGCAGGACTTCCACGGCGGCGACCCGATGAGTCGCACGCAGTTCGGCCAGGCCGGCGAGCAAGGCCGAAGCTGGTGGCGCAGCGTCGGCTACCGGGTGCACAACCGGACGCTCAGCGACTTCGCCTGGTTCTGGCGGGCCGCCGACGGCCAGCTGCCCGACCACTACCAGCGCACGCGGCTGATCCAGATCCACCCCAACCGCCCCGAGCCCAACAAGCCCTGGCCCGACCACGGCTACTCGTCCTGGCTGGAGTTGGCGGGCCGCGACGGGCGGATCCTCTTCGTGGATTACACCAACCTCGGCGACCCGCAGGGCAAGAGCCATCTGGTGGGCTGCCACATCGACCCGGAGGACATTGCGTGAGCAACACAGCAAAGAGTTCGTCCATGTACCGCGAGCCCGCCCGCGACGTGCCGGTGCTGGGCGAGTGGGACGTGCTGGTCTGCGGCGGCGGCTCGGCCGGCTGCGCTGCCGCCATCGCGGCGGCGCGGCATGGCGCCAAGG
>JAWLCG010000221.1:0-8543 GCA_041687295.1 Phycisphaerae bacterium | reverse complement strand
GAACCGGCGCGACATCGCCCTGGGCACCGGCGAGCGGGAGGGGATGGCGTTCAACCCGTGGAAGAACTTCGAGCCCAACGAGGTCACCCTCGCCGACCGCCTCACGCGGCACGGCGTGCACACGATGATGCTCACCGACGTGGCCAACGGGGCCACGCACGGCAAGAACATGTTCAAGGGCTTCAGCTTCTACCACGTCAACCGCGGCCAGGAGGGCGACGGGTACTGGTCGGACGCGAACGTGGAGCTTGAGTTCCCCGTGCCGCCCGAGCTGATCCGCTACGGCGCCGAGGGCTACCACCGCGTGCGCCTGGTGCAGGCGCAGCGGCGGCTGGAGGAGGACTACTTCGCCCCGGGCACCTTCAAGATGGCCTGCGAGTGGCTCGAGCGGAACTGGCGGCGGGACGACTTTCTGCTCTGGATCGAGACCTTCGATCCCCACGAGCCGTGGGACCCGCCGGCGTGGTACGTCGACCGCTACGACGCCGGCTACACCGGGCGCGTGTTCGAGTGTCCGCCGTACGGCTTCTACGAGCGGATGGGCATCACCGAGCGGGAGATGCGGCACATCCAGGCCCGTTACGCCGGCGAGGTGACGATGGTCGACGCGGCCATCGGGCGTCTGCTGGCGACGCTGGACCGGCTGAACCTGACCGACGAGGTGGTGCTGGTGTTCGCGACGGACCACGGCGTCTACGCCGGCCATGAGGGCGACGCGGGCTGCGTGTGCAAGCCGTGGATGGTCGGCGAGGACGGCGGGTTCCTGATCGCCGGCCAGCCGGCCCGGGGACAGATCACCTGGCTGCCGCTGCGGACGGGGCTGGTCCACCTGCCGCTGATGATCCGCATCCCCGGCGCCGCCCCGGGCCGCGTGGCGACCATCGCCCAGCCGTGGGACCTGCACCCGACGCTGCTGGAGCTCTTCGGTGCCGCCGTGCCCGAGGGCCTGCAGGGCCGCTCGCTCCTGCCGGCCGTGCGGGGCGAGGCGATGGCGCCGCGGGAGTTCGCCTTCGTGGGCCGAAACTTCGGCGGCCCCGTGCCGCTCGCCCAGGCCATCAACGACCGCTGGCTCTACGCCTGCTGGCCCGGCAGCGAGCAGGAGCCCTGCCTGCTCGACCTGGCCGGCGACCCGACCCAGACCCGCAACGTCGCCGCCGAGCACCCCGACCTCTGCCGCCGCATGCGCGACGCCTTGGTCGAGTTCAGCCCCGCGTCGGTCCAGGCCGCCCATCCGTAGGGCTGGCCGGTGTGTGGGTGAGGCGGTCGATGGCCTGGGGGCTGCCGCCGACGACGAGGCGGTCGCCGGGTTCGAGGCGGTCGCTCGCCCGGGGCGAGGGCAGGGCCTGGCCGCCGCGGCGGATGCCGATGATCCTCGCCCCGTGACGGTTGCGGAAGTCCAGTTCGGCCAGGCTCGCGCCGGCCCAGGGCGAGGTGCTCTCCACGGCGACCTCGCCGACGGCGAAGGCGCTGGCCTGCTCGGGCGGGCGGCCCAACTCGCGTTGGCGGAGGCTTTCGGCGGCCTGGCGGAGGGCCTCGGGCTCGCCCAGCAGCACCAGCCGGTCGCCGGGGTAGAGCTGCACGTCGGGGCCGGGGTTGAACTGCACCCGCCCGGCCCGGCTGACGGCCAGCACCGAGACGCCCAGTTCCCCCCGGATCGACAGCTCGCGCAGGGCCTTGCCTGCCAGCACCGAGCCTGGCTGCAGGACGACCTCCTCGAGCTTGGCCGGCCAGTCGACCAGCCCCGGCAGGGCCTGCATGGCCCCGGTGAGGACCTCCACCGCCAGCTCGGCGGCGTCGCGGAAGGGCTGGAGCACCAGGTGCGCCCCGCGGGCGCGGCAGGGCTCGGCGTCGGCGGGGCTGCCAACGGCCACGGCCACCCGCCCGGCGAAGCCCGCCTCGCGCAGCAGGCTCAGCAGCGTGAAGTTCAGCGCCCGGTCACGGACCGCGCAGACCACCCAGTGGGCGTGGTCCAGCGGCAGTTGGGCGAGCATCTCCGGGTCGGCGATGTCGCCGTAGAGCACCGGCAGGCCCAGCCGCCGGCCCCGGGCCAGGGCGGCCGGGTCGAAGTCCACCGCCAGCACGCTCCAGCCGTGGCGCTGCAAGCGCGTGGCGATCTCGCTGCCGTAGTGGCCCAGGCCCATCACGAGGATCAGGTGCTCGGCCGCCACCGGCTCGGCCCCAGCGGCCGCCTCGCGGTAGGCGTTGCGCCGCTCGAAGACCCGCAGCAGCCCCGAGAGGCGCCCGTAGAGGGGCCCGGAGTAGAGGATCATGTACGTCGAGGCGAAGATCGTCACCAGCCCCACCAGCGTGATGAGGTTCATCGAGTCGGCACCGATGTGGCCCAGGCTCACGCCCAGCGCGGCCAGGATGAGCGAGAACTCGCTGATCTGCGCCACCGCCAGGCCGGACATGAACCCCGTGCGACGCCGGTAGCCCATGACGCCCATGATGGTCATCACGATCAGCGGGTTGCCCACCAGCACGAAGGCCGAGAACACCGCCGCCCGGCCCACCTCGGCCCCCAGACCCGCCAGGTTCAGCCGCGCGCCCAGGTCGATGAAGAAGAACAGAAGCAGGAAGTCGCGCAGCACCACCAGCCGCGCCCCGATGGCGTCACGCTGGTCCGTCGAGGCCAGCGACACGCCGGCCAGGAACGCCCCGACCTCCTTGCTGAAGCCCAGCCACTCGGCCGCCGTCGCCAGCAGCACCGCCCAGGTGATCGCGAAGAGCACCAGCAGCTCCGGCGAGCGGGCGATGTAGGGCAGCGCCCGCGGCAGCACCCAGCGCATCAGCACCACCACCGCCGCCAGGAACAGCAGACCCTTGGCTACGATCCATAGCGCCTTCAGCACGAAGGGCTCATCGCTCGAGGCCCCGCCGCCGAAGGCCGTCAGGCCGATCAGTGCCAGGATCGCCACGATGTCCTGCACGATCAGGAAGCCCACGGCGATGCGCCCATGCAGCGAGTCGATCTCCTTCTTGTCCGACAGCAGCTTGACGATGATGATCGTGCTGGAGAACGTCAGCGCCACCGCCACGTACAGCGCTGGCACCCACGCCAGGCCGAACGCCCGGGCGATCCCCAGGCCGATCAGCGAGGTGAACAGCACCTGCCCCAGGCCCGTCGCCAGGGCCACCGGGCCGACCGTGCGGATCATCCCCACGTCCAGCCGCAGGCCCACCACGAACAGCAGCAGGGAGATGCCGATGCCCGCCAGCAGCTCGATCTGCTCGGGGCCCTCGATCAGTCCCAGGGCCGACGGGCCCACCAGGATGCCCGCGAACAGGAACGAGATGATCAGCGGCTGGCGGAGCTTAAGCCCGATCGCGCCCAGCAGGGCCGCCACAGCCAGCACGGCCGTGATTTCCGTAAAAGGGGTCCAGTGCATCCCTGCCTCCACACCGCATGAGCGGGCGGCCGGGCCAGACCTTCTTGCCCGCTCGCCGGCATGCTATGATATGAGGACAGGCCCATCCAAGGAAGCGCCAGGGCCCACAAGACGCCAGCGACAGCGAAAGGAAACCATGGTCTACCTGATGCACGCCATTCTCCTGATCCTGAAAACGTGGCGGCGACATCAGTAGCTGGTCGGGGCCCTGAGGGGGGCCTATACTGCCCGCAGGAGGCCCCTCTATGCCCGAGCCCGGTTCGACCCAACCCGTGCGTCCCCATTTGCTCCGGCGGCTCGACGGGCGGAAGCTGGCCGTGGCGGCGGCGCTGATCCTGACGACGGCGGGGCCGGTGGCGTTCATCCGGCTGGACGAGCCGACGGCGACGCTCAACGTCGTCAAGGCCCTGGCCAAGGCCGGCTCGATCGCCGGCACGCTGCTGCTGGTGTGGCAACTGCTGCTGGGCAATCGCGAGGTGGCCCGTCGGCTCCACCCGGACCGCTTCTGGCTGGTGGGCCTGCATAGGCTGGTGGGAAAGTGGGCCGTACCGGGCATCCTGCTGCACCCGGTGTTCATCACGGTCTACTACCTGCTCAAGCACGACCAGAACATCCTCTGGCTGGACCTGCGCGAGAGGCTCGACGGCTTCGTCCTGCTGGGGCTGGTGACGCTGGGAATGCTCGCCTGGCTGGTGGTCAGCAGTGTGTGGGTGCGCGCGAGGCTGAGCTACCGCCAGTGGTACAGCCAGCACCTGACGGCCTACCTGCTGCTGGGGGTGGTGTTCGTGCACAGCTACCCCGTGGGCCAGACGCTCGCGGGGACGGGGCTGAAGTACGTCTGGCTGGCCCTGATGGCCCTGGCGGCGGCGCTGGCGCTGGGGCGCGTGGCGGCGTGGGCGGGGCTGTTGAGCCGGCCCTACGCGCTGGCCGAGGTCCAGCAGCAGGCCCCGGGCATCGTGACGCTGCAGCTGGGGCCGCGGGGTCGGCCGATTCGGCCCCGGATCGGGCAGTTCGTCTACGCCCGCCGGGGCCGCTTCGGCGGGGCGCACCCCTACACCGTCTCGCACTACGACGAGCCGACCGGCCGGCTGGGCCTGACCGTCAAGGACCTGGGTCGCGACAGCCATCGCTGGCAGGCGAGCCAGCCCGGCGACCCGTTCCGCGTCGACGGGCCCTACGGCGTGTTCACCTGGAGCGTCTGGACCCACGAGCGGCCGGTGGTGATGATCGCCGGGGGCATCGGCATCACGGCCTTCCGCCGGCTGCTGGAGGCCCTGGAGCACCAGGCCGACCGGCCCGCCTGGCTGTTCTACGGCAACACCACGCCGGCCGAGATCGTCTTCACCGACGAGCTGCGGAGCCTCCGCCACGTCCGGGTGGTCCATGTGATGAGCGAGGCGCCGGACTTCCCCGGCCCGCAGGGCTTCATCACGCCGGAGCTGCTGGCCGAGCACCTCGGCCCCGACCTGCCGGCCCACAGCTTCCTGATCTGCGGCCCGCCTATCATGACCCAGAAGCTCGAGCCCGCCCTGCGCGCCCAGGGCGTGCCGCCCGAACAGATCCACCACGAGCTGTTCTCGATGTGAGCCCGAGAAGGTGGGGCTCCGCTTACGCTGCGCCCCAGCCTACGGCCCGGGCCGCCTGCGTAGGCTGGGGCGCAGCGCAGCGGAGCCCCACCTTGGCCCCCTCGGCCAGGGCGAGGGCACGGGGGTATAATGCAGAGTGCCTTGGGGTGTTGGGCGTAGCGGCCCGCCCGGGCGAATCACTCAGAAAGGGGACGATCGATGGAATATCGCAACCTCGGACGCACTGGCGTCAAGGTCAGCCCGCTGTGCCTGGGCTGCATGAACTTCGGCGGCAAGACCAGCCCGGAGGACTCGGCCCGGATCATCGACCGGGCGATCGAGGCGGGGGTCAACTTCCTCGACACAGCCAACGTCTACAACCGCGGGCGCAGCGAGCAGGCCGTCGGCGCCGCCCTCAAGGCCAACGGCAAGCGCGACTCGGTGGTGCTGGCGACCAAGGTCCACGGCAAGATGGACAACACCGACCCGAACATGCAGGGCAACGCCCGCCGGCACATCATCCAGCAGTGCGAGGCCTCGCTGGAGCGGCTGGGCACCGACTGGATCGACCTCTACCAGATCCACCGCCCCCAGAGCGACATCCCCATCGACGAGACGCTGCGCGCCCTGGACGATCTGATCCGCGCGGGCAAGGTCCGCTACATCGGCACGAGCACCTTCGCCGCCTGGCAGGTCGTCGAGTCGCTGTGGGTGAGCAAGGAACTGGGGCTCAACCGCTTCGTCACCGAGCAGCCCCCCTACCACATGCTCGACCGCCGCATCGAGCGCGAGCTGATCCCGATGGCCCGGACGCACGGCCTCGGGCTGATCCCCTGGTCGCCGCTGGCCGGCGGGTTCCTCACGGGCAAGTACCGCCGCGGCGAGAGCGTGCCGGAGGACTGGCGGCTCCAGAGCGGCCGGCCCCACGCCGACGACCTGCTCCACAACGACCGCGCCTTCGACGTGCTGGAAAAGGCCGAGGCCCTCGCCGGGGACAAGGGCTGTACCGTCAGCCAGTTCGCCCTCACCTGGACCATGCACCAACCGGGCATCACCAGCCCCATCATCGGCCCGCGAACGATGGAGCAGCTCGAGGACAACCTCGGCGCCCTGGAGCTGACGCTGACCGACGAGGATCGCCAGCAGATCGACCAGCTCGTCCCGCCCGGCCGAATGATCACCCCCTACTACCAGGCCGACTTCGGCCCCGCCCTGCACCGCTGGTAAGAGCAGGCTGGGACAGTGATGGACGCGCCGTCCCTGGGCCGTATGGAGTGCGGCGAAGAATTCGCCGCTTTGGCTCGCTCCAGAACAAGCCAAAGCGGCGATGACTCGCCGCACTCCAAAAGGACCCGTGCGCACCGCTATAGCCCCGAAGGGAGCGGAACTGGGCCCGGGACAGCCCTGAAAGGGCGGCAGTGTTTAGCCGGGGGCGTAAGCCCCCGGTAAAGCGAATCTTATGGTCAGAGCCCCAAAGGGGCGGCAGTGCGCCACGGTGCGGCACTGCCGCCCCTTCGGGGCTCTGACCATTTAAGGGACGCCTGTTCCGGGGGCTCACGCCCCCGGCTAAAAACTGGCGCCCCATCGGGGCTCCGAACCATGCCCCTTCAGGGCCGAAGGATCAGCCGGTGGGGGGGACCTTCCCCGACATCTCTGCACTCACCCGCACGTCCGATGGTCAAATGGTCTAATGGTGCACCTTCTGGGAGATGGTGTCCTTGGCGAAGGCGGCGGGCTCGACGTCGATGGCCTGGCCGGCGGAGGCGGGGAAGTCCGGGCGCAGGGCGTCGGGGTAGAGGACCAGTTCGCCGCCGCGGCCCTCGCGGGCGGTGAGGGTGAACTCGTGCCGCCCGGCCTGGAGCAGCGAGGCGGGCACGTCGTAGTCGAGGGCGTAGTGGTGCTCGAGGTGGGCGCCCTGCCCGGCGGGGGCGAGCTCCTGGCCGTCGAGGCGGGCGAGGAAGTCGCCGGCCTGGGCGCCCTTCTCGGCCCAGACCTTGACGCGCCCGCCGGTGACGGGGTTGTCGTCGCAGGCGGAGGTGTCGAAGACCTTGCGGAACATCCGCGTGCTGTCGCAGCGGACCTGGGCCTGGTGCCAGCTGCCCTTCTTGGTGAGCACCACCGTGGGCCGCCAGCCGGCCGGCACGTGGAAGGCGTAGCGCCGCCGGCCGGGGTAGAGCAGCTGGGCCGTCGTGGGGTCGAACGGCAGCGACAGGCCGGCGCCCTGGTCGAGGCGGCCCTGCAGGTCCTCCGGCGCCCAGCCGAACAGCCGCCAGTAGTACGACGCCGACATGTTGTACGGCGCGCGGTACTCGGTGACGCTCATGTCGGCGTAGTGGATCTGCAGGTCCGTCAGGCTGGCGACGTCGTGGGGGTTCTCGAGCATCTCCTGGTAGCTCATCTCCAGCGGGGGCCGACAGCCCACGAGGTTGTCGCACCAGACCCATCGGCCCTTGACGCCCAGCTCGACGGTGGAGTGGTTGATCGTGTTGATCAGCCGGCAGGGCAGCCCCGCCACCGTCGCCAGGCCGAACAGCAGCGCCGAGGTGCCCCCGCAGACCGCCGAGGCGAACAGCACGTCGCAGGGGTGGCACGAGCGGCAGTCCATGCCGGCGCGGTTGCTCCAGGTGAGGGCGTAGCGGGCGAGGGCCTCGGCCTTCTCCCACTCGCGCAGCTCCAGGCGCATCGACTCGCCGGCATTGCTCCGCGGCAGCGGGTCCAGGGCGAAGTAGCGCCGGTAGGCGTGCTCGACGTGTTGGGCCATGAAGTCCCACTCGACCTGGTGGCGCGTGCGGGGGTCGTCCTTGCGGTAGAGCCGCCCCGTGCGGGGGTCGTTCGGGTCCGGCGGCAGCGAGGCCCACGAGACGCTCACGCCCATCGGGTCCTCGTCGATGCCGACGCTGTCGCGGGTGACCGGCGGGTGCTCGGCCAGCGCCCGGCCGGCCATCAGGTGGCGGTTGACCATGAGCCCCGCGTCGCGCGAAAGGGGGCTGGGCTCGTCGAACCGCTCGTGGTAGACGTGCACCTCGGCCGCCAGGGCCAGGTGCTCACGGGGGTGCAGGCGCGAGGCCTGTCCGGTCACGGCACGCCAGTCGACTTTGAGGCTCGTCGTGTGGGCCACGGAAAACTCCTCCAGAGGAACCGGCCACGCGCGTCCGTCGCGGGGGCCCTTGACGATGCGATTGAACCCGCCGCGGGCGGCGTTGTCCAGAGATTAGAGTGTTTTGCTCACGAACGCGTCTCTGAAAGAGAAAGCCGGCCGGGTGCCGTGGCTACGGCGTTTGTAGCCACGTCTTTGGGCTCCACCGCTGGGCTCCCACTCGATGCACAGAGGAGCGACACGAATGGCACGAATGGAGGAGGATTTCACGAAGAGTCCTGTAGGCCGGACGCAGTCCGGCAGGGGCAGGCCCTTCATGGGCGCCTCGTCCCCGCCGGACTGCGTCCGGCCTACCAGAACCGCCGATCGTGGCCGGGGCGCCCTGGGTGTCTCTGCGCGACAGACGGACCGCCCTTTGGGAGTGCGGCGAGTCATCGCCGCTTTGGCTCGATGGCGACCCAAGCCAAAGCGGCGATTGCATCGCCGCACTCC
>JAWLCG010000220.1:0-8578 GCA_041687295.1 Phycisphaerae bacterium | reverse complement strand
CAGCGATCCAAAGCGGCGTCAAGGCCGCCGCACTCCATACGGCGCTCGCGCCCTGGGCCTCCATTGGTTGGTACGACTGACGAACCGGCGCTGCAAGACGTGGCTGCAAACGCCGCAGCCTCAGCACTCGGGACGGGGGGGCGTTTGTCGGGCGCCCCTGGCCGTCCCCGGTTGGGCTGGGGCGGAAAATGGGCAGGAACCTCGCCGGGCGGGGCGGGTTCTACGGGTGTTCGCTGCCCCCGGCCGGGGTCGAATTCTTGGTTTCGCCCGGCACGGGTTTCCCTTACAATGCCCCCTGCGCAGGGCCAACGGGAGCGCCCCGGCGGCCGATTCAGGACAGGGCCGGTCGTCCGTCGACCGGTGACTCGCATAGGAGTTCGGGATGTCTGTACGCGCGGTGATCCTCGGGTTGCTGGCCGCGATGTTTATCGCCGGGGTCGGCTACTTCAACAACGGGTACATGCGTCTGACCAGCCTGGTAGGCAACTACCTGCCGATCAGCGTCTTCGGGCTGCTGATCCTGGTGGTGCTGCTGGTCAACCCGGTGCTGTACAAGATGAACCGCGCCTGGCGTCTGCGCCCGGCGGAGCTGGCGGTGATCACGGCCTTCGCCCTGGTCAGCTGCGCGGTGCCGGGGGCCGGCTTCATGCGGACCTTCACCACGACGCTGGTGATGCCCATCCAGTACAACGAGAGCAACCCCAGTTGGCAGCAGGCCAACGTGCTCAGCTACGTGCCCCCGCAGTTATTGCCCGCCGGCGGGCAGATGGACCCGGCCGTGGTGGACAACTTCCTGGCCGGCCAGCGCGTCGGGCAGGAGAACATCAGCCTCCACGGCGTGCCGTGGGAGGGCTGGAAGCAGCCGCTGTCGATCTGGCTGCCGATGCTGATGCTGCTGTCGGTCGCCGTCATCACGCTGAGCATGGTCCTGCACCGCCAGTGGTCGCACCACGAGCGCCTGCGCTACCCCATTGCCGCCTTCGCCGAGAGCCTGGTGGAGCAGGACGAGAACCACGCGATGGGCTCGATCTTCCGCAACCGGCTGTTCTGGATCGGTCTGGCGGTGATCCTGGCCATCCGTATCGTCAACGGCTACTACGCCTGGAACACGCGGAGCATCCAGGTGCCGCTGCAGTTCGACTTCACGGCCATCAGCAGCCGGTTCCCGGACATCTACAGTGCGCCGTTCGGTTCGTTCGTTCTTCGGCCTCAACTGTTCCCGACGGTGGTCGCCTTCAGCTTCTTCCTGGCCAGCGACGTGGGCCTGAGCCTGGGCCTGTCGCACCTGCTGGGCGTGCTGGTGGGCATGGCCTTCGTAACCGGCGGCGTGAACATCGCCGGCACGGACATGGAGGGCGGCCTGCCCCAGTGGCAGCGGTTCGGCAGCTTTCTGGGCATCGCGATTCTGCTGGGATACACGGGCCGGCGGTACTACTGGCAGGTGCTGCGGCGGGCGATCACGTTCCGCGCCAGCAGCGACGCCGAGCCCTGGGCGGCCTGGGCGTGCCGCGGCTTCCTGGCCGCCTGCGCCGGACTGGTCTGGATGCTGATGAGCCTGGGCCTGGAGGCGCCGCTGGCGATCCTGGGCGTCATGCTCGTGCTGCTGCTGTTCCTGGTGATGGCCCGCATGACGGCCGAGGGAGGCCTGTTCTGGATCCAGCCCTACTGGGGCCCGATGGCCGTGATGGTGGGCCTGTTCGGCTACGAGGCCCTGGGCCCGCAGGGGCTGATGATCCTGGGGCTGTTCACGGTGGTCATGTCGGTCGACCCGCGTGAGGCGCTGATGCCCTTCATCGTCAATGGCCTGAAGATCGCCGACGACCAGAAGGTCAAGCCCAGCCGCGTCGGCTGGAGCGCGATCGGCGTGTTCGCCATGGCCGTGGCGGTGGCCGTGCCGCTGGTGCTGTGGGCTAACTACAACTACGGCAAGCCCCCCAGCGATGGCTGGGCAGCGAACTCCGTGCCCAAGATGCCCTACGACCTGGGCGTCAAGGGCATCAACAGTCTCAGGGCCGGCGACCAGCTCGAGACCTCGATCGCCCTGAGCGAAGGCTCAACCGGCGGCTGGGGCCGACTGCTGGCGGCCGACCCGAACCCGCGGTTCCTGGCGGCGGCCGGCGTGGGCCTGGCCCTGGCGGTCACCTTCAGCCTGGCCCGACTGCGATTCCCCTGGTGGCCCATCCACCCGATCATCTTCCTGGCCTGGGGCACCTACCCCATGGCCGTATTCGCCATCAGCTTCCTGGTGGGCTGGGCGGTCAAGGTCGCCATCACCCGCATCACCGGCGGGCAGGGCTACCAGAAGGCCAAGCCCATCATGGTCGGCGTGATCGCCGGCGACCTGCTGGGCGGCCTGATCTTCATGGGCATCGGCGCCCTCTACTACGGCTCGACCGGCATGGCCCCCAAGGAATACCTGATCTTCCCGGGCTAAGCCCCCCCCCGCAGATCGCAGAAAAGGCACGCCGGACCCACGGGTTCGGCGTGCCTTTTTTCTGGGCTCTTCACCGATCGGACGTGCGGGTTCGTTGGGCCGCGGGGAACGGCCCGCCCCGATGCCCACCGAAGGCAATCGGTGGGCTTGGGCCGAAGCCCACTTCCACGGCCCCGCAGGGGCGATCGGCAGACGCTCTCGCCACGGCGCCCCCCGTCGCAGAGCCAGTCAAAGCGGCGTCAAGCCGCCGCACTCCAAAGGCCTCAGGCGTCGGCCCGCAGATCGCGGGGGTACCAGGCGCAGAACGTCGTGCCGGCTTGGGGGGTGCTGCTGAAGTCGACCTTGCCGCCGAGGTAGCACTCGGTGAGCAGCTTCATGCTGTAGGTGCCCAGGCCCCGCCCGTTGCCCTTGGTCGAGAACGAGCGGTTGAACAGCTGCAGCTGCACTGGCCGGGGCATGCAGCCAGGGTTGCGCACCCAGAAGCGGACGCCGTTGTCCGCCTCCGAGCAGCCAACCGTGACGCTCTGGCCAGGCTGGCAGGCCTCCAGGGCGTTCTTGACCATGTTGCCCAGCACCCGCACCAGCAGGACCGGATCGCTGGTAAATTGCACGTCCTGGGCGTGCGGGTCGAGCTCGAGGCGGAGCCCCTCGGCGGCGGGGTGGCGCTCGTAGGACTCCAGCACGTCGCGCAGCAGCCCCCGGGCGTGCAGGGGCATGGGCTGGACGGCCAGTTCCCGGTTCTCGGCCGCCAGCAGGTCGCGCTGGGCACGGACCTCGTCAATCATCTGCTCGACGCCCTGGCGCAGGGCGCGGCGGAGCTCGCCCTGCTCGGCGGGCTTGACCTGCTCGAGCAGTTCGCCGAGCATCCGCAGGCCGCTGGCGGTGTTGAGCAGATCGTGGAAGAAGGTCTGCTCCAGGGCCCGGCGGCGTTTCTCGTGGCTGATATCGGCCAGGGCGACGATGACGAACCGCTGGCCGTCAAGCATCAGCGGCGTGGTGCGGACCAGCAGGTCCAGCGGCTCGCCGTTGCCGCGGGGCACGTTGCACTCCTGCATGTCCCCCCGGCCCGCGATGCCGGTGAGGATGGCGTTGACCCCGCCGCAGGTGCTGCAGAACTCGCTGGTGCCACAGCCGCTGGGCCCGACGCACGCGCGGAGGCAGCCCAGGGCCTCGCCCGGGCGCATGCCGATCAGGACGTCGGAGTTCTGCATGTCGAGCATCTCGCGGACCACGCGGTTGGCCATCACGATCTGCCGGTGGGGGTTGAGGATGAGCACCGCCTCGGTCATCGCGTCCAGCAGACCCGTCAGCAGGTCGCGGTCGCGGACGAGGTGGGCCTGGGCCCGCAGGGCCAGTTGGCTGGCCCGCTCGGGCGGGGCATGGTACGTCAGCAACGGTTCGCAGTTCATGGCCGGTCCCTCGGGAGGTCGCCTTCCAGTAGGGTGTCTATTGTACCCTCCGTGCCGGTGGGTCAAAAGGGGATTTGGCCCGGGTCGCCGGGGCGGCGCTACACCGGCTCGGACGCGTCGTCGCACAGGGGCGGCACGGTCAGGCGGATGCGGGTGCCTTGGCCGGGCCGACTGTCGATCTCGACCTCGCCGCCGACGGCGATGAGCCGCTGGCGCAGGCTGAAGAGCCCGAAGCTGGCCGACCCGCCCTTATGGTTGGCCTGGCCGTTGAAGCCGGCGCCCTCGTCGGCCACCATCAGGTGGAAGCATCCGTCGGCTGTGCGGGTCATCTCCAGCCAGGCCTCCTGGACCCCGGCATGCTTGACGACGTTGAACAGCAGCTCCCGGGCGGCCTGGAACAGCAGCACCCGCAGACCCTCGCTCTGGGGACCCTCAGAATCCTCCACGTGGACATGCGTGCACAGGCCATGCTTCTCCTGCATCCATCGCCCCAGCCAGTGCAGGCCCGCCCCCAGCCCCAGCTCGTGCAGGACGGGGGGGCTCAGCTCCATCGTCAGCGACCGCGACACGCTGATGGACTCGTCCAGCAGCTGATCGACGCTGTCGACCGTGATGCCGATGGCCGGGTCGTCCACCCGCGCCCGCAGGCGGCCCAGGTGGAACCGCGCCGCGACCAGCAGCTGCTGGAGGTGGTCGTGCAGCAGCTCGGCCAGGCGGCGGCGCTCGCGGTGCTCGGCCTGGTGCAACTCCAGGGCGAGCTGCTGGAGCTGCACCAGCAGGTCGCGGACCTGGTACTGCCGCTGGCGGGCGGCGATGGCCGCCTTGACGGCCGCTACCAGCACCCGGCCGCTGGTGGGCCGCTCGAGCAGCACCAGGTTAGGCCGACGGCCCAGCGGATCCAGCCCCCCCGCACGGCTGGAGAGGTGCTCACGGCTCAGCAGCAGCACCAGCGGAAGGTCCGACCACTGGGGCTGGTGCTCAAACTGCTCGGCCAACCGCGCAACCAGGGCCAGCGTCAGGGCCTCCTCGGTCAGCACGGCTGCGCCGGCCCCGGCCTGGAGGCAGGCCACCAGGGCCTCGGGGTCCGGGCAGACCCGCGGCTCGATACCCGCCGCCGCCAGTGCCCGGCCCGCCAGCTCGGCGTCACGACCCACCGGGGCCAGCACCAGAACCTGCCGGTCGGATGGCTCAGAGGCGATCATCGCCCACCCTCCCGGCTACCCAGCAGCTCTTCATGCCCGCCCAGAAACGCCGGCAGACCCGACAGCACGCCCTGGAACTCCCGTAGCGGCTCGCCCATCTGCAGGCCCTCGCTCGTCAGACGCAGCTCGCGGATGGTCTTCTCGTGCCCGCCCTGGCGCTTCTTGACCACCGACATCGCCATCCGCACCATGCCACGCGACTCGAAGCGGCGGATCAGCAGCACCGTGTCGGCCATGTAGCTGATGTCGATGCCCTCGGTCCGCTCGTTGCCAAAGATCCCGTGCTGCGTGACGACCATCATCGTCAGCACGCTCTGGCCGCTGAGATAGGTCAGCAGCTCGTGCAGCTGAAGGATCAGCGATCGCTCCTCGGGCATGGCGTTGATGTAGCCGGACAGGCTGTCGATGGCGACCAGGCGGACGCCATCCTCGATGACCGCCCGGCGAACCCTGTGGGCGAACTCGCCGGGGCTCAGCTCGCCGACGTCGATGTGCTCGACCTGCACCAGCCCCTGCTCGATGTAGGGCTTGAGGTCCAGCCCCAGGCCCCGCGCGCGGGTCAGCAGGGTGTCGGCCCGCTCGTCGAAGGTCCAGATGGCCGACCGCTCGCCGCGCACGGCGGCGGCATGCACGTAGAGCGAGATCATCGAGCTCTTGCCCGTGCCGGACTGGCCCATTAGCAGGCAGGCCGTGCCGGGCTCCAGGCCGCCGCCGAGCAGCCCGTCCAGGCCCGGCACGCCGCTGCTGAACGTTCGGCCCAGCGGCTGGTGCGGGTCGACCCCCGGGTCCAGGCGCGGGTAGACCTCCAGCCCCCCCGTGCGGATGCGGCAGTCGTGGTGGCCGCCCTGGTGGTTCACGCCCCGCATCTTGGTCACCAGCAGCTGCCGCCGCACGTTGCCGTAGACCGGCGGCGACTGCATCAGCCGCAACGCGCCGTGAACCAGCGCGTAGATGCCCGCCCCGTCCTCGCCCGGCTCGCAGGAGGTGACCATCGAGGTGCGGCGCCCGCTGCACAGGGCCTTCTTGATCAACAGGGCCTGACGCTGGTACTGGCTCGGCGTGTCCGCCAGCAGCCGAATCTCGTCGAGCGAGTCGAAGACCACCCGGTCGGGCTGGTGGCGCTCCAGGGCGGCCCGGACGGCCTCGAGCAGCTCGCTGAGCTCGACGTCCGAGGCGTGGAAGATCGTCTGCTCCTGCCCGGCCCGCTCGGTGCAGGAGGTCGGCACCTCCTCGATCACCACGCCGCCGAGGTCCCAGCCGTGGCTGCGGGCCGCCTCGAGCAACTCCTCGCGGGTCTGCAGGAGCGTCAGGTATAGACACTTCTCACCTGCCTGCTGCCCAGCCAGCAGAAACTGCGTGCACAGGGTGGTCTTGCCCGTACCGGGCCCACCCTCGATCAGGTACATATGGTCGCGCGGAAGACCTCCCCCCAGGATTCTGTCCAGGCCCTCCACACCCGTAGCCGCCCGAGAATCCGGCCTGGCCGATTCCATGGCTGTCACTCCGTGTTGAAGGCCCGCCGGCGGGCCCAATCACCCACTGGACCGCCGACGGAAGTCTCTCGCTCTGCGGCAGCCGACCCAGGACACAGCCCGGGAGGTTGTCGCATAAATTATACGACGTCTCAACTAGGAATGACTCGCACCTTGTTGAAATCTTAACAGAACTCATGCCCCACGGGGGCTCTCGGCCGGGTGAGGGCTTGCCATTGTCGCCCCGCCCGGCCAAGATGGGCGCAGAGGACTCTTCGCCCCACCGGGCGGGGCCGGCGAGTGTCGGCCCGCCGGCGGGGCCCTGCCAGCGAGGCTTGCCATGACCCACGACGGTGCCCCCGAGATCCGCTACGAGACCTTCGCCCGCCCCAGCAACCGCCACCGCCCCACGGTGTTCTGGTCCGTCAACGACGTCCTGACGCCCGAGGAGACGGCCCGGCAGATGGAGGGGCTGGTCGCGGCGGGCTTCGGCGGCGGGTTCTTCCACTCGCGAACGGGCCTGGCGACCGAGTACCTCGGACGCGAGTGGTTCGATGCGATGCGCGGCGCCCTGGCCGCCGCCCGCGAACACGACGGGTACCTGTGGCTCTACGATGAGGACACCTTCCCCAGCGGCCAGGCCGGCGGATTCGTGGCGGCAGAGAACCCCGACTTCCGCGAGGCCTGGCTCGTCGGGCACCTCCTCGCCCCCGACGCCCCCCTGCCCGAGCTGGCCGGCGAGGACGCCCTGCGGGCCCTCTACCGCATCCAGCGCGACGGCCGACGGCTGACCGAGGTCGAGCGGCTCGAGCCCGCCGGCGCCGACGCCGCCCGCTCGTCCGAACGGCTGGCCTTCGTGCGGACCTTCAGCCGACCCAGCCCCCACTGGGCCGGCCAGGCCAAGACCAACCTGCTGCACCCCGAGGCGGTGGCCGCCTTCATCCGCATCACCCACGACGCCTGCGCAGCCGAACTGGGCGACGGCCTGGGCGAGCGGATCCCGGGCATCTTCACCGACGAGCCCAACATCGGCCATCGCGGCGACCGCCTGCCGTGGTACGACGGCCTGCCCGACTGCCACCGCCAGTGGCATGGCCGAGACTTCTGGGAGGACCTGCCCAGCCTGTTCTTCGACGGCCCCGACGCCCGCCACCGCCGGCTGATGGTGCTGCGGACGATCCACCGGCAGTTCGTCGAGGCCTTCAGCAAACCCATCTACGATTGGTGCGAGCGCCACGGCATCGCCGCCACCGGCCACTACAACAACGAGGACACCCTCGCCTCGCAGCTGCGCGACAACGCCGGCGGCGTCATGCCCCACTACCGCTACCAGCAGGTGCCCGGCACCGACCACCTGTTCCGCGAGAACGAGCGCCCCCTGCTGACGCAGAAGCAGGCCGCCTCCGCCGCCCGCCAGCTGGGCCGACCCGAGGTGCTCTGCGAGACCTTCGGCGGCTCGCGCCACTCGGCCAGCTTCGCCGACCTGCTCTACATGGGCAACTTCGACCTGGCGCTGGGCATCAACCTGCTGGCGCCGCACCTGACGTGGTACTCCGCCGCGGGCCGCCGCAAACGCGACTGGCCCCAAACCATGAGCTACCAGCAGACCTACTGGCCCGACCTGCCGCTGCTGAACGACTACTTCACCCGCCTCTCGGCCATCCTGCAGACGGGCCGGCCCGTTGTGGACGTGCTGCTGCTGCACCCGATCGACACCGCCGCCGCCGAGGTCCGCCACGGCCTGGCCGGCGGGCTGGGGGAGGACGCCGGCGGCATCGACCACTTCGACCAGATGTTCCGCCGCGCCGCCGAGGCCGTCCTCGACGGCGGCTACGACTGCGACCTCGGCGACGAGACGCTCATGGACGACCTGGCCGCCGTCGAGGGCGACCGCCTCCGCGTCGGGCAGATGGCCTACCGCGTGGTCCTGGTGCCCTGGAGCCGCACCTGGCGGCCCCGCACGCTGGAGCTGCTCGAGCAGTTCGTCGCCCACGGCGGCAAGCTGGTGTTCATCGGCGAGGTGCCCAACGAGCTCGACGGGCAGGACGCCCAGGAGCCCTG
>JAWLCG010000219.1:0-8630 GCA_041687295.1 Phycisphaerae bacterium | reverse complement strand
GATCGTACTCGACCCGCCGGCCGAGCCCAGCGACGAGCCGGTCATCACCATCCAGCCCACCGAGCCGCTGCCCATCCAGACCGCCCAGCCCGCCGTCGAGGCCGTTGAGCCGGTCGCCGAGCCGCCGGCCATCGCCGAGCCCTCCGCGGCCCAGCGGATGCAGAACGTCGAGCAGGCCCGCTCGCTGGTCGCCCAGGCCCGCAGCGCCGAGCAGGCCGGCGAACTGATCAATGCGATCAACCTCTACAACCAGGCCCTGCGCCTGGTGCCGGACATGCCCGAGGCCGTCCGGGGCATGGAGTCGGCCATCGCCGCCCTCGAGGCCAGCCCCGCCGGCGGGCCGCTGACCGCCCTGCAGCGAAGCCGGTTCATCCAGTACCAGCGGGCGGTCGTCCAGTTCGAGCGGGCCCTGCAGCAGGCCCGCCAGTTCGTCCAGGGCGCCGACAGCGAGGCCGACTTCGCCGCCGCCCTCGACGCCGCCAACCAGGCCCGCAGCATCCTGCTGGCCAACCGCGACTACTTCCCGACCCCCCAGGAGTACCAGCAGTCCCTCCGCCGGGTCAACCAGACCATCGACTACGTCAACCTCGCCCGCGGCGAATGGCAGCGCCTTGCGGTCGAGCGCCAGGTCCGCGAGATCGAGACCGCCGAGCGCGAGCGCGAGGTCCGCGAGGCCATCGAGCGCCAGCGCAAGATCGACACCCTCACCGTTCGCATCCAGCAGCTCGAGCGGGAGCGGAACTACTCGGCCGCCCTGGAGCTGCTCGACGAGATCATCCGCCTCGAGCCCACCAACGGCTGGGCCATCGGCAAGCGGGAGACCCTCGAGCAGTTCATGTTCCTGATGGAGAACAAGGAGGCCCTGGAGGCCCAGAACCGCGAGATCATTAAGCACGGCATCGACGTGGAATGGACCCGCGTGCCGTGGTACGAGCTGCTGAACTACCCCCGCAACTGGCCCGAGATCAGTCAGCGCCGCCAGGCGTTCGCTCTGGGCAACGAGGGGGACAGCCCGGCCGACCGCGAGGCCCGCCGCGCCATGCAGGAGCGGCTGGAGCTGACCTTCCCCTCCGTGCCCTTCGAGGACGTCGTCCAGTTCCTCCGCGACATGACCGGCCTGAGCATCCACGTCAAGTGGACCGCCCTGGAGGCCGCCGGCATCGACCGCAGCACGCCCGTGTCGGTCGAGCTGAGCAACGTCACCATCCAGAAGGGCCTGGAGATCATCCTCGAGAGTGTCGGCGGCGTCGTGCCGCTGGGATACCTCCTCGATGAGGGCGTCATCACCATCTCCACCCGAGACGACCTGAGCACCAAGGTCTTCACTCGCGTCTACGACATCCGCGACCTGATCGTCCGCGTGCCGAACTTCGCCGGCCCGACGTTGCAGATCGAGTCGGCCGGCGATGGCGGCGACTTCGCCGTCGACGTCGATGACCGTGACGACGACGAGGACGACACCCTCAGCCGCGCGGACATGGTCGAGGCGATCCTGGAGATGATCCGCCAGACGATCGACCCCGACAGCTGGCGCGAGAATGCCGGCATCATCGGCGCCGCCCGCGAGCTCAACGGCCAGCTGATCATCACGCAGACGCCCGACAACCACTCCCAGCTGATGAGCCTGCTGCGGGACCTCCGCGAGACCCGGGCTATCCAGATCAACGTCGAGGCCCGCTTCATCGAGGTCTCCAGCGGCTTCCTGCAGGACATCGGTTTCGACGTCGACTTCTTCTTCAACATCAACTCCTCGCTGCAGTGGAACGGCGGGATCGACCCGCTGACCGGGGCCCGCATCGTCAACCAGACCGGCAACGACAAGTGGACGCCGATCTTCGCCCGTCAGCAGCGGGGCGCTCCTTGGGCCATTCCGGTCTCCACGGCCCTGGACAACAGCATCGGCGAGGGCTACCTCGCCGGCGGCACCGCCGGCTGGGGCCCGGCCATGGAAGTGGTCGGCACCTTCCTGGATGACATCCAGGTCGACTTCCTCATCCGCGCCACCCAGGCCGACCAGCGTTCGACCGTGCTGACCGCCCCGCGCCTGACGCTGTTCAACGGCCAGCGGGCCTACGTCGTGATCGCCCAGCAGCGGGCCTACGTCGAGGACCTCGAGCCGGTCACCGGCGAGAACGTCGTCGGCTGGAACACCACGATCTCGACGATCTCGACCGGTACCGTCCT
The DNA here is from genome assembly GCA_041687295.1 of Phycisphaerae bacterium. Classification (GTDB taxonomy): domain Bacteria; phylum Planctomycetota; class Phycisphaerae; order SM23-33; family FEN-1343; genus JAWLCG01. The sequence continues at coordinate 6,446 of JAWLCG010000219.1, read as the reverse complement.
GGACGTCGAGGCGACCGTCTCGGCCGACCGGCGCTACGTGACGATGACCCTCCGCCCGCAGGTGTCGGTCATCAACGACATCAACCAGTACGCCGTGATTGTCAACGAGACCGCCGATGACGGCACGATCCTCAGCGGCGAGGGCTTCATCGAGCTGCCCATCATCACGCTGCAGGCCCTGGAGACGACGGTGAGCGTTCCCGACGGCGGCACGCTGTTGATCGGCGGGCAGAAACGAGCCGCCGAGGCCACCCGCGAACTCGGCGTGCCCATGGTCAGCAAGATCCCGGTGATCAACCGCCTGTTCACCAACCGCGGCGTCACCCGCGACGACCGCACCCTGCTGATCCTGGTCAAGCCGCAGATCATCATCCAGCGGGAGTACGAAGAGCTGAACTTCCCCGGCTAACGCCGGCCACCGCCTCGCGAATCGCCGGGCCGTCCGCTACAATGCGGGCGGCCCGGCTGTTTTTTGCGCCGGCCGACCCCTGACACCCGGAGCCCCCCATGGTCTCACAACTGCACGCGTACTGCCCAGCCCGTAGGCCGGTTTCCGTCCGTAGGCCGGGTCGAGCGAAGCGAGGCCCGGCAGCGATGGCGGCCTGGCTTGGGGCGATTGTGCTATCCCTGCTCCTCTGCGCCTACGCCCAGGCCGCCCAGCCCGCCACCGCTCCAGCCGCGCTGGCCCTGCCGCACGTTCGGCTGGACCTGCAGGCCCGGCGGGTGGAGTTTGACGCTCGCGTGGTCTTCCGCGAGGGGCCCCTGGAGTTGCTGGTGTGCACGGAGGGCTCGAAGGAGCACGAGTCGGTGCTGGCCACGCCGGCCAGGCCCAGCGACATCCACGCCGCGCTGCTGCGGCTGGGCCTGGCGCCGGGTCGACCCGCCTACTGGACGGCCACGCCGGACGGGCAGCCGCTGGCCGTGCCGCCCATGGGCGCCGAGGTGGCCGTCCGCCTGCGCTACCGCGACGAGGCCGGCCAGGAACACACCGTCACCGGCCAGGAGTGGATGCGGATGCTCGCTGACGGCTCGCCGGCCCGGGCCACGCCCTGGATCTTCGTCGGCTCGGAGACGCTGCCCGACGGCCAGTACCTCGCCGACTCGACCGGCGAGGTGGTGTGCGTGGCGAACTTTCCCTCCGCCCTGCTGGACGTGCCGTTCGAGAGCTCGCGCGACAACGCGCTGCTGGACTTCGAGGCCGACACCGCCGCCATCCCGCCGCTGGGCACGCCGGTGACGGTGGTGCTCGAGCCGTTGGCCGGTGCCGCCGAGGCCCCCGTTGCCCGGGCGGTGCTGGCGGTGGATCGCTTCGGGCACTACCGCGTCGAGGGTCTCGAGGCCACGCCCGAGCAGCTCGCCCGCTGGGCCGAGGCCTTCCAGGCCCGCCACGCCCGGCCCTACGTCGTGGTCCACGCCGCCCCGCGGGCGCTGGTGTGGGACGTCCAGAGGCTGCGGAGCCTGCTGGCCGACGCCCGCATCACCGACGTGGAGGTGCAGATGACCGCCCTGGCCGGCGAGGTGCTGCCCCGCACGCCCGCCCAGGCCCGCGCCGCCCTGGACGCCTGGGCGGCCCGCTTCGCCGACTACCGCGAGCTGATCCACGAGCCGGGCCGGCAGGCCGAGGTCGTCCTGCGGCAGATCGAGCTGCGCCGGGCCGAGCTGGAGGCCCTGCGGGCGCTCTGGGCGGATTACGGCGTCCGGCTGGAGCAGTCGCTGAAGGCCTACCGGTCGACGACCCAGCCCGCCGCCGGCCAGGAGGCCCGGCCGTGAGGCGGATCCCGCGCCACATCGACCTGCCCGAGCCGCCCTCGCCCTGGCGGCGGCATGGCCCGGCGGTGGGGATCATTGCGGCGGTCACGATCGGCCTGGGCTGCGGGCTGTTCGGGTGGGGCCTGTCGGCGGGGCTGCCCCCGCAGGCGGCGGCCCTGCTGACGCTGCTGGCGGTGACGGCGTGGGTGGGCCTGGCCAGCGGGCCCCTCTCGGCCGGCGCCGACGACGTGTGGGGTGGCGTCGTCCGCGCGGCCGCGGTGGCCGACGCCTCGCTGGTGACGCTGATCGTCCTGGGCGAGTGGGGCGGCGGGGTCATCGGCTGGGGCACGGGCCTGGGCGTCTACCTGCTGTGGGCCGTGCTGGCCCTGGCGGGGGCCCTGGCGGTGCAGTCGGCCCGCACGCCCCGGGGCCGGGCCGCCTGGGCTGTGGGCATGGCGGCCCTGGCCATGGCGGCGATGGCGAGCCTGTTCTGGTCGCCCGGGCTGCTGGGCGCCCTGGGCCCCGATGCCCGCATGGCGACCGCTCGGCTGATGCTGTGGATCAACCCCGCCTGGGCCGTCACCGCCCTGGCCGGCTCGGGTGTGGAGTTCTACTGGCTCGAGCAGCCGGTGCTCTACAGCCTGGCGCGGATGGGCCAGGACTACCCGCCTCCGCCGACCCCCTGGTGGGCGCCCGCCCTGCTGTGGGGCGCCCTGGCGGCCGGGCTCGGCCTGGCCAGCGGCCTGCGCGGCAGCTTGGGCCCGTGGCTCCACGGCACGTAGTAGACCGGCCAACCGAGAGTGTTGAGTTGCGCCAGGGACGGCCCGCCACGATGCCCACGGAAGGCATTCCGTGGGCTTGGGCCGAGTGTAGCTTGCAGACCCCCGCGGGCCCGCGCCTTCTCTCTTCTTCTTCTTCTGCTGCTTCTTCCTCTCTACTCTCTCCTTTCCCCTCTCCCCTCTCTCCTGGCGCAGCCGGGCAGGCTTGCCTTTCGATGTTGTTTGGGGGAAAATGGTTAGGAGGGTCGCTTGAACCTTTCACGACAGGAGCATTGCGGATGAAGGCACAGCGGATCGCGGTCGGGCTGGCAGGGATTCTGCTGGCGGGCCTGGTCGGATGCAGCAAGGACGTCGAGCTGGAGTTCCACAACGCCACGGCCCAGACGCTGGACGTGGCCGTCACGGCCCCGGGGACGGGCTACGAGCCGGTGGGCATCGTCGCGCCCTACCAGCAGCTGCGCTACGAGCTGGAGCTGAGCCGCGAGGTGCTGCCGGCCCCGGTGCTCTGGTCGGCCGGCACGCTGGGCGGGCAGGTGATGGTCACCGAGGACACCGAAAGTCCGGTGCGGATCGTGATCGGCACACCGGCCGAGGTGGACGCCGCCGCGGGCGAGCCGGAGTCGCCGCCGGCTCAGTAGCAGGGGCCTAGGAGGGGCAGCCATGACGAGCATCAACGCGATCGCGAAGGTACGCTTCAGTTCGGCCAAGGCCCAGCGGGTGCACCTGCTGGCCGAGCCGCCCGTGCCGACCGACCTGTTGTGCCTGGAGGCCGACCAGCAGATCGACCTGCCCGGCCCCGGGGTGCTGTATGTGGTAACCGGCTCGGCCACGCTGGTCGCGGGCGCAAATGAGCAGGAGCTGCCCACCGGGCACCTGGTATCGGCGGCGGAGGGCGTGGTGGCCAATCGGGCCCGGGGTCGGCTGGTCTGCCTGCTGTTCCAGGCGGTGATCTAGGCCATCTGCCCTGGGGAAGCGTGGGTGCGTCGTGCCGCGCCGGGAACGGCCCGCCCCGATACCCACGGAAGGCATTCCGTGGGCTTGGGCCGAGCCTGGTTTGCGGACCCGCAGGCGCAATCGGGAGAGGGGCCAGGGTCCCCCCGGGCCGGTGCGGGGGGACGGGTTCAGGCGGACGGGCTCATCTTGAGCGATGAATTGGCCGATACTTAGGACGGACCGGGGGGACAGGGAGCTGCCGGTGCCCAAGCCGATCGTGATCGTCGCAGGGAGCCTCCGTGTGGAGGCCGAGCTCAACGACACGCCCTGCGCGCAGGCGTTGGCCAAGGCTCTGCCCATCCGGGGGCGGGCGAACCTCTGGGGCGAGGAGATCTACTTCCGCTCCGGCGTGGCCTGCGGCCTGGACGAGGGCGCCCGCGAGACGCTGGCGGTGGGCGAGTTGGCGTACTGGCCCCCGGGCCAGGCGTTCTGCATCTTCCTGGGCCCGACGCCGGCCAGCGAGGCCGACGAGCCGCGGGCGGCCTCGGAGGTCAACCCGATCGGACAGTTGGAGCGGGGCGTCGACCTGCTCCTGAACGTACAGGACGGTCAGCCACTCACGATCGAGGCGGCGCCGTAGCCCGGCCCCTCGGCCGGCAACAGAGCCCGTAGTCGCGGGGTACCACCATGCGTATCGCACTGATGGAGAGCAGCCTGGGCACGCCGGACCGCCCGACGGTCTTCTCGGCCGCCGCCGAGGCCGGCGCCGATGGCGTCGAACTGGTTATCGCTGAGCCGGCGGGCATCGCCGAGCTGGCCCCGCCGGCGGGCCTGGAGAACCTCGCCGCCCAGGCCGCCCAGCATGGCCTGGCGATTCCCAGCGTGGCCTACCTCGCCAACAACCGCACCGACGCGTTGATCCGCCGCTCGGAGGCCACCGAGCCGGCCATGCAGCACGTCCGCGATGCCCTGGCCGCCACCGGGCGACTGGGCGCGGGGGTGCTGCTGCTGCCGTTCTTTGGCCGGGCCACCATCGAGCAGGAGTCCGAATTCCAGGTCGCCCTCGAGTGCCTCAACGAGTTGGCCGAGACCGCTGCCGAGGCCGGCGTCGTCATCGGCGTCGAGAGCCTCATGCCCAAGCACCAGAAGCAGCTGCTGCTGGACTATACCGGCGGCGGCACGGACGTCCGCCACTACTACGACGTGGGCAACACGGTCCTCCGCAGGCAGGACCCCGCCACCGAGCTGCGCGAGCTGGGGCGCGAGGGCATCTGCGGCGTGCAGTTCAAGGACCTGCGCCTCCGCGAGAGCCAGCCCGCCGACTACGCCGTCCGCCTGGGCGAGGGGCAGGTGGACCTCCGCGGCGTCGCCCGCGCCCTCGAGGCCATCGGCTACAACGACTGGGTCACACTCGAGACCCCGCCCCTGGACGACGCCATCGCCACCGCCAAGGCCAACATCGCCTTCACCCGCAAGCTGCTGGGGATGTAGCGGCAGGCTTGAGCGGAGGGCGCAAGGGGCGTCTCTCTGCGGACCGGCGCCTTTGGAGTGCGGCGGCAGTGACGCCGCTTTGGTTCTCCATCCACGCCCGCCGAATGCCTTCGGTGGGCTTCTCGTCCGGGCCGTGCGCTGACGGCCCGGTGTTCCCTTCACCGACCGCGCAAAGGTGGGGCTCCGCTGCGCTGCGCCCCAGCCTACAGGTTTTCCGCCTTCGCTGCCGGGCCTCGCTGCGATCGACCCGGCCTACGGGGTTCCTACGCCTGCACGGGCACGCGTTTGCCGGTGGCGGAGCTTTCGATGGCGGCGAAGACCATGGCGAGGCTCTTGATGTTGTCGTGGCACTCGGTCTGGGGCACCTGGCCGGTGCGGAGGTACTGGAGCATCTCGTTGAGCCCGCCGTGCATGGCGGACTTGGCGATGGGCGTCTCGAGGATCCTGGCCGGCTCCTTGGGGCGGGTGAAGCCCTCGTCCTGGGCGACAACCTCGCCGAAGGGCATCTGGTCCTTCTCGTAGAGCAGCGTGCCGCGCTCGCCGATGACCCGCCAGTGGCCGTTCCAGCTGGTGTGGCAGCCCTCGGCGCACCACGAGCCGCGGTAGTGGAACTTCACGCCGTCGGTCATGTCGAACAGGCAGACGCCGGCCGCGCAGCCCTGGTACCACGAGCCGGCGGGGTTGAACTCCTCGGCGTAGACGCTCAGCGGGTCCTTGCCACAGATCATCCGGGCCATGTCGAAGTGGTGGATGGCCATGTCCAGGATCAGCACGCTGGCCATCTCGTCGCGGAAGCCGCCGAAGTGCGCCCCGAGGTAGAAGTCGCAGTTGAGCGTCGTCAGCGGCCCGATGACCCCGCCCCGGGCCGAGGCGGCCAGCGTGGCGTGGTTGGTGTCCCAGCGGCGGCTCTGGCTGACCATGTAGAGCTTGCCGGTCCGCTCGCTGGTTTCGACCATGCGGCGGGCGTTGGCCAGGCTGTCGGCCATGGGCTTCTCGCTGACGACGGGCAGGCCCGCCTCCAGGGCTGCGCAGGTCACCGCGGCGTGGGCCTCAGGGACGGTCAGGTCGATGACGAAGTCGGCCGGCGTCTCGGCGAGGGTCTTGCCCAGGTCGGTCGAGGCCTTGGCGTCGGCCAGCTCGTAGGCGGCGATCTGCTTTTGGGCCGCGGCGAGGTTGAGGTCGACGACAGCCGAGACCGTCACGCCCTCGGCGTTGAGGGCCTTGAACCACGGATTGGAAATGCCGCCCGCCCCGACCACGATCGCCCGTTCGCTTGCCATGGAACGCTCCTGCTTGTGCGTATGATGTACTGTCGAACCGTTGGCCCCGAAGCCTACGCCGGACCCCTCGGCCACGCAAGGGCGCACCGGGGGATTCCCTTGCAGCCGGGCGGTTCGGGCGTCACAATGGCCGGCCTTTGGAGGTGACCATGCTCCCCGTGACGCTCGCCCAGATGGACCCGACGCAGCTGTTCGAGGCCGGCATGCTGATCTG
>JAWLCG010000218.1:0-8649 GCA_041687295.1 Phycisphaerae bacterium | reverse complement strand
CAGCATGGCGCTCATGGCGATCGGCGCCGTGCTGGCCGTGCCGCTGGTGGCGGCGCTGGCGGCGAGTCTGCTCATGCTGCAGCGGCTGGCCCTGCGCGTGCCCGACCGCCCGCTGGCGCGCCAGACGCGGATCGTCATGTGGGGCCTGTGCCCGGCCTATGGCCTGCTGACGATTCTTTCGGGGGCGGTGGTGGTGATCGCCCCGGCCCTGCCGGCCGCCCTGCCCCGGGCCTTCACCGCCGGCGGCCCGTGGGCGATCGTGCTGGCCGTCCTCGGCGGCCTGCTGGGCTGCGCGGCCGGCCTGGGCAAGCTGGTCTTCGGCATCTGGTGGATCGTGCTGATGTTCCGCTACCGCGCCCGCCTGAGCCGGCAGGCCACCATCGCCCGCCAGCTCGCCGCCCAACCGTCAAGCCCAAGCGACGCCGGTCTGTAGCGGGTGCCAGGGAAGAGATTGCGCCGGGGTGCCACGGCTCGGCCCAAGCCCACGGATTGCCATCCGTGGGCATTCGTGGCCGGGCCTTCCATTCTGAGGCACAACGCACCCACACGCCCAACAGACAAAGGGCCTGATTGGTTGGAGCTGGCCCCTTCCTGTAGGCCGGACGCAGTCCGGCTGGGGCGAGTGCGAGATGGGGCGGCTAGAGCCACCGCCACAGGCCGTAGGCGAGGGTGGCGGCGCTGGCCAGCAGCCAGAGGGGCCGGAGGCGCCGCCCGGCCCAGCCGGCCCAGCGCGAGCCGGTGGCCCCGTCGATGGCCAGCAGGATCGCGAAGGCGGCGATGATGCCGGCGGCCAGGGGCCAGAGGGGGTGGTAGTGGCTGGCCTGGGCGAGCTGGCCATGGGCGGCGCTGGCGAAGGCGCGGGTCATGCCGCACAGCGGGCAGGGCCGATCCAGCACAGTGCGGAAGATGCAGATGGTGTATCGGCCCTCCATGGCGAGGGGCCGAATCAGCCAGGCCAGCGGGAACACCCCCGCCAGCAGGGCCGAGGCCGCCAGGGGCCCCCACCGCGTCCGGGGCCGGCCGACTGGGTGGGCCGCATCGGCCATCACAGGCCCGCCGACAGGTCGACCTTCTGCAGGGGCAGGCGGTCGGCGTTAAGCTCGGCCCAGGCGGCGGCCTCGCCGTTGAGGGGGCTCTTGACGTTGTAGCTCTGGAAGCTGATCATCTCGCCGATCCGCACGATCAGGTGCGCCAGCCGCTGCCCGGCCGACCAGTGGTCGCCGATGCAGATCTTCTGCGGGTCGATGTTCGGGTGGAACACCGGCGTGACCATGCGGCAGAAGGGCGGGCGGCGGGGGTAGTCCATCGGCAGGAAGACCTCCGCGCGGTGCGTCAGGCCCGGCTGGGGGCCCTGGGGGCCCGGCACCAGTCCGGCCAGGCGGAACTCGACGAGGTACTTCTCGGGCGGCTCGCCATCGGCCGACACAATGGCGATGTGCGGGTGGGCGGCGAAGATCGCCGTCACCTGCTGGTGGTCCGCCTGCAGCCGGCGCAGTCTCGGTGTCATGATAAGACCTTTCAGAATCGCCCGGGGGTGTCCCTGCGCGATCGGCGGACCGCGCTTTTGGAGTGCGGCGGCAACGACGCCGCTTTGGCTGGCTCGGTCGTAGGCGATCCAAAGCGGCGTCAAGGCCGCCGCACTCCATACTGCGCTCGCGGCCTGCGCCTCCATCGGTTGAGCCGCAAGAGGGGCTACTGCAGCGACGCGTGCAGCAGGGCGGCCAGGATGCCCAGTGCGCTCTGGCCGATGGCGATGGCCAACGCCAGCTTCGCCAGCGCCCCGTACAGCGAGGGCAGCTCGGCGATCTGGCGGCGATGGCCGGCGTACCACGCCCCGCCGAAGATCGCCGTCGGCAGGGCCGTGCAGGGCACGATGCTCAGCACCAGCAGCCAGACCGTTCCGCGCCGCACAGCCGGCAGATCGCGCTGGAGCTGGCTGCGGGCCCGGTAGCTCGAGGCGTCCTGGGGCTGGGCGGTCTCGAACAGCGCCCCGCAGTGGCGGCAGCGGAGGGCGACGGCCTGGATCTCCTGGCCGCAGGAGGGGCAGTTCTTGGTCTCCCGTCCCCAGTAGCTGACGGGCATCTCCAGCGGGTCGAGCTTCTCCGTCGGCGGCGCCGCCGAACAGCCGTACATGCCACAGCCGCCGTTGTACTCCCAGCAGTCGTCGTGGACGGCCACGCCGCAGGCCGGGCAGGTGCGGGCGGGCTGGCCGGCGACGGGGCCCTGGCAGATCGCGCACAGGCCGGTCTCGGCCGACGCGTCGGCGGGCGGGCGTGTGGTGGCTGGGTCCATGGCCTTACCCCTTGCGCGTCTGGAAGACGAACACGGTGCGTCCGAGCGTGATCTGGTCGCCGTGGCGCAGGCGTGTCCGCCCGGTCGGCCCGCCGTTGACCAGCAGCGGGCTGTCGCGGTGGAGGTTCTCGATCTCGTAGTTGCTGCCCACCGCGCGGATGACGCCGTGCTGGGCGGCGACGGCGTCGTCGTTGAACAGGTAGATCTCCGACCGCGGCGAGGCGCCGAGGTACATCGTGTCCTTGAAGATCAGGAACTCCTTGCCGGCCAGGGGCCCCTCGACCATCCGCAGCCAGGCGTCGCGGGCGAGCAGCTCGACCACGCCGATCATGGCCCCGACGCTGCCGCCGACCACGACGATGCCGACCAGGCGGCTCCAGTGGGCGCTGGGCTTGTCCACGCCCAGCAGCAGCAGGTCGAGCGGGTCGAACAGCAGCCCGCCCAGCAGGCCGCCGACGACCCCGCCGAGGAAGCCGTACATCAGCAGCCGACCCGACCGCATGGCGATGCCCTGGCCCAGGCCCATGGCCATGCCGGCCAGGCACCAGGCCAGCGCCCGCCCGCCCATCTGGATGAGGAATCCGAAGGTGCTCAGCCCGGCGGCCGAGTCGCCCTCCTGCCGCATGGCCAGGGCGTTGAGCGGCAGGTAGACCAGGTCGGCCAGCCGGCCGGAGACGAACCCGCCGATGAACCCGGCCAGCAGGCCGATGCCCCCGCCCAGCAGCGCCCGGCGGACCAGCCGGCAGCTGATCCCGTCGGCCGCCCCGATGCCCAGGCCCACCAGGGCCGCCACCACCGCGAACAGCACCAGACCGGCCGCCATCGACTGGGCCAGCTGGGCGTCCAGGCCCATGGCCGCCTTGGCCGGTGCCGGCGTGGCCGGGTCGGGCAGGAGGAACACCGCGATGCTCAGGTCCAGCTCGGCCTGGGCCTGCGGGTCGAGGTAGAGCCCGACCTCCTGGCCCCGCGCCAGGGTGGTCAGGTCGGCCAGCTCTTTGCCCCCGTCGGCGTAGAGGAACTTCGTCTGGCCGGGCATGATGTAGACGTCGCGCCCGTTGACGTGCACGGGCCCCTGCAGGTCGATCAGCAGCTCGATCGGCTCGCCCGTCGGCGCGTGCGGAATCGGCGGGCGGGTCGGCCAGGTGGAGATCTGCTCGATGGGGCCCTGCAGGTAGAGCATGTCGTCGTAGTAGGGCTCCAGCAAGGCCCAGGCGACGGCCGCGGCGGCCATGCCGGCCAGCATGAAGCGGAACCAGTTCTGGCGGTACCATCGCCCCCGGCGGGTGCGGGTGATGCCGCCCTCGCCGCGGAGGCTGGCGTGGCGGGCGAGCATGTCGTCGACGTGCGGGCTCATCGCCTGCTCGCGGGTGATGGCGATCCGCGGGGAACTCTCCTGCGTGGGCAGCTGCGTCATGGCTGAGCCTCCTGGGCGGCGGGTTGCGTGGCGGCGGGCTCGGTCGCGGCGGCCTCGGCGGCGGCCTCGGCGGCGGCCTGCTCGGCCAGGGCGGCCGCCAGGGCCTCCAGCTCGGCCCCGAGCAGCCGCTGCTCGAGCTTCGGGTCCAGCGGCACCACCGTGAGCTGGGCGCCCACGTAGCGCCACCGCCCGTTGATCTTCACCGGGCCCGGCGCGAAGGCCTGCACCTCCGGCGGCCGGGCCGGCGCGGCCAAGCGGGTGTAAATCATGTCGCCGATCCACATTGCCACCCCCACCGCCACCAGCACCCCCACCGCCGCCAGGAACCGATGGTAGCTTGCTCGCAGGTCCTCAATGGCCACCAGGGCCTGGCTCAGGCGGTCCTCGACGGCCGCCAGGGCGCGGTCGGGCGCGTCGGCCCGGGCGGGTGCGCCGGAGGCCTCGGGCCTCTCGGCGGGACTCGCCAGCCTTCGCTCTCGCCGGTCCACCCAGAACCGCTCGAGGTGCTCGGTGCCGGATCGGCCCGTCACGCAGATCGCCTCCTCGCCGCCCAGCGGGTCGGTCACGAAGGCCACCTGCCCCCGCCCGGCGAAGAAGTTCTGGTGGATGAACAGGTCCATGTCCGAGAACGCCACCCCGAAGCCCGGGTGCGAGTGGTACCAGCCCACGATGTGCAGCTTGGGGTGCTCCCGCTCCATCGTCTCGTGGATCTGGTTCCAGGTCTCCTGCGTGTAGGTGACGTGGCTGGCGCCGGCCTGGGTGCTCGTGCCGCGGACCACCGCCCGCACCGCCACCCACAGGCCGGCCGAGTCCTCGCACAGCTCGCCGGCCAGCACGCCGCAGACCTCCGACGCCAGGTCCTCCTTGGCGTGGCAGATCAGCTCGGCGTAGGCCTCGGCCGCGAAGTGCACGCGGAGCCGCTCGGCCGCCCCTGGCACGGGGAATTCCCGCCAGGCCGTCCGCGCGCGGTCCTCCGACCAGCCGGTCGCCTTCACCGCGGCCGCGTCAGCCGGGGCCGGGTCGCGCTTTGTCTTATCCTTCTTCGCCACGCGTCGCTCTCCTTTGCCCGCCCTGGACCCATTGCCGATCGACCGTGTGACTGGGTGCCCCGGGCAAGCGGGGCGTCAGCACCGCTCGCCCGGTCGAGGGCGGAGGCGGTCCAGCCAGGCGGCCCGACGCCGCCCCGGCCGGGCGAGCCTGCGGCTTGCCCGGGGCACCCAGAGCCGGCCGCCCGCACGCACAAAGGGCAGATGCCCTACCCGTTCAGCACGGCCGACTGGTCGGCGGTCAGTTCGATGCCCAGCATGGCCGATCGGCTGCGGGCCCAGAGGACGTCCCACATCGGCAGGCCCAACTCGCCGGCCGAGAGGTCCAGAAGCTCCGAATCGCCCCGCAGGCTGTGCACGAATCGCGGCCCGCGCTCGGCGCCGCACGGGCACAGGGCCTGCTCGGGCTCGAGGCGGTCGATCGGCACGAGCACCCGCTCGCATCGGCCACAGGCGGCACACTCCAGCGACTCCACCAGCTCGCGCGACAGGTCCAGCGCGTCCAGCGGGCCCAGCCGCTCGGCCGCCCAGTCCCACAGCCGCCGCAGGGGCGTCTCGCTACTGAACTGCGGGCACGCCTCGATGGGCGGGGGCTGCTCGTGCCAGGGGCACTCCGGCGAGACGGGGTACTCCACGGGATAGGAGTTATGCATCCGCCCCTCGTAGACGTAGCCCCGCCCGGCCAGCCAGTCCAGGCCGTGCAGCTGCTTGAGCACCTCCTGCACCTGGATGGCGCCGATGACCGAGGCGGTGATCGGCGTGGTCGGCGTGCCGCCCTCGCGCAGGGCCCGCCGGGCGATCAGCGAGCAGCTGCGCCGCTTGGCCAGCAGGTCCCAGTCGGCCTGGCCCATGGTGCACTCGTAGCAGGCCGTCGCCGGCGGGGCGAAGCCGCGGACGATGCCCGTGAACACGTCGATGCCCCCGTCCACCCAGGGCCGACCCGTCTGGGCGCAGGCGCTGTTGACGAAGACGCGGGCCTCGCGGTTGTCCAGGGCGCCGACGACGACGTCGGCCCAGCGGAACGCCCCCAGCCCCAGCTCGCTCAGCACGTTGCCCGCCAGGGCCGTCGCCCGCAGCTCCGGCCAGAGCCGCCTGGCGGCCCGGGCGGCCACGTGGGCCTTGGGGGCCCCCTCGTCGCCGGGGGCGAACAGCACCGAGCGGCACAGGTTGCTCGGCTCGACCACGTCGAGGTCGGCGATGAGCAGCTGGCCGACGCCCAGCAGGGCGAGGTTCTTGATCACCTCGTTGCCCAGGGCGCCGGCGCCGATGACCAGCACGCGGGCCTCGGCCAGGCGGGCCTGTCGCCACCACTCGATGGCCTCGAAGCGCGCGAAGCGCCCCTCGCGCAGGCTCAGCGGCTCGGCGGGTGTGGTCGGCTCGGCCATGGGCCCCTTCCGGCCGGCGCGTCAGCCGGCGGTGATCTCCGGCTGCAGGCGCAGCTCGTCGTGGTCGATGACGGTCGCCTCGGCGAGCGACTGGCTCTCGAGCAGCTGTCGGCCGGTGCGGCGGTGGTGGAGCTTGTAGCTCATGATCTGCCCGTCGGGGCTGTTGAGCGGCAGGTTCATCCGCTCGGCCAGCACTACCAGCAGCCGCCCGATCGGCACGTCGTCGGGGGCCTCGACCATCTGGCATCGGCTGCCGGTGACGTCCCAGACCCGCATCGTAATCGTCGCCATTGCTTACCTCCGATCCCAACGCCCGCCGCTCAGGCCGGGCTGCCCACGGCGATACCCCGGGCCTGGCACACGGCCTCCAGCAGGGCGCGGATGACCTCCTGGTGGGCCTGTTTGTCCGGCCGAACGCGCAGGGAGAAGACCTTCCCCCCCGCCTGCACCGACAGCCGATTCGCCGCCGACAGCAGCACGCACTCGATGTCCTCGAAGGCGAATTCCTTGCGGTCGGTGAAGGCCGCCGCCTCCGAACACACCACGCCGCGCGGCTTGACCGTCAGGATGCGCTGGGTCAGGAAACCCCGGTCGCGGATCCGCAGTGCCATGGCTATGCCTCCATCAGGTTGCCCACGATCACCAGCAGCACCAGCACCGCCAGCAGGACGATGTTCCAGATGCCCGCCACCCACACGATGGGCGGGTTGCCCATCCGCCGCTCAAAGCACGAGATGCCCAGGGCCCCGCCGATCACCCCGGTGATGAACAACCCCACGAACACCGCCCCGGCCGCTTCCTCGTCCATCGGCATGCTGAACACCAGCCCCAGCCCCACCGTCGTGACCACCGCCAGCAGCAGCGCCCAGACCAGCAGGCCCTTGCGCTTGCCGGTGAGCCCGCCGCGCGGCGTCACCGCGCAGTTCGGGCACAGGTGCACCCCGCCGGGCAGGGCGAAGTCGCACGTGATGCACACGGCCGCCCCGCAGCCCTGGCACAGGTGGGCGGCGGGCATCTGGGGATGGTTCTGGCACATCCGCCCGACCAGCTCGGCCGGCGGCGCGTGGGGCAATGGCGGAGGCGTGCTCATGGAGGATGCTCCTTGCTGCTGGGCCCCCGTCAGGGGGAACAGGACCTGGTAGTGCTCCTTGCAGCCGGGACAGACGGCCGACTCGCCATTCGGCGACGACAGCACCGACAGACATTCCGGACAACGCATTTCCATCGGTCTACCCCTGAACAGAAGCCCCCGGACCCGCGGGCCCGGCCGGCATCGGCGGTCCAAACCATTTGCCGATTGCGTCTGTGGGTCCCAAGGCGCCTCCGGCCCAAGCCCACGGAATGCTTCCGTGGGCATCGTGGCTGGGCCATCCATCGGGCGGCCCAGTTCACCCGCACGTCCGACAGGAAACTGGTCTAGATGCTCGAGACGCGGGCGATCATGCCCAGCACCCACAGGCCCAGGGCGATAATCGCAATGATCAGGGCGGCGTTGGCCTTGCCCGACCCGGCCAGTTGGGGGTTCTGCTCCATCATCTTCTTGGCCTTGAGGGCCTTGGAGATGGCGATGGGTTCGAGGATGATGCCGAAGCAGAATATGCCGATGATCGCGTACTTCAGGGCGCTGTTGGCCTCTTCGCAGGGCACCATGGCCACCGCGGCCACGCCGCCGCCCTGCTGCATCGCCACCACCTTGCACGAGCCGCAGTACTTCTGGCCCTGGATGTCCACCAGGCAGCTGGGGCAGAAGGTTTCCGCGCAGGCCGCGCAACGATCGACCGCTTGAGTTCCCGGGTGATTCCTGCACTCCACTGGACCACTCCTTTTCGCGGGGCTCTCTGCCCGTCAGGTATTTCCAGCAGCGGAACCCTCCGCTGCCTGTGTGCAGAACGGTCGGCGTCGTCATCGCGTCGGACGGGCGGCAGGGGAGCGCTGAATGAAGACAGGCGCAAGGTGCATTGAGCCCCTGAAAACGAACCCGCTGCCACATGTCAGGCGAAGGCCGACTGGTCGAAGCCCCGCCCGAGCCCTCGCAGCCCATCTCCCATCGGCCATGCGCGCCGGGCGGTCAGCTTCCCTTAGATACGTGAAGATCGGAGCATAGGCGGGCCCCGCGACGGCGTCAACCCCTTTCTTCCCATCCCCCAGGTGTCCGGCCTGCCGGACGGCCGCGTGCGCGGGGCCGCGGCGGGAACGGCCCCATTGAGAGGCCCACGGAGGGCCATCCTGTATCTACAAAAGCCCAGGCAGCGATTCTCTGGAGATTCACACACACCGGGTTGGGGCTCGCTTCTGGGTCCTGCCGGTAGCCCCGTCAGGGGCGGCCGAGTGTAGCCCAGGGCGCAGAACTGGGAACAGCGGCCCCCATTGTGTGTTGAGCCCCGAAGGGGCGCCGGATCGGAGCCCCGAAGGGGCGGCAGTCTTTAGCCGGGGGCGTAAGCCCCCGGTTAAGCGTATGTTAGAATTTGAGCCCCGAAGGGGCGGCAGTGCGCCACGCTACGGCACTGCCGCC
>JAWLCG010000217.1:0-8650 GCA_041687295.1 Phycisphaerae bacterium | reverse complement strand
GGGCGGGGGGGGGGGGGGGGGGGCGCCAATTGTCCCTGATTAGGGGTGAGCCTCGTGCTGGCGGGCGGATCGGAACTTCTTATCGTGGCCGGGAAAATCTTTGACAGCCGCGGCGGTCCGAATCACAATACGCTGGGTTATACAAGGGAGTAGTGCCCTCATCCGCATACCTACCTTGCCGTAACCGCAGTGCCCCGCATTCCCAAGACGCCAGGGAGTAAACCGATGGAACCTCGGACCCACCTTGCTGCCGCTGCTGATGTCGACGGTGTGACGCCCCGTTTCGAGTCGCTGGAAGACCGCCTGCTGCTGACGACGATCGATGAGAACGACTTTTTCATCTATCGCAACAGCCAGGAACAGGCGATCCGGATTCAGCTGATCGGGCCTGGCCAGGCCGACGTCTACGGCCTATGGGACCCGACCAACATCATCGGCGAGTGGGGCACGCCACAGCTGTTCGACCTGCCCGGCGTCTACGGGGCCTGGTTCAGCGGCGACCGGAACGACCCGGCCAATCTTATGGCCAACGGCATCGCCCAGCCCGACGGCGAGTTGGTCCTGGAGTATACGACCGACCCGGGCCCGCCGCCGGAGACCACCCTCGACGGCTGGATGCCCTACGAGGAGGGCGTCACCCGCGGGGCCTACAACGAGATCTACGCGATCTACCTGTCGGGCACTGACGCGACCACGCGGCTGATCATCGCCCCGCTGGCCGAGTCGGACATTGCGGACCCCGACTTCAACCCGGACTTCCTGGCCCCGTGGGACGGCGACGTACCGATCCTGATGCCGGGCGCTGAGCCCTGGCTGGCGCCGGACGATTCCGGCCCGGTGCTGATCGGCGCCGTGGACGCCCCCCCGGCGGCCCCGGGCGACCCGGTGGCCTACGCCGCCATCGACGAAGGCAACATGGTCGTCGACAATGGCACGACGCAGTTCGTGCGCACCTTCTACGATGGCCCGCAGACGGGCCCGACGCTGTATCCCGGCATCAACATTGCCGGCGGCGGGGCGGGCACGAACACCCGCGTTGGCCGCATCAAGATCGCCGGCACGGTCGCCGGCGTCGTCGCGCACGCCCCGGACGGGACGGGCGGGACGGCCTCGGTCGACGAGATCGAGATGGGCTTCCTGTGGGGCGGCTTCGAGCTGGACGGCAACCTCGGGCGGCTGCTGAGCTACTACGGCGGCGGCGGCATCGTGATTCCCGACACCACGCCGACGGCCTATTACGGGCCGGACCTGTCGCTGGTCCGCACGTACGGGGCGATCGGCAACGTCGTGTCCGTCGACCCCGACGCCCTGTGGTTCAGCGGCGTCCAG
This sequence comes from Phycisphaerae bacterium, assembly GCA_041687295.1. Taxonomy (GTDB): domain Bacteria; phylum Planctomycetota; class Phycisphaerae; order SM23-33; family FEN-1343; genus JAWLCG01. The sequence goes on along the minus strand of JAWLCG010000217.1, from coordinate 7,321 downwards.
GCCGACGCGCACCCCTCGGTCGAGCTGCCCTGGCTGACGAGCAACGGCACCTACGTCATCCCCGAGTACGAGCACCAGTACGACCCGGCGGTGGACGAGGGCGGCTTCTACAGCCACTCGTGGCACTGGCTGCAGGGCAACATCGTCGACTACGGCAACGACGTGGACAACGCGCCGGGCAACTTCGACAACGCCTACTTCCTGAGCCATCCGACGGGCACCTTCACGTTCACCGGGCAGCTGAACCGCTGGACGTTCATGCCCGACGACTACGACTACTACGCCCTGCCGCTGCTGGCCGGGCAGACCGTCACGATCAACGCCGGCACCTTCGGCGGCCAGTACGGTTCGCTGAACCTGCTGAGCGTCGACGGGCGGCTCATGGCCCAGTACGGCACCGAGACGGCCGACGACCGCGGCGTGCCCGGGCGCGGCAGCGGCTTCGGGCCGATCGTCTTCACGGCCCCCGAGGCGGGCATCTACTACCTCGAGCTGGTCCTGGGGACATCGGTTACCAACGCATCCTACTCGGTCAGCGTCACCAACGGCACGGACGCCTACCTCGGCTCGGTGCACCTGCACGGCAACTTCACGACGGACCACGCGGGCGCCCAGGACGGGGCGGCCCCCAACCCGCCGGTCACCGGCTTCACCGGCCGAAGCGACCCGATGTGGAACGCCGGCGCCGCCAACATCAGCACCAAGAACGGCGGCAACATCGGCGCGGTCCTCGTCCAGGGCATGACCTACGGCCTGGACATCCAGACCTTCGGCGGCGGGCACATGACCACCCCGGGCCGGGGCGGCGACCTCTACGCCTTCCAGGCCGACACCGTCGGCCCGCCGGTCACCACGGGCCAGCCCTCGACCAACACGATCACCACCGCTGGCTCGATCGGCTCGGTCCGCACGACGGCAGAGGCCGGCGAGGGCTTCCTGCGGGCGATCATCACGGCCGGCACCGAGAACATCAACGCCACGATCTACAACGTCTGGGTCGCCGGCGACATGCACGCCCAGACGGAGATCTACTCCAGCGGCTCGATCGGCATCGTGGAGATCATGGGCATGGCGTGGGGCTTCGTCCTCGACGCCAACTATGACCGCGTGGGCCCGGGCGGCATGGTCGACCTGATCCAGGTCGCCGGCGACTGGGGCGGTCTGCAGCAGGGCTACCCGGCCCTGAGCCACGGCCCCGGCGGCGACATCGGCTTCATTCACATCGGCGGGGACATCTACCTGGCCGGCCCGGCCTGGAGCGGCAGCGTCACCGTGACCGGCTCGGACGACGGCACGCCAATCGTCATCTCGGACGATAGCGGCGGCCGGCTGCTGATCGAGCCGGGGGTGATTAACCCGGGCCTGGTCCCCTTCGAGCCGCACTGGACCCAGCGGCAGCAGCAGCTGCCCGGCGTTGGCCCGCTCTACACGGCCGTGCGTGCCTACGTGATCCCCGTCGACGGCGGCGTCGGCGGTGTGCTGGCCCGGCTGGAGATCGACGGCCCGGCCACGCTGACCACGCAGGGCACCAGTCAGATCTCCGTGCTGGACCTCTCGCTGGCCGGTGCGAGCACCAACCTGCTGATCCAGGGCGACCTGCCCGACGACCGGGTGGACGTCTACAACATCCAGGGCAGCTTCAACTCGCTGGTCAGTCGCACCGAGGGCAACCTGTTCTCGGGCACGCTGGGCGCGATCCCGACGATCGACTGGGCCGGCGACATCGGCAACCGCCAGGGCCGGACGCGCAACGGCCTGCGGCCTGGCGCCGAGCTGTACGGCATCACGCCGGGCACGTCGGTGGCCCAGGGCCTGCTGGGCTGGCACCATGACCGGCTCAACGGCCTGCAGGTGGGCAGCCTGGCCACGCTACGGGTCGGCGGCTCGCTGGGCGACCTGTACGTCACCGGACTGCTGGGCAACGCGCGGGTCAACGCCGATGGTTGGACCGAGTACGGCGAATGGGACGGCGTCAAAGGCGTGGTCTTCGCCGGCGGTGGCATCGGCAGCATCGACGTCGGCGACGGCCTGATGGACGACGGGACCGGCGAGCGGTACATGGCCGCCATCCTGGCCCTGCCGCAGGCGGCGACGCCGACCAACCCCACTCCGCCTGCCATCGGCACCGTCACCATTTCGGGCCCCTACGACCAGGTGACCCTGGAAGACGGGCGGGTGCTGACCTTCGGCGAGCTCAACGGCTCGATCCTGGCCACCGGCGACATCCTGGCCGTCGTGGGCACCAACGGCGCAAGCCTCACCGGCGTCGTCGGCGCCGCCAGCCTGACCAGTGGCCTGGTCACCGGCGGGACCACCTTTACGGTCGGCATCGGCGTGCACCGAGTGGACTTCTCGGGCCCTGATGCCCGCATTTACCGGGCCGAGATCATGGGCGGCTTCGTCGGCACCGTCCGCACGAGCACGGACTCGCAGGGCATCCGCCAGTCCTACATCTCGGGCCTGCGCCCGTCGATGAATCGCCCGGGCATCGCCCAGATTATCGCCGGCGGCTGGGGCATGATCGATACGGTCGTGCAGACGCGCGGCGGCGACATCGGCACCATCCAGGCCGAGGGCGCCGGCGCCGACATCCGCAGCAACACGATCCAGACCAACATGGGTCTGCGCGTCCTGCAGGGGCGCGACATCAGCAACAACAGCTTCAGCGTCGCCGGCACGATCGGCCGGCTGACGACCACGCGCGATTTCGCCAGCAACAACGGCGCGATCGGCGGGCTGGGCTCGGCCTCGATCGGGCGCGACTGGGCCGGCGGGACGATGACCGTCGGCGACGGGATCAGCACGATCCTGATCGGGCGCGACTTCGACGCCACGCTGGTCCTCTCCGGCGGCCAGACCGCCAACCTGGGCCTGATGCGGGCCATGCGCGACATCCGGGGCACGATCTGGTCGGCCGCCCGGCTTGGCCAGATTATCGCCCTGCAGGGCGGCATCTACGCCAACATCAGCACCAGCCGCGACGGCTGGAACGCCAACCTCGACCTGCTGCAGGCCCAGACGGGCATCTTCGGCAACATCGAGGTCGGCGGCAACCTCGGGCGGGTCTGGAGCGCCGGCGACGTCGGCGTCAACCCCGACCTGGAGGGCGGGCTGTTCAACCGCACCCAGCGCTGGAACATCTGGGGCAACCTGGGCAGCCTGATGATCACCGGCGCCGCCAGCGACCTGTTCGCCGACATCAACGTCGGTGGCGACGTCGGGTCGATGATGGTGGCCGACACCTTCTTCAGCCGCATGGCCGTCAACGGCAACATCAACAGCTTCGTGGTGGGCAAGGCCTTCGGCGGCACGCTGCCGACGCTGGGCCAGCGTGGCAGCCTGCAGGTGCTCGGCTCGATCAACGCCCTGCGGATCCCGGCCAATGCCGACTTCAACGCCCCGCTGACCACCGGCGGCTCGATCACCAACATCTACCTTAACAATGCCAACCTGCTCCAGCCGATCACGAGCCTCTACGGCAGCATCGGCACGGTGACGGTGGTCAACGGCAACATCGCCGCCCCGCTCAACGCCCAGCGGATCGGGCAGATCACGGTGCACAACGGCAACATCACCGGCGCGATCAGCACCGGCGATGCGGCCCGCCCGCTGACCACCGGCGGCGACATCGGCGGCCTGACGGTCATCAACGGCCTGCTCGACGCGGACGTGACGGCCCACAATGGCCGAATCAACCTGCTGAACCTCATCAACGCCTCGACCGCCGCCGGGCGGACCATCACGGCCGACAACGGCGTCGGCAGCGCGGTGGTCCGAAACGGCGCGTTCAACGCCGACCTCGTCAGTGGCCGGGAGATCCGCAGCCTCACCGTCCTGGGCGGCCCGGCCGCCGGGGCGGGCGACCTCACCGGCGACGTCTCGGCCGCCACCGGAATCGGCAACCTCAACGTCAGCGGCACCGTCAGCGGCGATGTCCGCTCCGACGGCGCGATCGACCTGCTGACGGCTGGGGCGATCAACGGCAGCACGGTCTCGGCCGCCTGGAACATCGGCACCGTGACGGTCCGCGGCGACATGACCAGCGCGATGCTGCTGGCCGGCATCCGGCCGGGCCTCGACGGCGTGGTCGGCACGGCCGACGACACGGCCCGTCAGGGCAGCATCAACTTCCTGAACATCCTGGGCGCCTTCGACGGCTCGATCGTCTCGGCCGGCGTGGCCCCGGGGGCCGACGGCGACTTCCTGACCACCACCGGCGCGGGCACGGCCAACATCGAGGGCGCCGGCACCAGCAGCGTCCGCACGATGCGGGTGGGCTCGTTCGCCAACAACGCCGCCAGCGCCGTGCTGGCCGACACCAGCATCGACGCCCGTCTGCTGGCCCAGCTGGACGCCGAGGGCATCGTCAACCAGCACGGTTCGACCGAGTCGGCCGCCGGCGTCGGCACCGCCTTCGGGCGCGACGCCGGGCAGGTCACCGTCACGGTCAACGGCCTGACGCTGACACTGATCGGGCCGGGCCTGGGCATCTTCGACGCCGTGGCCAACAAGATCATCCTCAACCACACCACCAGCGCCACCACGCTGCTGGTCCGCTACAGCGGGGCGGCGCCGTTCGGCACCGTCTCGATCGTGGCCGCTGAGGACGACGCCCTGGCCGCCCTGACGGTGATCGGCAACGTCACCGTCGGCGACGTGGACCTCGACGGCGGCATCGGCGCGGTCAACATCGGTGACATCGCCGACGGGTCGACCTGGAACGTGCCCGGCGGCATCCGCACGGCCATCGTGGGCCGGATGCCCAACGTCACCGTCAACACCGGCGAGGTCCTCCTGTGGCGGACTGCCGGCAGCTACGAGCCGGTCGCCGGCGACAACGCCTCGAACGATCTGGACACCGGCAGCTTCAACGCCGACTCGATCGGCACGTTCCTGTCGATGGACCGCTGGGACGCGGACATCAACACCGCCATGGGCCCGGCCCGGGTGGTGCAGGTGCTTCGCGGCGGCCTGCGGGGCAACGTGACGGCCCGCGGCGACATCCTGAGCCTCTACGTCCTGAACACCGGCGTGGTCGGCGCGGGCATCGAGGGCGACGTCACCGTCACCCACGGCGACCTCGGCAGCGTCTACACCAACGGCAACCTCGAGGGCGAGACGTGGGTGCAGCGCGGCCTGGCCCGCAGCGTCTACGCCGCCGGCAGCTTCGCCGGCACGGGCACCTTCCGCACGCGGGGCGGCGTGACGAGCTTCGTCGTGGGCAACGCCTTCGCCGGCCTGCTCAGCACGCTGGGCGACCTGAGGGTCCTGAGCGTCACCAACGCGATGACCGGCAAGGCCTGGAGCGGCGGCACGCTCTACAGTGCCATCTTCGGCAGCATGAGCGGCGGTCTGGTGGCCGCCAGCGGCGACCTGTACAACGCCTACGTCCGCGGCAACATGACCAGCAGCTACCTGCTGGCCGGCCTGGACCTCGGCGACGACCCCGCCGGCAACGACGCGGCCAACCTGCAGATCGACGCCCACACCATTGCCGCGGGCCTGCCCGTGGTGGAAGACCAGGCCGGCGTCGGACGGATCTACTCGGTCACCGTCGTCGGCTCGATGGTCGCCTCCAGCATCGCCGCCGGTATCGATCCGGGCGTCGACGGGTTCTTCGGCAACTACGACGACACGGTCAACGGCGTCGGGCACATCGGACGGGTGGTCGTCACCCGCACGATCCGCGGCTCGAACATCGCCGGAGAGTCCCACGCTATCGTCGCCGCCAACAGCCTGCCCTACGTCCTGGCCAACGGCCGGCCGTTCCAGCGCAACGGCAACATGGTCGTCCGCTCCATGGCGACGGCCGCCGGGCCGCTGTCGGTGACCGACATGCGGATCACCAGCAGTGGCTTCATCTTCAGGCTCCATCACATGATCGACCTGAGCACGCTGGCCGCCAACGTCGAGCTGTACATCTCGGCCGATGACGTGTTCACCGCCGACGAGCTGTTCGACCTGACCGGCAACGGCACGCTGACGTTCAATCCCGACACCTTCGAGGTGACCTACACCCTCACCAACGACACCTGGACCTCGCTGGGCATCGCCAATCAGCACCTGCGCCTGCAGGTGGTCGATGGGCTGATGGACAACCGCGGCAACCAGCTCGACGGCGAGTGGTTCGACGTGCTGCCCACCGGCGACGGCGTCGGCGGCGGCAACTTCGTGTTCGAGATGGTGTACGGCTTGAGCACGATGATGGGCCTGGTGCCGGCCTACACCTGGTGGTTCGGCTGCACGCCGACGGCTGCCGGTATGCTGGCGGGCTACTACGATGCCCACGGCTACAACGGCAACGACTACAGCAACCTGATCGACGGCAACGCCCTGAACTGGCCGGGCAACGCGGCCATCCGCGAGGCCATCGCCAGCTACGACGGTGCCGCCTTCCTGACCGACCCCGACACCGGCAACTTCGCCGGCTGGGTGCCCGGCTCCGAGCCGGCCGCCGGCGGCAGCCACGCCGCCGACTACGGCGTCTACCGCGGCGACGAGTGGGCCGTCGAGGGGCCCGGCAACATCGTGCCCGACCTGTCGGAGGAGTGGGTCCAGCAGCGCGACGGCGTCACGCCGCACGACGACGACAGCTTGGCCGACTTCCTCGGCACCAGCCGAAGCGCCATTGGCGCCTCCTACGGCAATACCCGGGTCATCGACGTCGCCGGCGGCATCGAGGACTACTTCGATCACCGCGGCTACGAGGCCGAGGCGAGCAGCGTCCCGGTCCCGGTGCTGACTTGGGAGCTGTTCATCCACGAGCTCGAGTCTGGTCGGCCGGTTATGCTGGGCACCGTCGTGCCCGGTGGCGGCGGCCACTCGATCCTGGCCGTCGGCTACGATGCGGCCGCCCGCCAGATCCAGTTCTGGAGCACCTGGAACACAGACCTCTACACCGCCACGGTCGATCCGGGCGGGTTCAGCGGATTCACCGTGCCCAACACGGCCCTTCCGGGCGACCCGCCCACGCCGGGCGCCGGCCACTGGACGATCCTCGACGCGACCATCGTGCAGGTGGCGTAGAGCATCCAGAGAAACCCTCAGACACAACGAGCCGGGGGCGAGTCACGCGACTCGCCCCCGGCTCTCGTTTTGGGGGGACGGAGCAAGAGGGAGACCCCGAAGACAGCCCGATGAGCCTGCGGCTCTCCAGGCGACAGAGGGGGTTCCCAAGCCCGCATGTCCGATGGGCGAATGGTCTAGACCGTTTGCCCATCGGACGTGCGGCTGGGTGCCCCGGGCAAGCGGGGCGTCAGCACCGCGCGCCCGGTCGAGGGCGGAGGCGGTCCATCCAGGAGGCCCCGATATCCCGCCCCGG
>JAWLCG010000216.1:0-8697 GCA_041687295.1 Phycisphaerae bacterium | reverse complement strand
CGTAGCGCCAGCGGAGGCGAGGTTCCGCGTGCCGCGGTGACGGATCCCCCGTCGAATCGCCGGGCGCCCTCGCGGCACGCAGAACCGCTCCGCTGCGCTCCGCGAACCTACGTGCCCTACGTGTCGGGAACGTTCTCGTCGTCTACATGTGCGGCCAGGGCCGCCGGGCCTCGCTGGCGGCCGACGAGAGCCTACAGGGCTTAGAGCTCCAGCACTTCGAGGCGCTTGTGGGTGTAGGTGCTGCCGACCTCGATGGCGAGGACGCCGGCGAGGCGTTTTTCGACGTGGCGATGGCTATGGCCACAGAGGACGTGGGTGACCTTGGGGAAGCTCAGGATGACCTCGCCGAGGCGTCGGCTGCCGAGGAAGGCGGTGGCGAAGGCCCACTTGGGCGGGGCGCCGCGGGGGACGAGGGCCTCGAAGGGCAGGTGGTGCAGGCCCACGACGATCCGCTCGCACCGGGCCGACAACTCGGCGAGGTGCTCGGCGAGGCGCCCGGCGAGGCGCTCGGTGAAGGCGGCGTCGCTCATGGGCAGCTTCACGTGCGTGCCGTCCATCCAGCGGGTGCGGATCTCGCGATGGGCGGGCTGCAGCGCGTCGGCGTGCTCGGTGAGCAGGGGGCGGTGCTCGCTGTAGTAGCCGGCCGCCCCGGGGGCGGTCTTAGCCTGGTAGAACGGTAGCGGCACGCCGAGCGACTCCTCGCGGAAGCTGTAGTCGTACCAGCCGATCGACCCGGCGATGCCGACCTCCCCGAGCAGCTGCGGGGCCTGGTCGAGCATTTCGAAGCCGCACTCGGCCGCGAGGGCAGGCAGTGTCCGCTCGTAGCGATCCAGCGAATTTTCCCCCGTCAGGCACCACAGACAGTGGTTGCCCGGCACGAGCAGCTTGCGTCCGGCGAAGCCCTCGAACAGCCCGAGGCACTGCCGCAGCGGCTCGTAATGGGCCCCGGCCGAGTCGCCCAGCAGCAGCAGCGCGTCGCCGCCGAGCCGGCACGCGCGGCGCGCCAGCTCCTCGGCCGGCTCGCGCGAGCGGGCGATGTTGTAGTGCAGATCCGCCGAGGCCAGGATTCTCACCGTGTTGGCTGCCATTGAGTGTTCCTCGCCGGGGGATTATAGTGAACCGTTCGCCCATGGACACGGACCAACCCCAACCCGACGCCGTCGTAGAGCTGCGGCAGGTGGTGCGGAGCTACCCGCACCCGACCCGGCCCGTGCACGCGCTGCGCGGGGTGGACCTGTCAGTGGCCCGGGGCGAGTTCGTCGCGGTGATGGGGGCCTCGGGCAGCGGCAAGAGCACGCTGCTGCACCTGATCGGCGGGCTGGACCGCCCCAGCGCCGGCACCGTCCTGGTCGGCGGGGCCGACCTGGGCACGCTCAGCGACCGCCAGTTGACGCTGTTCCGCCGCCGGCGAGTGGGGGTGGTCTTCCAGGCGTTCAACCTCGTGCCGACGCTGACGGCCCAGGAGAACGTGGCCCTGCCGATGGTGATCGACGGGGCGCCGCGGGCGCAGCAGCAGGCCCGCTCGGCCGAGCTGCTCGATCGCGTCGGCCTGGCCGACCGCGCCGACCACCGCCCCGACGGGCTCAGCGGCGGCGAGCAGCAGCGCGTCGCCATCGCCCGCGCCCTGCTGATGCAGCCGGAGATCCTCCTGGCCGACGAGCCCACCGGCAACCTCGACTCGGCCAACGCCGAGGCCATCTGGACCCTGCTGGGCTCGCTGGGCCGACAGCTGGGCACCACCGTGCTGGTCGTCACCCACGAGCCGGCCGTGGCGGCGCCGGCCGACCGCGTGGTGGTCATCCGCGACGGGCGGATCGTCGGCGAAATCCTCACCCGGGACTGCGGGCATGATCCATCGCTGGTGGCAACTCGCTGCGCGCAATTGGCGCGCTAGGTTCGGCCGAACGCTGCTGCACAGCGTGGCTGTCATCATCGCCTGCGCGCTGGTGGTGGGCCTGACGGGCGCCTTCGCCAGCTTCGAGCGGGCCCTGTGGGTGCTGCACGGCCGATGGACCGGGGCGACCGATCTGCACGTCTCGGGCGAGGCCGGCCGGCAGTTCGACCAGGCCGCCCTCGACCGCGTCGCCGCCGTGCCCGGCGTGCGGGCCCTGTCCGCCCAGATCCACGACCGCGCGCTGCTGATCGGCCCGGGCGGCTCGGTGAGCGTCTTCCTGCGGGGCAGACTGCTGCCGGAGGACCTCGAGCTGCACCCGGTTGAGCTGGTGGCGGGGCGCCTGCCCCGCCCGGGCACGCGTGAGATCCTCGTCGAGTCCCCCACGGCCGAGCGGTACAACCTCCAGCCCGGCGAGCCGGCCGTCATCGGCATCTACGGCGACCGTCACGAGGTGACGGTTGTCGGCGTGCTGGACCGCCCCGCCCTGCTGACGCTGATGGACGACGTGGTCCACGTGCCGCTGGACTTCGCCCAGCAGATCCTCTCGCGCCAGGGGCGGGTCGACGTCGCCTTCGTCCAGGCCGACCCCGAGGTGGACCCCTGGGCCCTGGCCGGGCCCGTCGAGGACGCCCTGGGCCCGGGCTACCGCGTCAACGTCGTCGCCGGCGGGCGCCAGACGCTCGCCCAGCAGCTGCCGGCCGTGCGGATCGTGGTCTTCTCGCTGAGCAGCCTGGCGCTGGTGGTGGCGATGTTCCTGGTCTTCGCGACGATCTCGTGCGGGCTGGTGCAGCGGGTGGGCGAGATGGGCTCGCTGCGGTGCCTGGGGGCCTCGCGGGGGCAGATCGTGCGCCTGGTGCTCATCGAGTCGCTGCCGCTGGGGCTCTGGGCGGTGGCGCTGGGCGTGCCGGCGGGGCTGCTGGGCAGCTGGCTGGTGACGCGGGCCTGGCCCGGCGTGTTCCTGGGCGGCTGGGCTGTGAGCCCGCTGGGCCTGGCGCTGGGGGCGGGCGGGGCGGTGGCCGCCACGCTGATCGGGGCGCTGCTGCCGGCCTTGTCGGCCGGGCGGGTCGATCCGATCGCCGCCTACCGTCCGCAGGCGCGGGCCGATCGGCCGGCGGGGCTGCTGTGGGCGGCCTGCGCGGGCGGGGCGCTGCTGGCCCTGCAGCCGGTGTGGATGTGGGCGATCGACTCGCCGCAGTGGGTCCTGCGGGGCCATCTGCTGGCCGGGCTGCCGATGATGGTGGCTGGGCTGTTCCTGCTGGCGCCGCTGGCGCTGGTGGGCCTGGGCGTGGGGCTGTCGCTGGGGGCGGGTTGGCTGCTGCGCGTGCCGCCGAGGCTGGTCGCCGGGCAGCTGCTCCGCGGGCGGTGGCGGAATGCGGGCATCGCGACGGCCATCGCCCTGTGCGTGACGCTGGTGGTCTCGGCCAACACGCAGCGCGAGAGCCTGCTGGCCGGCTATGCCCTGCCGACGGGCTTTCCCGACCTGGTAGTCCTGCTGCCGGCCGGCGTGGCCCACGACCGCGTGGCCGAGGCCATGGGCGATCTCGACGTCGAGCGGTGGACGGGCGTCAACGCCTTCGGCGTGCAGATCGACGCCGACCTCGGCGCCCCGCCGCCGGCCATGACGCCCCTGGCCAGCTGGCAGACGGGCAACGCCTGGTTCGTCAGCTTCGAGCCCGACCGCATGGACGCGACGGTAAGCCTGGAGTACCTCGAGGGCACGCCCGCCGCCGCCCGCGCCCTGCTGGAGGCCGGCCCGGCCCTGCTGGTACCCGAGCCGATGGCCCGCGCCCTCGACCTGCACGCCGGCGACACGCTGCGCCTCCGCGACTGGCAGCGGCGGTGGGTCGAGTTCCGCGTCGCCGGCGTCGTGCGGAGCCTCTCGCTGGAGGTCGCCGGCTCGCAGTACGGCATCGGCGAGATCTTCCGCCACAACCGCGACCGCGTGGTGCTGGGCACCACCGCTGCCGCCCGGCAATACTTCCACCAGTTCGGCTACGCGATGGTGCTGGCCGACACCGGCTCGCCCGCCCTCAGCGAGGCCGTCGGCAACTCCCTGCGGGCGCGGTGGCAGGGCGAGCAGGTGTTCTGGATCTCGCTGGGGGGGCTGCGCAGCAAGATCGAGACCGACTTTCGCCGCGTCGCCCGGGCCGTCAGCCTGGTCGCGGGCCTGCTGGCGGCCGGCGTGGCCGCCGTCGGGGTCGCCAACGCCATGCAGGCCAGTGTCCACAGCCGGCGGCGCGAGCTGGGCGTCCTGCACGCCATCGGCACGACGCGCAGTCAGCTGCTGCGCCTGGTGCTGGCCGAGTCAGCCGTGCTGGGCGGCGTGGGGGCCGGCCTGGGCATCGCCCTGGGCCTGCTGGCGGCCGTGCTGGGCGGACGCGTCCACCAGCTGCTCACCGGCGGGCCCGCCCCGGTCTTCACCGTGCCCTGGCTGGAGGTCGCCCTGGTCGCCGGCGGCGCCGTCGCCATCACGCTGCTGGCCTCCGCCGCCGCCGCCCTCCGCGCCGGCCGAGCCCACGTGCTGCGACTGGTCAAAGAGTAGGGCGGGCACCGCCCGCCGCAAGGGCGCCCAAGCCGTAGGGTGTGCAGGTTCTGACCGAAGCGCAGCGCAGGTCCTGCACACGGGACGAAAGGATTCGATGCAGCCGGAGCGGGAAAAGTTCGGGGCCGGCGAGTTGGCCGTCTGCCTGAGCCACTACGACCTTGGCGTGGTCCATACGGTCCGCGAGTACAACCGCGGCTCGCGGCGGTCGCCCAAGGTGGTCATCGGCAGCGACCGCGGGCGGTTCCTGCTCAAGCGCCGCCCCCGCGGCGTCGAGGATCTCGACCGGGTCCGCTTCAGCCACGCCCTGCAGCAGCACCTCGCCGAGCAGCACTTCCCGCTGCCCAGGCTCATCGAGACCCGCGACGGCCAGGCGACGGCCCTGGTAGTGGGCGAGCGGGTCTATGAGCTGTTCGAGTTCATTGAGGGACGCAACTACAGCGGCTCGCACCCCGCCACCTACCACGCAGGGCGGACGCTGGGCCTGTTCCACAGCCTGCTGGCCGACTACCGCCCCGGCTGGGAGCCCTCGGGCGGCAGCTACCACGACACCTCCAGCATCCGCGCCGCGGTGGGGGCGACGGTCGAGGCCCTGCCGCCGTCGGCCCGGCCGCCGCAGGAGGTGCTCGACCCGCTCGTGGACGACCTCGAGGCCCGCTACACCGCCTGCGCCGCCGCCGTCAACGACCTGGGCCTGCCCGACTGGCCCGACCAGATCGTCCACGGCGACTGGCACCCGGGCAACATGCTCTTCCGCGGCGAGAGGGTCGTCGCCGTCATCGACTACGACACCGCCCGCCGGCAGCAGCGCACCATCGACCTGGCCTACGGGGCCCTGCAGTTCAGCATCCTCGGCGGCGGCGAGGACCCCGCCACCTGGCCCAGCCAGGTCGAGCCAGCCCGCCTGAAGCTCTTCCTGGACGGCTACCGCAGCGTCAACCCCATCGAGCCCGACGAGCTGCGGGCCCTGCCGCTGCTGATGTGCGAGGCCATGATCGCCGAGGCCGTCCTGCCCATCGCCGCCACCGGCAGCTTCGGCCGGCTGGAGGGCTTCGGCTTCCTCCAGATGATCCAACGCAAGGTCCGATGGGTCCAGGCCCACCAGGACCAGCTCATCGAGCTGCTCCAGTAGCCCCCCGCACGCCCGGCGTCTTCGAAAAGAAACAGCACAGATGGGCCACAGAGGCGCAGAGGGCACAGAGAGAAGCAGCGCAGAGGGTTCTTGAGAGTCGGGGGCATATAGCCCCGGGCATGCCCGGGGTCTTCGCCGTCGAGGGCGTCAGGCGCCGCCTGGGCAGTATGGAGTGCGGCGGCAACGACGCCGCTTTGGCTCGAGGACGGACCCCCGCGTAGGGTGTGCAGGTTCGCGCAGCGGTTCTGCACACGGGACGTCGGCGGCGGTCGCTCCGTGGGCGGCCCAGCCGGGTCCTCGTTCCGTGTGCAGGACCTGCCCTGCGCTTCGCTCCGGTCAGAACCTGCACACCCTACGCGAAGAGCCAACGCGGCGAATTCTTCGCGGCACTCCATACGGCCATCGCGATGGGGTATGATGAGGACGATGACGGCGTGGATGGTGACATGGCTGGTGGCGGGGCTGCTGGGTCAGCCCGCGTCGGCGCCGGCGGGCGACGTGAGGGCCCTGGTGGCCGAGCTGGGCAGCGAGGTCTGGCTGCAGCGGCAGCGGGCCAGTGCGGCCCTGGCGCAGCTGGGCCCCGAGGCCCTGCCGGCCCTGCGGCGGGCGTACGGGGCCAGCGGCGACCCGGAGGTCCGCCGGCGGCTGCGGGCCGGGCTCGAGGCCCTGGCCCTGCGGGCCCTCGTGCAGCAGGCCCAGCCGGGCCAGGCGTTCCTCGGCGTGGGGCTGAACTGGCTGGGCCCGATGCCCGACGTGCCCGATGCGCCGGCCCTGGTCGTCTCGATGGTCGTGCCGGACAGCCCCGCCTCCGCCGCCGACCTCCGCCCCGGCGACCGCATCCTCGCCCTGGACGGCCAGCCCGTCGGGCCCCTGGGCAGCACCGAGGCCGGCATCGCCGCCATCAGCGGCCATCGCCCCGGCGACACCCTCACGCTGCGGATCGTCCGCGACGGAGAGCCGCTCACCGCCACCGTCACGCTCGGCCATCGCCTGCTCGACCTGCCCGAGCCCCAGCGTTCCGCCGAGCGTCGCACCGCCCTGGAGGCCTGGTGGCAACCCTCGCCCGCCACGCAGCCCGCCACCGCCCCGACGAGCCGACCGTAGGCAACCAGCGTCCCCTGGGCCGTATGGAGTGCGCCGAGAATCGCCGCTTTGGCTCGGTGCAGGGCGACACGTGCCATGGAATGAGTTGCCGTGGCACCCGGCTGGAGAAGTGCGGCGACATCGTCTGCGAGCCTCGGACTTTGCGCTTGCGGGGGGCGGCGGTGGGGGTATGCTGGATCGGGGAGGGATGGACCCAACCTGGAGGGCGAAAGGGGACTGCCATGCGTGTGTACCTGTGGGTCTTGTGTGTAGGGCTGCTGCTGGCGCTGCCGGCGTGGGCCCAGGACGAGCCAGCCACCGGCCCGCCGGGCGGGCTCGAGTTGGGCGTGGTTCGGCCCGTCGCGGTGGACCTGAGCCAGGCCGGCGGGCTGCGGATCTTCGGCCTGTGGGACCAGCGGTTCGAAGACCCGGCCGAGGACGCCGGCACCGTCCACCGCGGGGCCGTCGTGGCTCCGCTGAGCGGCACGGGGGACCGGCCTAACCTGGTCGTGGCCATCGACGCGACCGACCCCGACGCCACCGGCCCGGACGTGATCCGCTTCGACTTCACCGGCCAGGGCGACTTCGCCGGCGCCCCGACGCTGGAGCTGCAGGCGATGAGCGGCTACAGCTCGGGCCAGGCGTACAGCTTCGGGCCTGGCGTCATCGAGGCCCGGATCGAGGGGCGGACCTGGCCGGTGTGGGTCCGCGGGCAGTACTACCGCCGCAGCCGGGAGATGCGATACATCCGCCTGAGCCTGGGCATGGCCCTGGAGGGCTGGGCCCGCTTCGGCGAGCGGGTGCTGCCGATCCGCATCTTCGACGCCAGCATGCAGAACGCCCGCGTCGGCGACGGGCCCAATCTGCCCTGGAGCACCGTTCGCGGGCGCAACGAGGAGCGGGGCGACGTCGTCGCCGTCGACACCACCCCGCAGACGCCCTGGACCGACGGCCCGCTGGCCAGCGCGTACGTCGGCACGCCCATCGAGGTCGACGGGCAGTGGTACGACGTGACGCTCAACGACGACCGCACGCGCGTGGAGGTCCAGCCCTCCAGCGCCCCGATCGGCTACCTGCAGGCCGACCACGCCAACTGGAACGTCACGCTGGTCGGCGAGAAGTACGTCCTGCGCCTCTCGCCGGTCGGCGAGGAGCCCATCGCCGTGCCGGCCGACCGGTACGTCCTGGTCGGCTATGCCGAGATGAGCCGCCCCCTCGGCGAGCGGAAGCAGGAGTACACGCTCTACTTCGGCCACGAGCACCTCGCCCGGCGCGAGCATGTCGTCGAGGTCCGTCCGGGCGAGACGACGGCCATCCAGGTCGGCTCGCCGCTGACGCTGCGGTTCAAGGCCACCCGCCAGAGCGGCCTGCTGACCTTCGAGCCGGTCGTCACCGACACCGGCGGGCGGGTGATCGAGTCGATGCCCAGCGGCCCCGACCGCCAGGGCGCCATGCCGGCCCTGACCGTCCGCGACGCCGAGGGCAACGCCGTCCACACCGGCCGCGTCGAGTATGGCTGAGGCGGCCCCGTGCCGCACACGTGGCGTGTGCCCCGCGACCTCAAGGGAACCTTCACCATCGAGCCGGCCGTCAAGAACGACGCCTTCGAGATCACCTGCCAGACCAGCGAGATGGTCCTGGACTAGCCGCGTCCGACGCGCAACCGAACCGGGCAGCGGGTCCGCCGATCCGCCGCCCGGTTCGCGTTGGGCCCTTCCCCTCGCCCCCGTCATCGCGTACAAGAGCCCTTTGGAGTGCGGCTTGATGCACGCCATATGGCCCACGGGCGCTGACCCAAAATCAAAAATGGTTCTCATCCCAAGAAGTTGAGGAAAAGGAATGGGGGCCAGCCCCCAAACCCCCGGGATTTATCGCTTTAGGCCCCCCGACAGGGATGATACACTCCAGAGACCTTGGCCCAGGACAGGGCAACGCTGGCGCTGAAAGGCGACCCGAGCGCCGCCAAGGCGCCCTTACGGCACGGGCGGCTCCTCCTGGCCGAGTCGCCTGTTATGTCTTGCCGGGGGGCCCCATGCGATAAATCCC
>JAWLCG010000215.1:0-8702 GCA_041687295.1 Phycisphaerae bacterium | reverse complement strand
GGCCGGCCTACAGGGGACAGCCTTGGCACACTGCGCCTTGCCGGGCCTCGCTGGGCTCGACCCGGCCTACGGGGGCGGTTCGGCGCTGGCCTTGGACGCGTCGGGCGGGTACAGTCACACAGAGCGCCGCGTGCGCCGGCTGGCCGGAAGGTCCGGACGGACGGCCACGCGGCCCGGCAGCCGGAATCGAGGGTTGTGGTGATGGCATTGAACCTGGCGAAATCGGAGGCGGCCTTTGCCGAGGCCGGCCGCGTGCTGGTCGGCGGGGTCAACTCGCCCGTGCGGGCCTTTCGGGCCGTCGGGGGCACCCCCCCGGTGATCGCCTCGGCCAGCGGGGCGCACATCAGCGACATCGACGGCAACGACTACATCGACTACGTGGGCTCCTACGGCCCGATGATCCTCGGCCACGCCCAGGAGCAGGTCGTCACCGCCATCACCAAGGCCGCCCGGCGCGGCACGAGCTACGGCGGGCCCACCGAGGCCGAGACCCGCCTGGCCGAGCAGGTGCTCACCGCCTTCCCCCACGCCGACCGCGTCCGCTTCGTCAACAGTGGCACCGAGGCCTGCATGGGCGCCATCCGCCTGGCCCGCGGCTACACGGGGCGCGATCGGCTGATCAAGTTCGTCGGCTGCTACCACGGCCACGCCGACGCGCTGCTGGTCCAGGCCGGCTCCGGCGCGACCACACTGGGCGTCCCCAGCAGCCCCGGCGTGCCGGCCGGTACGACCGCCGATACGATCCTGCTGCCCTACAACGACCTCGACGCCGCCCGGGCCGCCTTCGCCGAGCACGGCGACACACTGGCCGGCGTGCTCATCGAGCCGGTCGCCGGCAACATGGGCGTCATCAAGCCCCATCGCGGCTACCTCCAGGGCCTGTGCGACCTGTGCAACCAGCACGGGGCCCTGCTGATCTTCGACGAGGTGATGACGGGCTTCCGCCTGGCCTTCGGCGGCGTGCAGGAGCTCTACGACATCCAGGCCGACCTGACGGTCCTGGGCAAGGTCATCGGCGGCGGCCTGCCCGTCGGCGCCTTCCTGGGCCGAGCCGAGATCATGGACCGCCTCGCCCCCGTCGGCCCGGTCTACCAGGCCGGCACGCTCTCGGGCAACCCGCTGGCGATGGCCGCCGGCCTGGCCACGCTCGAGCAGCTCAGTCCCGCCGTCTATGGCCGACTGGAGGCCCTCGCCGACAGCCTGGCGACGGGCCTGCGCGGGGCCATCGGCGCCGCTGGCCTGGAGGGGCGCGTCACGCTCAACCGCGCCGGCAGCATGATCACGCCGTTCTTCACCCCCGGCCCGGTCAACAGCTACATCGACGCCACCGCCAGCGATACGAAGGCCTTCGCCGCCTTCTTCGGCGTCATGCTCGAGCGCGGCGTCTACCTGCCGCCCAGCCAGTTCGAGGCCTGGTTCGTCAGCCACGCCCACACCAAGGACGACATCGCCAACACCACCGCCGCCGCCGAGGCCGCCTTCCAAGCCGCCGCCAAGGTCATGGCCAAATGACGTAGGTCGGCCCCCGTAGGCTCTCTTCGAGCCCCAGCGAGGCCCGGCGGCGAAGGCGCCCCAGAGGGCAACCGCAGTATGGAGTGCGGCGGCTGCGACGCCGCTTTGGCTGTTTCCCGGAGGTCCCCCGTGCCCGAATGGTCGTCACTTCTGCTGATTGTGCTGGCGACGGCGGGGGCGGCGTTCGTGCAGCCCGTAGGGCGAGCAACTGCGTTGCTCGCGCAACCGCCGTCGGCCCGGGTGGCACGAGCAGGCAAGCCGCTCGCCCCCGGGCCAAACGCCGCCAGAAGGAGCTTTCCATGATCGAGCTGATGCGCAAGCAGGTCGACCTTGACGGCTCGCCGGTCCTGTTCGAGTACCCCTGCACGCCGGATGGCCTGGCCGAGCAGTGGGACGTCCGGGGCGGCGCGACCTGGCAGGCCCGCGACGGGCTCTTCGAGGGGGCCAACCCCCGCAACTGCCCCGGCATGATCGTCTCGCGGGCCGACTACTTCGGCGACGTCCTGCTGGACTTCGAGGCCCGCACCGTGCCGCCCTCCACGCACGACATCGACTGGATGTGGAACGGCTGCTGGGACGAGGCGCGGGACCAGCGCGGGACCGCCTACGTGGCCGGCCTGCAGGGCTGGTGGGTCGGCAAGGTCGGGTTCGAACGGTCGCCGGACTACAAGCTCAACGTGGCCACGCCGCTGTTCGCCTTCGAGCCCGGCCGGTGGTACCACGTGCAGTCGGGCAGCATCGCCGGCCACGTCTTCGTCGTCGTCGACGGGGCGCTGGTGCTGGAGGTGACCGACCCGGACCCGATCGACTCGGCCCGCTTCGGACGCGTCGGCTTCGAGGCCTACGCCTCCCGCATCCAGCTCCGCGCCATCCAGGTCCGCCGGCCGCTCTGGCAGCCGGTGGAACGTACGTACCCGCCGGAGGACGGCGCGGAGTAGCCGGCAGGTCGGGGCAGGCCCGGCCGATCCACTGTACTTTTGCTCGTGAGGTCCCCCGTGCCCGAATGGTCGTCACTTCTGCTGATTGTGCTGGCGACGGCGGGGGCGGCGTTCGTGCAGGGGTATGCGGGGTTCGGCTTCGGCATCGTGACGGTGGGGCTGCTGGCGGCGCTGCTGCCGGCGGGGCTGCTGGAGGTGACGGCGCTGGCGACGCTGCTGGCGACGGCGACGATGACGGCGTTCCTGGCCCTGTCGCGGTCGCGCAAGCCCGTCGCGTGGCGCCACGTGGCCCGGCTGGTCGCGGGGATCGCCCTGGGCCTGCCGCTGGGGCTGTGGTTTGTGGCGAGCTTCTCGGAGCAGCCGGTGGCGCGACTGGCGCTGGGCGGGCTGTTGCTGGCCTTCGCGGTCCATGCGATGGTCGGGACGCAGCGGCGCTACCGCCTGCCGCCGCGGGCCGCTCCGCCCCTGGGCATGCTGGGCGGGTTCATCAGCGGGGCCTTTTCCACGGGCGGCCCGCCGCTGGTGGTGTACCTCTACTCTCAGACGGACGACCCCCGCGACATGAAGGCGACGGTCAAGGCGACCTTCCTGATCACCTGCCTCTATCGCCTGGGCGTGCTGAGTGTGGCCAAACCGGCCATGATGCTCGGGCTGATCCCGACGGCCCTGCTGTGCCTGCCGGCGGTGCTGGCGATGCTGTTCCTGGGCCATCGCCTCTCGATGCGGGCGGGCGTGGCGACCTTCCACGCCGTCGTCTACGGCCTGATCGGCCTGCTGGGGGTGCTGACGGCCGGCCGGGCCGTGGCGAGCCTGCTGGCATAACAGGGCGGCGGGGCAGATTTTACGCCTTGACGGATCGGGCAATCCGTGGATACTGAGGGCAGGCAATTCTACGCAAGGAAAGAAAGGGAGGACACGCATGCGGATCTGCATCACGATTCTGACGGTGGCCCTGGCCTTCTCGGCCGCTTCGGCCGATGTGCTGCTGGGCTGGGACTTCGTCGCCAACGCCGCCAATGACGCCTCGGCGGCCGCCAGCACCGTCGCGGCCGGCATGGCCCCCAGCGCGGTCACGCGAGGGGCGGGCCTGGTGCCCAACACCTACATCGACCATGGCCGGCAGATCAACGCCCGCGCCTGGCCGACTTTCACGGCCGAGCTGACCACGCTGGAGCTGCTTCGGCCCAGCGCCTTCAGCGGCAACGACTATTTCACCTTCACCGTCGACCCGCAGGGCGCAGCCATGTCGCTGGAGTCGGTCGTGATGTACCTCTTCCAGCAGGACGGGCCGGACATGGCCTTCGAGCTGCAGTGGGCGACCGACCCGGCCAACTTCGGCCCGGCCAACCCCAACAGCTCGGGCATGCTGCTGGTGCCGATCAGCAACACCTCCAGCGTCCTGCACACGGTGGACCTGACGGGCCGGCCGGAGCTGCAGGCCAGCACCGACGCCTGGGAGTTCCGCCTCTACGGCTGGGGCCAGGGCAACGCTTATCAGGCCGGCGGCATCGGGCGCAGCCCCGAGGGCAGCAACGGCCTGGAGGTCACCGGCGTGGTCCCCGAGCCGGCCAGCCTGGCCCTGCTGGGCCTGGGCGGCCTGCTGATCCGCCGTCGGCGGTAGCGATCCGGACTTCCATTCAGTATCGAACGCCGGCGGGCCCTGCCGTCCGCCGGCGTTCTTGTTGCGCGGGCGCTCCTCGTAGGCCGGGTCGAGCAACGCGAGGCCCGGCGCCGATGGTGTCGAGGGTTCCCGGTGCCGTGGCTACGGCGTGCGTAGCCACGCCTGCGGGGGCCTGGCCGGGCCTCACGGCGTTCGACCCGGCCGACCGCGGATCTCATTTGCCGGGCAGACCGTTCTGCTCGCGAACCTGCGGGGCGTTGTGCCGGGCCAGGCAGGGCCCGGCCGAGATGCCCACGGATTGCAATCCGTGGGCGTGGCCAGAACCTTTGCTCTACTCGCAGGCACAAGCGCAAAACGGTTCACCCCTTGCCCGAGGCCCGCGGGGGCGCAAAATACCCCCCGAGGGCACGGCCCGCACGAAAGGAGCGCACATGTTCACACGGACACTCGGACGCAGCGGCATGACGGTGACGGCCCTGGGGATGGGCTGCTGGGCGATCGGCGGGGTCTTCTACCGCGACGGCAAGAGCGTCGGCTGGGGCGAGGTCAACGACGAGCAGAGCCTCGCCGCCCTGCACCGCGCGCTGGAGCTGGGGGTGACGTTCTTCGACACCGCCGACGTCTACGGCTGCGGGCACAGCGAGCGGATCCTGGGCCAGGCCATCGCCGGCCATCGCGACAAGATCGTCATCGCCACGAAGTTCGGCAACGTCTTCAACGCGGCCAACAAGACGATCGTCGACGCCAACGGCTCGGCCCGCTACGTCGAGCAGGCCTGCGAGGCGAGCCTGCAGCGGCTCAATACCGACTACATCGACCTCTACCAGTTCCACGTGGGCAACCACGACCCGGCCGAGGCCGTCGAGACCCGCGAGGCCTGCGAGCGGCTGGTGCGGGCGGGCAAGATCCGCGCCTACGGATGGAGCACCGACGACCCCGAGCGGGCGGCCGTCTTCGCCGAAGGACGCCACTGCACGAGCGTCCAGCAGCACCTGAACCTCTTCGGCGGCAACCGCGAGACGCTGGCCCTGTGCGAGCGCGAGAACCTCGCCAGCATCAACCGCGGCCCGCTGGCCATGGGCCTGCTGACCGGCAAGTTCAGCCACGAGTCCAGCATCCCCAGCAACGACGTCCGCGCCGGCTGGGACTTCCAGCAGGGCGCCCAGGCCCGCCAGCTCGAGCAGCTCGAGCAGCTCCGCGGCGTGCTGACCGAGGACGGGCGCACGCTCGCCCAGGCCGCCCTGGGCTGGCTCTGGGCCGTCAGCGAGGCGACGATCCCGATCCCCGGCTTCAAGACGGTCCAGCAGGTCGAGGAGAACGTGGCCGCCCTGGAGCGGGGCCCGCTGAGCGAAGACCAGATGGCCCGGGTCGAGCAGATCCTCCAGCGGGGCGCCGAGGCGTAGACGGTTCTTCCCATCCTGCCGCGCAACGCATACAATGGCTGCGAGTTAGCGAGGCGGCAGCTACGGCATGCAAGGAGACGGCGATGGAACCGGTCCAGCATCGGCAAAGCGACGAGACGTACCGCCAGGCCATCGGGGCCCTTCGGCGGGCCAAGAAGGTGTTGTGGTGGCTGATCCTGGTGGCCCTGGTGGTCGACCTGGCGATCTTCTTCACCGTGCGGTTCTGGTCGGGCCTGGAGGCCGTTCCCTCCCTGCAGGCCGAGCTGCGCCAGATGCGCAGCCAGCCGACGCCGCCCCGCGTGGAGGTGCCGCCGCCGGCCATCGAGCCGGCCGAGGACGAGGCGGACGAAACCCCCTCAGCCGCCGCGACGCCGCAGTACCTGACGGTGCTGGCCAGCCTGGCCCAGGCCGACGCGCTGCCCGAGGTCGAGCCGGTCGAGCCGGTCGACGAGCCCGCCCAGACCGCCGACGAGGTGGTCGACGAGCTGCTCGCCCCGGCGCCCCAACCCGCCGAGCCCGCTACCCAGCCGGCCACGCCGCCGACGACCCTGCCGGCCTCGCCGCAGGCGCCCCGCACCGGCGAGGCCGCCGAGCGGTTCTTCGCCGGCCTGGGCGTCTACCTGCCGCTGGTGCTGATGACCGGCCTGGTGTCGGCCACGCTGCTGATGTTCGTGCTGATGATGGCCGTCAAGGTCGCCCTGGTCGGTCGGCTGGCCGGCATGGGGGCCCTGATGAGCAGCTTCCTCTGGAGCCTTCTGCTGCTGGCGCTGGTGGTGCCGTGGCAGCTGGCCTTCCCCGCGCCGGCCGTGCTGCCGGGGGTGTTCTTCAGCCGCGCCGAGCTGGTTGCCGACACGGCCGCCGTCACCTGGGGCGCCCAGGCCGCCTGGTACGTCCACCTGCTCTACTGGCTGCGGTACCTGGTCTACCCGCTGGTGGTGGGGGTCGTCTGGTGGATCGTCCACCGCCGCTTCGCCCAGGCGCTGCGCGAGATGTATCCGCCGGCCCCGGAATCGCCGGAATAGGCCCCGAAGGAGCACGCGATGCGACTGGCATTTATCGGATTCCGCCACGGGCACATCCTGGGCCTCTATGAGCGAGCGATTCAGGACAAGGCCATCGACGTGGTGGCCGCCGCCGAGGACGACCCCGCCACGCGCGACGCGCTGGAGCGGGGCGGGCAGGTTCGGCTGACCCACAGCGACTGGCGGGAGATGCTGGAGAGCGTCGAGTGCGACGCGGTGGCCATCGGCGACTACTACGGCCGGCGGGGCGAGATCGCCATCGCCGCCCTGCAGGCCGACCGGCACGTCATCGCCGACAAGCCCCTGTGCACCGACAGCTCGGAGCTGGAGCGCATCGCCGCCCTCGCCGCCGACCGCGACCGGCGGGTGGGGCTCATGCTCGACCTGCGCGACGGGGCGCCGCTCCGCACGGCCCGACGGCTCATCGTCCAGGACCAGGCCATCGGCGAGGTCCACACCGTCACCTTCACCGCCCAGCACCCGCTGCTGCGCGAGCGTCGGCCTGCGTGGTACTTCGAGCCGGGCAAGCACGGCGGCACGATCAACGACATCGCCATCCACGCCCTCGACGCCATCCCCTGGGTCACCGGGCGACGCTGGGCGGGCATCGTCGCCGCCCGCGCCTGGAACGCCCGGCTAGGCGAGGTCGAGCACTTCCAGGACGCCGCCCAGCTGATGCTGACGCTGGACAACGGCGGCGGCGTCCTGGGCGACGTGAGCTACCTCGCCCCCGACTGCTGCGGCTACAAGGCCCCGCAGTACTGGCGCATGACCTTCCACGGCTCCGCCGGCGTGGTCGAGGTCGTCCAGACCGCCGGCCGGGTGCTGCTGTGCGGACCCGGCGACGACGACTTCCACCGCGTCCGCCTCGACCGCGCCCGCCCCGGCGGCTACCTCGAGAGCTTCCGGGCCGACATCGCCGGTGAACCGGCCGAGCTGACCACCGCCGACGTCCTCACCGCCAGCCGAGTCGCCCTCGCCGCCCAGGCCGCCGCCGACCAGCACCGCAGCCAGGTGAAGCTGTAGGCGGACGCAGCAGGGGGGCAGGGGGCCCCAGAGGAAATATAACCTTGGCTGAATATACCCTATAAGGTATAATTCCATGTGGGAAGTCGAGTTCAGCCCGGAGTTCGCTCGCTGGTGGCAGGAGTTGAGTGTGAGTGAGCAGGAGGCGCTTCTGGCGGGCGTCTACCTGCTACGTCAGATGGGCCCTCGGTTGGGCAGACCCTACGCGGACACCGTAAAAGGGTCCCGGCATGCCAACATGAAGGAGTTGCGTACGCAGTGTCGCGGCAGACCTCTGCGAACGCTCTTTGCCTTCGATCCCCGTCGACACGCCATCCTGCTGATAGGCGGCGACAAGGGCGGGGATGCCCGATTCTACAGACGCATGATCCCACTGGCCGACCGCCTATACGATGAACACCTGGAGCACCTTCGCAGGGAGGGGCTGATCTGATGGCACGCAGTTTCCGAGAGCTTGAGGAGCGGATGTCCCCCGAGTCGCGGGCACGGGCGCAGGCGATGGCCCGCGAGATGATGGCCGAGATGCTCCTGGCCGAGATCCGCAAGTCGGTCGGCCTGACCCAGGAGGAGCTGGCCGAGACCTTGGGCGTTTCCCAGCCAAGCGTGTCCAAACTGGAGAACCAGGACGACATGCAACTCAGCACGCTTCGGCGGCTGGTCGAGGCGCTGGGTGGGCAGTTGGAGCTCATCGCCCATCTGCCTAAGGGCGATATCCGCATCCAGTTCCGCGACGCCTCCTGAGCCTGTGCCGGACGGGGCTGCCGAGGCGGCTGACCGTCAGTCGTACCAACCAATGGAGACCCAGGGCGCGAGCGCTGTGTGGAGTGCGGCGATGACTCGCCGCACTCCAGAAGCCCGGTCCGTCCATCACGGCCGGGCACCCAGGGGCACTCCGGGAGTCAGGGACGCATGGGGAATCACAGATTACCCAGATAAACTGCGATGGCACAGATGGAAGAAGCAGGAAGACCCTCTATCTGTGTAATCGGCCGTTATCTGTGTAATTTGTGTCAACCGTGTCTACCTCTGGGGCCCAGGCCAGGGACGAGCGGAAAGACGTGGCTACAAACGCCGTGAGCCGATCCGATAATACCCTTGCCTTGCATTCTCGAACCGTTCGCGCAAGTCGTTGGGTCTCGGGGCCCCGGGCTGCTGGGCGTCGGGCGCAGCCCTGGAAGGG
>JAWLCG010000214.1:0-8723 GCA_041687295.1 Phycisphaerae bacterium | reverse complement strand
GCCTGGCCCGGTCGAAGGTACGCTGCGCGTCGGGGAGAACCCACGTACCCCACTTCACGAAAGGGAGATTTGATGGCCGACGACAGGACGCTGCGGGTGGGTCTGCTGGGCGCGGGCTTCATGGGGCGCAAGCACGGGCAGAACCTGCTGGAGGTGCCCGGCGTCGAGATCGCCGGCGTCTGCGCCCAGACGGTCGAGTCGGCACGGCGGCTGGCCGAGGAGCTCAAGGCGGGCCTGGCCACCACCGACTTCGGCGAGCTTCTCGAGGCCGGCCTGGATGCGATGTACGTCTGCCTGCCGCCCGACGCCCACAGCGGCGAGGTCGAGGCCGCCGCCGACAGGGGCGTGCACCTGTTCCTGGAAAAGCCCCTGGCCCTGACGATCGAGCGGGCGGCCAGCATGGTCGAGGCCATCGCCTCGGCGGGCGTGGTCTCGCAGGTGGGCTACCACCAGCGGTTCGGTTCGGCGGTTCGGCTGCTCAAGTCGATGATCGCCGACGGCTCGGCCGGTGCCCCCACGCTGTTCCAGGCCCGCTACTTCGCCAACGCCCGCCACAAGGACTGGTGGCGCGACGTGACGCGCTCCGGCGGGCAGGTCTTCGAGCAGGCCATCCACCAGTACGACCTGGCCCTGCACCTGCTGGGCGAGCCGGCCATCGTCACGGGCTTCATAGACAACCTCTGCCACCGCGACCAGCCCGACTACACCGTCGACGACACCAGCGTCTCGGCCATCCGCTTCCGCTCGGGCGCCCTGGCGAGCATCGTCGGCTCCAACTGCGCGATCCCCACCCAGTGGATCGGCGACTGCCGCGTCGTCTGCCAGAACGTCACCGTCGAGTTCACCGACCCCAACGACGCGGTGTTCACCTTCTCCGAGGGCCGGCCCGCCGAGGAGTACTTCCGCACCGGCCAAGTGCCCCAGAGCCGCCACCACGTCGAGCCCGTCGACGTCTACCTCGAGGAGACCCGCAACTTCATCGCCGCCATTCGCGGCCAGGCCCCGGCCCTCGCGCCGGCCGACGAGGGCCTCACCGGCGTCCGCCTCGTCGCCGCCGTCCTCCAGTCCGCCTACGCCAACGGCCAACCCATCCGCCTGTAGGGCCGGGCCGCAGTCCTGGGGGCCACCGAACCCCGCCCGGTGCCACGGCTGCGCCGTCTGCGAGCCGTGCAAGGGGCGTCCGGCACGGCTGCAACCAATTCGGCTTTCCCGGGGGCTTGCGCCCCCGGCTAAACTCTTTCGCCCCTTCGGGGCTGGGGGCTGTGGCCGTTCGGCGCTAGGGGCTGGGGGGATGTGTAGATATGACAGGACTGCTCTCCTTGGGCGTGGGCCGCAGATGCGTGGGCAGCCCGCCGGCGCGATCGGCCCGTGGTCTGGCCGGGCGTTGCCCTACTCCATCTGCGAGCCGTCTTCGCTTTCTTCGTCGAAGAGGAAGGGGATGATGCTGTACTCGGTGGTGACCGAGTGGCCCCGCTGGACGTCGACGGTGCTGGCATGGCCGTCGAGGAAGACCATGTTGACCCGGTCGCCCTGCTCATCGTGGAACTTGGCGTCCCACTTGGCGTCATTGACGCTGTAGTACCACTGGGCGTCGGCCGAGAGCATGACGCGGGAGGGCGGCAGCTCGACGTCGAAGAGCGTGGCGGGGTAGCCCCAGCGGAAGTTGTTGCGGTCGGAATTCAGCGGCACGGTGAGCATCCAGTTCATGGCGTAGCTGGTGCCGAAGTAGTCGTAGGCGGTGTAGTCGGTGCCGGCCTTCCAGGTCACCGGGTAGCCCCCGTCGGGGTCGAGGATGCCGCGGTCGCTGGGGCACTGGAACAGCGGGGCGTCCGGCTGGCCCCGCAGGGCCAGGCCCAGGCTCGGGTTGATCGGCCGGGGGGCGTCGCCGTACAGGGCGCTGCTCTTGCCGCCGAACCGCCACATCATGCTGGGCGTGTAGAGCGGGAAGACCTCGTTGGAGTCCTGCAGGTAGTGCTGCCAACCCAGGCCGATCGCGCGGAGGTTGGAGGCGCACATGGCGGTGCGGGCGTGTTCCTTGGCCCGGGCCAGGGCGGGCACCAGCAGGCTCATGAGCACGGCGATGATGGCGATGACCACCAGCAGCTCGATCAGCGTGAAGCCCGGGCCACGACGGGATATGCGATACGTCTGCATGCACTGAATTATACAGCACGTCCCCGATAGCCCAATGGGCTGACTGGCCGGGCGGGGCGGTTTTTCTGCCAGACCACTTGCCGATTGCGGGTCCCAAGGCGCCTCCGGCCCACGGATGGCAATCCTGTCATATCCACACAAGTCCAAGGGCCGGCCGGGTGCCGTGGCTACGGCGTTCGTAGCCACGTCTTGGGGCGCCGACTCGTCAGTCGCACCAACCGATGGAGGCGCAGGGCGCGAGCGCCGTATGGTAGGGGTAGGGAGGACCGGTTGGTTCCGGTCCCCCCCCCCCTCCGAACCGTACGTGCGGTTCTCCCGCATACGGCTCTCCGGTCGGTGGGTCACCTGCGACAGGATTGACGGACCGATGCATGGGCAGCCAGTAAAGGGAGAACTGCCCATGGCCGGCAAAGAAGCGGTTCAGCCAGCAGGCCGAACCATTGGTCTCCTTTGACCCCGCATTGCAGGGCCGTCAACATGCGCTCCGTCCAGACCGACGGTTCGACCCAGTCCCAGCCGGGACGGGCTTCTCCCGCGCGGTTAGCCTCCCTTGCGGCAGGCACTCTCGGCAGGTCCGGTTCGGTCAGTCCTTCCTTCACGCCTTCCACCTTCCTGCGTCCCTTGGCTCCAGGCCCATTACGGCCCTTCGTCGCTACCATGGACGCTCCGACTTCCGCCGCAGTCTCCAGGCTCCGGCGGATCTCCCTGGTTCACGGGCCCGGCCTTCGCGATCATTCCGTCTCCAACCACCCTGGGTCCCCCGTCGTCGCTTTGACACGCTACCCTTCAGCGCGACGGGCTTCCACGCCGCAGACGGCGTGGGGCTGGGCTTCGCCTTTCACTCGCAGGCTCGCCAGACGTACAGGCCGAATCGAGTTCGATACCTACGGACTGATCGCTCATCTCCTGTTGCTTCCCACCCCGCCTTGCGGCGACGCAGTTACATTCGATTACAGACCGGAGAACGCATGCCTGAGGAGGACTTCCACCTCCCTGACCGAGCACGCTCCCAGGCGCACGAGTGCGGCGAGTCATCGCCGCTTTGGCTCGATGGGGGCTAAGCCAAAGCGGCGTCGTTGCCGCCGCACTCCATACTGCGCCCGCGCCCTGGGCCGAGCTTGCCGGGCCTGACTGCCGATCGGGCGTCGAAGGGCGTGGCTGCGGGCAGGGCGGGCGGGGGGGCTCTCAGCGGGCGCGGGCGGATTCGGTGGTGGGGATGCCGCGGTTGTGGGGTTTGGGGGCGGTGAGGACTTCGCGGCAGAAGTCGCGGAAGCGGACGGCGGGGCCGACCCAGTGGGCGTGGGCGTCCATGGCCTCGACGGCGCGGGCGAGGGGCAGGCCGTGGCGGAAGAGGATATCGTAGGCCTGGCGGACCTGGCGGCGGTCGGTCTCGTCCAGGGCGGCCAGGGCGGACTCGTTGAGGCCCTCGATGAGGTTGAAGCGGACCACGCGGCAGTAGGGCGGCACGTGCTGGGTGATGCCCGAAAGAGGCTCCATGCGGATGCCCTCGCCGGCCCAGCAGAACTGGTGGAAGCCGACGCTCTCGCCGAGGCTGCACCCGTCGGCGAGGCGGGCATGGCCGGCGACGGCGGCGTTGCGATCGAAGACGCATCGCGAGCCGATTTGCGCATTATGGCCCGCGTGCGAGCCGGCGAGGAAGCGGTTGTCGTCGCCGATGACGGTGGCCTTGCCGGCGCCGGTGGCGCGGTTGACGGTGACGCGTTCGCGGAAGGTGTTGCGGTGGCCGATGATGAGTTCGGTGCGGTCGGCGGGGTTGAAGCCGAGGTCCTGCGGTTCGCCGCCGAGGACGGCGTGGGGGTGCAGGACGTTGTCCTGGCCGAGGGTGGTGTAGCGGCGGACGACACAGCCGGCCATCAGGTGGCAGCGGGCGCCGATGACGGTGTCGGCCTCGACGACGACGGCGGGCCCGATCTCGACGTCGGGGCCGAGCTCGCAGCGGGGGTCGACGACGGCGGTGGGATGGATGAGGCTGGCCATGGTCTCTCCTGGGGCCGGGCGGGCGCCGTGGGGTTGTTCTTGTGGTCGTTCGGCACGGCAGTTATAATGACCATGCCAGTAGTGTGCAACCGTGCGCGCGGTCAGGCCGTTCGTCGCGGCCGGGGCGGGCGCTCTTTTGAGGCCCCGGGACCGGGCGGCCGACGGGGCCGGCGGCGGCCGTTCGGGGGCGGTTCGAGGCATGACTCCCACGGAACGAACGATCGACATCGAGGCTCACCTGCAGGCATTGGCCGAGCGGGTCGAGGGCCCCCTGACCGCCTGGACGGCCGGGGCGGACGTGCCGGCCCCGCTGGCCGAGGCGATGCGCTACGCGGTGCTGGGCGGGGGCAAACGACTGCGCCCGGCGATGGTGATGCTGTCGGCCCAGGCCGTCAGCGGCGGCGGCGTGCCCGCGACGGACCCGCTGCCGGCGGCGGTGGCGATCGAGCTGGTGCACACCTACAGTCTGGTGCACGACGACCTGCCGGCGATGGACGACGACACGCTGCGTCGCGGCCGGCCTACGGTGCACGTGCGGTTCGGCGAGGCGATGGCCATCCTGGCCGGCGACGCGCTGCTGACGCAGGCGTTCACTGTCCTGGTCGAGCACGTGGAGGACGCCGCGGTGGCCGCCAGCCTGGTGGCCGAGCTGGCCCGGGCCGCGGGCCCAGCCGGCATGATCGCCGGGCAGGTCGCCGACATGGACCTCTGCCCGCTGCCCGGCGGCGAGTCGGCGTTGGAGTACATCCATCGGCGCAAGACGGCGGCGATGTTCGCCGGGGCGGCGCGGATGGGCGCGATCTGCGGCCTGGCCGACGTGGCGACGGTGGACGCCCTGGGCGCCTTCGCCGAGGGTCTGGGCCTGGCGTTTCAGATCGTGGACGACATACTGGACGCGACGGCGACGCGTGAGCAGCTGGGCAAGACGCCCGGCAAGGACGCCGCGGCCGGCAAGCGGACGTACCCGGCGATGATCGGCCTGGAGGTCTCGGCCCAGCGGGCGGCGGCTATCAGTCGCCAGGCCCTGGCGCACCTGGACGGGCTGGGCCCGGCCAGCGAGCCGTTGCGGGCATTGGCGCGGTTATTGCTGGATCGCCAATCGTAATTTTCCCGGCCGTCCGTCGGGCGGCGTCGTAGAAGCGAGGACATGGGTACCATTCTAGACACTATCGTATCGCCGGCGGACCTGAAGCGGCTGAGCTTTGATCAGCTCGAGCAGCTGGCCGAGGAGATCCGCGCGACGATCATCGACGTCGTGAGCCGCCGTGGCGGCCATCTGGCCAGTAACCTGGGCGTGGCCGAGCTGACGGTGGCGTTGCACTACGTTTTCGGCTGTCCGGACGACCGGCTGCTGTGGGACGTGGGGCATCAGTGCTACCCCCACAAGCTGTTGACGGGCCGACAGGGGCTCTTCGAGCACCTCCGCCAGGCCGAGGGGGCCAGCGGCTTCCCCGACCCGGACGAGAGCCCCTGCGACCTGTTCAAGGTGGGTCACGCCGGCACGGCCATCTCGACGGCAGTGGGCCTGGCGCTGGCCGACCAGGCCCTGGGGCGCGACCGCAAGGTGGCGGCCGTCGTGGGCGACGCGAGCATCGTCAACGGCCTGTCGCTGGAAGCGATCAACAACGCCGCCCTGCTCGATCGGCAGTTCCTGGTGATCCTCAACGACAACTCCATGGCCATCGACGTCACGCAGGGCGCCCTGGCGCGGGCGATGGACAACCTCCGCCTGACGCGGACGTACGCCGACCTGAAGCACTCGGCCGACGAGGTGCTGCGGCGGCTGCCGCTGGGCCAGGAGCTCGGCGGCGCCCTGCGCCACCTGCACGACGGCCTGCGCGGCGCGTTGCACGGCCAGCACGCCTTCGAGGCGTTGGGCTTCCGCTACTTCGGCCCGGTCGACGGGCACAACATGCGCGACCTGGTGACGATGCTCCGCAAGGTCGTCACCGTCAACCAGCCGGTCCTGCTGCACGTGCACACGCAGAAGGGCCGGGGGTACGACTACGCCGTCGAGGACCCCACGACCTTCCACAGCCCCAGCAGCTGGACGGTCGAGAGCGGGCGGATCGTCTTCGCCGGCTCGAGCCGCCGCAAGTGGACCTGCGCGTTCGCCGACGCCCTGCTGGCCCAGGCCCAGGCCGACGAGCGGGTGCACGCCATCACCGCGGCCATGCCCGACGGCACGGGGCTGGTGGCCTTCCGCGAGGCCCATCCCGACCGCTACCACGACGTGGGCATCAACGAGTCGCACGCCGTGGCCATGGCGGCCGGCCTGGCCAAGGCGGGGCTGAGGCCGGTGGTGGCGATCTACTCCACCTTCATGCAGCGGGCGTTCGACCAGGTCTTCCAGGAGGTCTCCCTGCAGAACCTGCCGGTTCTGCTGTGCATGGACCGCGCGGGCCTGGTGGGCTCAGACGGGGCGGTGCACCACGGCTTCATGGACATCGCCGCCCTGCGGACCCTGCCGGGCATGACGCTGATGGCGCCGGCCGACGAGGCCGAACTGACCGCGGCGATGGCCTACGGGCTGAGCCTGGACGCGCCGGCCGCCATCCGATACCCGCGCGACAACGTGCCGGCGGCGCTGGCGCCGGACTGCCCGGCCTTCGAGGCCGGCAAGGCCCGCGTGCTCCGCGAGGGCGACGACGGGGTGTTCGTGGCCTACGGCTCGATCGCCCAGGCCGCCCTCACCGCCGCCGAGACGCTCGCGGCCGAGGGCATCGAGGTCGCCGTCGTCAGCGCCCGCTTCGCCAAGCCGCTGGACGAGGGGCTCCTGGCCGAGCGCCTCGCCGCCGGCGGGCCCGTGGTGACCTGCGAGGAGCACGCCAGGGCGGGCGGCTTCGGGGCCGCCGTCGCCGAGCTGGCCGTCGAGCGCGGCTGGCCGACCCGGCCCCTGCGGATCGTCGCCCTGCCCGACGCCTACGTCCCCCACGGCGGGCGAGACGAGCAGCTCCGCCAGACCGCCCTGGACCCCGCCGGCCTCGCCCAGGCCATGCGCGAGCAGCTCCAGGCCCTCGCCCTGGCCGGCAAAGGCACCCAGTACATGAAAGGCGCGTAGGGCGGACCCTGGCCCGCCGTCGAGGGCGCCGGCGGTTGGCAAAGAAGAAACAGCGGGATGGGCCACAGAGGCACAGAGGACACAGAGAAGAAGCACAGAGGCGTTCAGAGGTACAGAGACAGACCGCCCCCACCCGTAGGGCACGTAGGTTCGCGAGCGGTAGGGCACGTAGGTTCGCGAGCGCAGCGAGCGGTTCTGCGTGCCGCGATGGCGCCAAGCTGCCCCCGGGCCCCATGGAGTGCGGCGACAGAGTCGCCGCTTTGGATCGGTAGTCCGTAGGGCGGGCACCGCCCGCCGCGAAGACGGGTTGCGTGTTGAGGGAGAGAGGCGTTGTGCCCCCCTCGCACACCCCGTCGCGATGCCCACGGACAGCAGTCCGTGGGCGTGGAAAGCGATGCCCCCAGGCACGTCCTGGGTAGGTAGGGTCCTCGTCCGAAACGCAGTGACGCAGTGACGCAGTGACGCAGTGACGCAGTGACGCAGTGACGCAGTGACCCATTGACGCCCCATCACCCCCAGTCAACCAATTAACCGATTAACCAATCAACCATCCACCCCTCTTCCGCGAGCCCGCCATGCCCCGTTTCCTCGTCCTATGCAACCAGGCCTGCCCGCCGCAGCGGAGCGACGAGCTGCTGCGCTGTCTGAAGTCGGGCGGTGATGTGGAGTTGGAGGACGCCCGGCACACCGAGGCCATCGCCGCGGGCCGGGCCGACTGGGCCGTGGTGCTGGGCGGGGACGGGACGTTCCTCTCAGCCGCCCGTCGGCTGGTCGACGCGGACATCCCGGTCATCGGCGTCAACATGGGCCGGCTGGGGTTTCTCACCGAGTTCAGCGCCGCCGAGTGCTGTACGCATCTGCCGGGCATCCTGGCCGGGCAGCTGTCCGTCCGCAGCCGAATGATGCTGCGGGTGACGATCCACCGCGACGGGAAGGTCTGCTTCGCCAGCCCAGCCATGAACGAGGTGAGCCTGCTGGCCGGCGAGCCTTTCCGCATGATCGAGCTGCGGGTCGAGCACAACAGCACGCCGGTCTGCCAGTTCTTCGGCGACGGGCTGATCCTGGCCACGCCGACCGGCTCGACGGGCTACACCCTCTCGGCCGGCGGGCCGATCATCGTGCCCAGCCTCGAGGCCATCAGCATGACGCCGGTCGCCCCGCACAGCCTCTCGATCCGCCCGCTGGTGATGCGGGCCGACCACGCGGTGACGGCCATCCCCGTCCGGGCCAACCCCGGCACCACCGCCAGCATCGACGGGCAGGTCGCCTGCCCCCTGCAGGCCGGCGACCGCGTCGAGGCCGTCCGCCACCCCCATGGCCTGGCCGTCGTGCAGAACCCCGACTGGCCCTTCTTCCGCCGCCTGAGCACCAAGCTCCACTGGGGCCAGAGCCCCCACCACAGCGGGTAACCAACGTAGGGGCCCGGCCCGAGAAACTGGGGCTCCGCTTCGCGGCGCCCCAGCCTACGGCGCGGACCGTCTTCGTAGGCTGGGGCGCAGCGGCAGCGGGT
>JAWLCG010000213.1:0-8762 GCA_041687295.1 Phycisphaerae bacterium | reverse complement strand
CGCCGGCTCGCGCCGTCCTCGAGCTCGACGGTCGCCTCGAACCGCTGCGGACCGCTCGGCGTCACCGTGATGACCGCGGCGGTCGTCTCGCGCGTCAGGATGGCCTGGCCGCAGTGGCGGCACCGCTTGCGGCGAAGGATCGAATTGCCGCGCGGGCGGGTGTAGACCGTCAGGAAGTGCCGGCATCCGCACCGCCGGCACTCCAGACCGGCCGGCCGGGGCGGCGAGGGGGTACGTTTGGGCTTGGGTGGCCCCATGGCGTCAGGTGATTGACCGGTCATGCCTTCTCCCTTCGTAGCGTCATGTAGGCCGCCAAAGCGGCCAGGTCCGCCCTGGGCAGCTCTCGCAGGGTGGCCATCCGCTGGGCCTCATCCATGGTCGCCAGCAGGTCAGCCAGGACGGCCAGCCGGGCCGGATCGGTGGCGGATGATGCGCCTTTTGATGCGCTTTTCTGGGGAACGCCGTTTTCATTGGCGTTTTGGGGTGGGTTCGAGTCCAGTATCGCCCATTCGCATAAAGCCTTGCATCGCCTACCCCCAGGCCTGCAAGGCTTTTTCTTTGCGCCGGCGGCCCGCCCCAGTTCCGCCGATCACCCGTTCTGGTAGGCCGGACGCAGTCCGGCTGGGCAGAAGCGCCGCATGGGGCCTCTTTCCCCAGTCGGACTGCGTCCGGCCTACAGGAGGGGGCCTTGGCCAGCGTGATGGCCGCACTACGGCCCTTGGCGCGCTGCTTGGCCTTCTGGTACGCTTGCGACTTGGCAGAGGGGCGAGGCATACCTGTGTCAAGTCGGGCGGGTGTCGATTCGCGGAGCCGGGGGCGACAGGCACAGTGGCTGTTCAGGGTCCTGACCAATGACTGACTACACGACCTATCTACTCATCGCCGGGGTGGTGCTGGGAGTCCTTGTCCTCCTGGGGATTCTGTACAACTTGTACTGGTGGGTGCTGGGGGTTGTGCATCCGTTCACATACGATGGTCTGCGGCCGGCCGAACTGGCAGACCATGTCCACGCCTTCGTGAACCGAGGCACGAAAGGCTCGCGGTTCGTGATCACGTGCGAGCAGACGGGCAGGCAGTTGCACCTCCGCAAGTCGTATGTCTACCGCAAGCCGGGAATCACGGTGGATCTGGAGGTGCGTGGGCAAGGGCTCGTCCGCTCTCGCCTCTCCGCTGCCGCCGCCGGCCTGGAAGCGATGGGGCTACAGTCCCGCGTGGGCAAGGAGGGGGCCTCTCGGGCACTCGCGGTGAAGGCCATCTCCGACGTGCAACTGAGCGTCGCAGCCGCGTGTGCGGTGGCGCCCGTTCTGGGCGAGGAGGACACCTGCACATTCAGCGTCCGGCTGAAGGGCAACATGGCGCCCCAGGATCGGTACGTGGGAGGGGAGACTACCGTCACTGATGCCGTAGCAGGCTTCTGGGCTTATCCACAGGGGAGGCCGTACAACTGGTACCAGTATCGGCACGACCTGGATGCCGACAGAAAGCGGAGTTTCCAAGCTGGACAAGGATTCGGTCGTTTCCTGCGGAAGCTCATCAAGTAGCCGATGGATCCGGCAACTCGTTGCCGGCCCTACGGGCTGCTTGGCCAATGAGGCCGACGTAAGCCCCCAGCCCGCGAGCCCTGGCGAACGCATGGGCGCCGGCAAGGGTGAGATGCAGAACGCCCGCACGTCTCCGGGTAGACAGGAACGTGCGGGCGTTCAACGGAGAGGCCGGGATTCGAACCCGGGGTACGGGTATGACCCCGTACAACGGTTTAGCAAACCGTCGCCTTCAGCCGCTCGGCCACCTCTCCAGGATGCCACCACTGCAGGGGGTCCCTGTTGGCGTACGCCTTGGGTCCCCAGAGGGTTCGAATACTATAGCCCCGTGTGCGGGGCCCGTCAAGCGGAAGTCATGATTGTCGGCGATTCCGTTTGCACTGACCGGCCCGCCTCTGGCCGGGGGCGATGGGGATGCGCGCCCGCGGCCGCGAGGGGATTCCTGTTGCAGGTTCTGATATTTCACGTTACATTCACGCCGTAGTTCTGACGTGGGGATGGCTATGGACGTGGAAGGGATCGCAATGACCCGGCGGGCAACCCGACAGAAGAACAGCCGACCGACCATTGCCGACGTGGCGCGCCACTGTGGGCTCTCGAAGGGCACGGTCAGCAAGGCGCTGAACATCCCGGCCGAGCAGTGCCCGGTGCGGGAGGCGACGCGGGAGCGGGTGATGCAGGCCGCCAAGGATCTGGGCTATCGGCCCAGTTGGTTGGCGCGGGCGTTGGCCAAGCAGAAGACGCACACAGTGGGCCTGCTGTACGCTCGGCTGATGCCTCCGGTGGTGGGGATCTACGAGCGGCTGATCGTGATTCTGGCGGCCTCGCTGCAGCATCGGGGTTACCACCTGGTGCTGGTGAGCCTGGCCGACTCGGACGAGGCGGGGCAGATGGTGCTCGACCAGCGGGTGGATGGCTGCGTGGTGATCGAGGAGATCACCCCGGGCATCGAGGCGGTTCTGCGGGAGGCCGAGGTCCCCGTGGCCCTGGTGAACCTCCAGACGGATTTGCCGGGCCTGAAGGTGCTGGTGGACGACCACGGGGGCGGGCGGATGGTCACCGAGCACCTGCTGGGGCTGGGTCATCGTCGCGTGGTCTTCCTGGACCCGACGGAGAAGGAGCTAGCGCACTTCAGTCACGGCCAGCGGGTAGCCGGCTACGAGCAGGCCATGCGTGACGCCGGCCTGGGCGGCCAGGCGAGGCTGGTCAAGAGCCCCGTCGCCGCCTTCGCCGCTGAGACCGCCCGTTCGGCCGAGCGGGCCACCGGCGTGATCGTCTACTCGCATCTCGAAGCGATTGCCCTGATGCAGGCCCTGTGGCGCCATGGCCTCCGCGTGCCGCAGGACATCAGCGTGGCCACCTTCAACGACGTGCCGGTGACCGAGTTGACCATCCCGCCGCTGACGACGGTGGCCGTGCCCACCCGCGAGATGGGCCACCAGGCCGGCTGTCGGCTGGTCGAGGAGATCGAGGGGCGTCACGAGGACGAGGACGACGGCGAGGCGAGTCAGACGATCGTGCTGCCCGAGACGCTCGTCGTCCGCGAGTCGACGGCGCCCCCGCCGGCCTAGACCGTTTTGCGCATGCGCCTGGGTCCCCAAGCGCCTCCGGCCCAAGCCCACGGAATGCCTTCCGTGGGCATCGTGGCCGAGCCGTGCCTCCTGACTTCAACATTGGGACACCCGATCAGTGGAGCAGGTCGTAGAGGGCCTGTTGTTCGGGGTCCATCTTCAGGAGAATCCGTTGTTCTGTCGGGTCGTTGGGCAGTGTGAAGGTCATCTCGTACATCGTCTGGGTCAGTTCGATGGCCCGCTTGGGGCTCATGGGCAGTTTGACGTCGGTCAGCCGGCGTTCGAGTTCCTTGTAGATTGTGTACGCGACGAACGCGATGAGCACATGGGCTTCGATGCGGCGACGCCGGTAGTGGTACACCGGGCGGACCCTCAGGTCGGTCTTCGAGATCCGAAAGGCCTTCTCCACGTGCCATAGCTGCCCGTAGTTCTCGATGACAGCATCCGGCGGCAGGTCGGTGTTGGTCAGATAGCCCTTGAGGCCGTCCCATCGGGCGGCCTGTGCGATCTTCGCGTCATCGAGTTCCACCCTCACCTGGCCGGTGAGCTTGAGGAACTTGTTGTAGCCCCGGTTGTTGAGATGCTCCTTCGTCATCCGCCCGGTGCCGATTCGCTTGCGGAGCCGACGCAGGCCCCGCTGGCGGTTGTGGGCGTCCTTCCTGGCTCTTCGATCGGAGTAGGCGACAATCAGGCGGCGGCCCTGGCCGTGATCGATCACGACGCACTGGCCGTTCTTGAGGCCCTGGGCGCGTTGGAGAATCTCTTCCTGCACGGCCTGCGTCTCGTTGCGGATTCGAGCGGCGACGATGAACCGATAGTGCTGACGGTCCAGGGCGTCCAGATTGTCCTGGCTGAGCATCGCCGCGTCGGCGACCACGATGGGCTTGCCGAAGTCATAGCGTTCTGCAATGCCCTCCAGTACAGGCAGGAGCGTCTTGCCTTCAAAGGTGTTGCCCTCGAAGATGTCGTAGCCGATGGGGTAGCCGCCCTGGCCGACCAGCAGGCCCAGCATGATCTGGGGGTTCTGGAACTTGCCGTCCTTGGAGAAGCCGATCCGGCGCAGGTCGTCTTCGTCCTCCGCCTCGAAGTACAGGCTGGTCATGTCGTAGAAGACGACGCTGACGCACTGGAGAATCCGGCGGGAATGCTCATAGGCGACCTGCCGGGCCTGCTGGGCATAGCGCTCGTTGAGCCGATCCAGAAAGCGGTAGATCTCCTGCACCGAGACGCTCTTGCCGCGGTAGCGGTAGAGGTAGTCGACCGTCTTGAGCTTGCTGGTCGGATACGCCAGCCGCGCCACGACGATGTCGCGGAAGAGCCCCTCGGGAATCACGCCGAAGCCGATCTCGTCGAAGAGCTGGCCCAGGACGAGTTCCGGGCCGAAAGTTCGGATGGAGGCGTTCTCGAGCGTGTGGATGACGTCCAGCGCCAGGGCGTTGCCCCGCTGGTCCGCCGGGAACAGCGGATACTGGCCACTGTGGCGGGCAATGAACAGCTC
Source organism: Phycisphaerae bacterium (assembly GCA_041687295.1). Lineage (GTDB taxonomy): Bacteria > Planctomycetota > Phycisphaerae > SM23-33 > FEN-1343 > JAWLCG01. Next base: position 4,152 of record JAWLCG010000213.1, on the reverse strand, counting down.
GCCTAACTCGACCAGTCGGCTGATCTGCTGGGGATCCTTGGACGATCCCATCGTCTTGACGACGCGATATCCGTTGGCCTTGTCGATCACCTGCACGCTGACCGAGCCGGACCGATTGGGCTTCTGCCGCACGAACATCCCCCGATTCTACACGCGGGACACCCAATCCCAAAACCCACTCCTTGCAAAACAAGGACTTACAACACGAATCAGAGCGTGTGTCGAAGTCAGGACGGAATGCCTTCCGTGGGCATCGTGGCCGAGCCGTGCCTGACCCGGTACAAGGCGCCCGCAGGTTCGCGAGCAAAACGCTCCAGCAGCCCATCTGAAGACGGCCGGCTGGAGCGTTTGCCCATTGGGCGTGCGGGCAGTGGACCGGCCAGCCTGGAATGTTGAGCTCTTGGCCGCGCCGGGGGCTCGCCCAGCTGCGGGGGCTCTTCAGGCCGGTTCACCGGCCTTCGCCCCGCGCAGCGGGGTGTAGCCCAGGGCTTTGTAGCCCTGGGGAGGGTGAGCGTCCCTGTTTGTGTTTGTCCCAGCCTGCTTCAGCGGGCTTACCCGCCGGGCGTTGGGTAAGCCCGCTGAAGCGGGCTGAGGAGAAGGGATCCGAGGGGCCCGGCGAAACCCGGCCTAGAAGGCCGGGCCTGAACCCGCTGCGCGGGCGAAGCCCCGTGAACGGGGCTGAAGAGGGCCTCGCCGTGGCGGTAGTTGTTGAGCCCATCATTCAAGGCTGGCCGGGCTAGCGGGTTGTGCCCCGACAGGCCTGGCCCGCCGCGATGCCCACGGATGGCAATCCGTGGGCTTGGCCCGACCGGCTTGTGCCCGTGTGGCCCGGGGGCGGGGCGATGTGAGGATGCGCTCTTGCGTTTGGGCGGGGCGGGGGGCATATTCGACCGCGAGCACCGGTTTCATCGCCGGTGGGAACCCCCCAGCGTGGAGAGCCTGTCATGCAAGCCCAGTACATCGTCTTTCCCAAGCCCAACGTCGTGGAGGTCTGCACGGAAGAGGTTTCGACGCAGGACCTGGCCCCCCTGGAGGTGGTCGTCCGCAACGAAGCCTCCATCATCAGCGCCGGCACCGAGCTGAGCCGCCTGACGGATGTCCTGGGCGGCACGAAGTACCCGCTTCGGCCCGGCTACGGCTCGATTGGCCGGGTGGTCGCCAAGGGCTCGGGCGTCGAGGACGTCCAGATCGGCCAGCGCGTCTTCTACGCGGGCAAGCACGCCTCGGTGCAGCGGTTCCTGCACGGGCAGAATCACCAGTGGGGCATCCTCTACCCGGTGCGCGAGGACGTGGACCCGGTCGAGGCCACCTTCGCCTGCCTGGCCCAGATCGCCATGACGGCCCCCAACGTGACGCAGCTGCACCTGGGCGACACCGTGGCGGTGTTTGGCCTGGGGGCGGTGGGCAACCTGGCGGCCCAGCTCTACCGGCTGGCGGGCGCACGGGTGATCGGGCTGGACCCGGTCGAGGCCCGGTGCGAGCAGGCCCGGCGGGTCGGCATCGCCGAGGTCATCAACGTGGCCCCTGATCAGCAGGTGCAGGCCGTCAAGGACCTCACCGCCGGCCAGGGCGCCCACGTCACCGTCGATGCCGCGGGCCACTCGGCCGTCATCGCCAACGCCCTGCAGGCCACGCGTCTGTTCGGGCAGGTGATCCTGCTGGGCACGCCGCGGGCGGCCTACTCGCGGGACATCACGCCGCTGATGATGAAGATCCACGAGAGCGGCCTGGTCGTCCGCGGCGCCCACATGTGGCGGATCGTCCCGAGCGACATCCGCGAGGTCCGGCTCAGCGTCGCCTGGGCCCTGCGGACGGTGATCGACTTCATCGCCGCCGGCCAGCTCAAGGTCCGCGAGCTGCTGACCCACACGATCGGCCCCGACGAGGTGCCGGCCGCCTACGAGGGCCTCCAGAGCAACCCCCAGGCCTATACGGGTGTCGTCATCGACTGGCGGTGAGGCCTCGGCCATTGACACGGCCAGCCCGGGCGTCTAGGGTGACGGTTCGGAAAAACGGTTTTACGCACGGATTCAAGCGAGCCCCCCAGGCGGGGCAGGAGTGAGACGATGGCGAGGGAACTGCGGATCGGCATCATCGGCGTCGGGCAGATCGGCAAGAGCCACCTCAAGAAGTGGCAGGACGTGCCAGGCGTGAAGGTCGTGGCAGCCGTCGACATCGACGAGGCCGAGCTCAAGCGTGTCGCCGGCGAGTACGCGATCGAGAAGACCTACTTCGACTTCCGCGACATGCTCGCCCGCGAGGACGTCGAGGCCGTCGACGTCTGCCTGCACAACAACCTGCACGCCCCGGTCTCGATGGCCGTGATGGACTCGGGCCGGCACGTGTATTGCGAGAAGCCGCTGGCCGGCTCGTACATCGACGCCCTGGCGATGGTCGAGAAGGCCCGCCAGACCGGCCAGATGCTCCAGATGCAGCTGGCGAGCCTCTACAGCACCGAAACCAAGGCCGCCCGCCGGCTGATCGACGAGGGCTACCTCGGCCAGCCCTACTACGCCAAGAGCAGCAGCTACCGCCGCCGGGGCCGGCCCTTCGTGGACGGCTACGGCACGGACAACTTCGTCAAGAAGGAGATCGCCGCCGGCGGGGCCCTGTTCGACATGGGCGTCTACCACATCAGCCAGATCCTCTACCTGCTGAGCAACCCGGACGTGCTGACCATCAGCGGCTCGACTCATCAGCAGATCGACATGTACCCCGACCGCCGTGCCAGCAGCGGCTACAGCGTCGAGGAGCTGGGCATCGCGCTGGTGCGGTTGGCCGGCGGGGCGACGTTCTTCATCGAGGAGGCCTGGGCGGTCAACCTGGGCGGCACGGACGGCTCGAAGATCGCCGGCTCCAAGGGCGGGCTGACGCTGAGCCCCTTCGCCTACCACGCCACCGTCGGCGACATGGAGATGGACGGCACGTTCAATCTCAAGGCCGCCGACTACCGATGGGGCCAGTGCTCCAAGGGCTACCGGGCCTACGAGAGCTCCCAGCACCACTGGGCGGCGGCCCTGCGCGGCGAGGTCGAGCTGCTGCCCACGGCCAGGATCGGCCTGAACACCATGCTCATCAGCGAGGGCGTCTACCTCTCGCAGCGCCTGGGCCGGGAGGTCACACCCGCCGACGTCAAGGAGCACTCGGTTTCGACGGCCATCGACGTCGCCGCCCAGATCGAGGCCGCCCGCGCCGGCCGGGCCAGCCTGGCATAAGTCTGAACCCTTTCGATACCCCCCCCAAAGGAGAACATACGCATGGCCATCAAGGTATCCATCAGCTCCTGGAGCTACCGCACCTGGTTCGACGCCGGCAAGATCGATCTGCTGGGCTTCGTGGACGAGGTCAAGCGCCAGGGCGCCGACGGGCTGGAGATCTTCCCCCGTCACATCGACGCCGCCGACCCCGCCGGCTGCCTGAAGAAGGTCGCCGACAAGGCCCGTCAGGCCGGCCTGTCGATCGCCAGCGTCATCGCCACCAACGATTTCGCCCGGCCCACCGCCGCCGAGCGGGCCGAGCAGGTCGAACGCCTCAAGACCTGGCTGGCCTACACCGCCGAGGCCGGCATCGAGCGGATGAACGTCTTCACCGGCTACCACGTGCCCGGCCAGGACCCGATGATGGAGGTCTACCGCGTCATCGACGGCTACCGCGAGGTCGCCCCCGTTGCCGAGGCCAAGGGCGTCGTGATGTGCCTGGAGAACCACTCCTCCGTCGCCACCGACGCCGACTCGCTGCTGCGGATCCTCCAGGCCGTCGGCAGCGACAACCTGCGGACCAACCCCGACTTCAGCAACTTCGTCCCTGAGTTCGCCGTCCGCTCCGACAAGGCCCGCCAAGCCATCTACGACCAGAGCGCCCGCTTCGTGCCCCTGGCTGCCAACGCCCACCTGAAGGTCGGCGACTTCGCCGACGACGGCGAGCACGCCTTCCTCGACGTCGGCCGGCTGATGGGCATGCTCAAGGACGCCAAGTACGACGGCCACCTCGTCCTGGAGGTCTACGGCCAGAACGAGCCGGTCGAGACCTGCAAGAAGGGCATCGCCCTGGTCCGCCGGCACATTTGAATCCGTAGGCTCTCTTCGAATGAAGCGAGGCCTGGCTGCCGTATGGCGGGCAATGCCCGCCCTGCCGTAGGGCGGGCATTGCCCG
>JAWLCG010000212.1:0-8787 GCA_041687295.1 Phycisphaerae bacterium | reverse complement strand
CCCGGGCATGCCCGGGGTCTTTCCGACGGGGGCGCCAGACGCCCTCGAAGACCCCGGGCATGCCCGGGGCTATATGGGGGCACACGGCGACGCGGGGCGCCCTCGCGGCGGGCCGTGCCCGCCCTACTGACTGGGTCCAATCTACTGGGGCCTGTCCCTGCCCGCGCCGATCCTGTTCTCCGTCCCCGCTCGCAGGCGGGCGATGTTGGGGCGGTGGCGGAGGATGATCAGGGCGCTCATGAGCACCGCGAAGGCCAGCAGCGGCCAGAGCAGGCCCAGGTCCCACTGCCACAGCAGCGCCGCGGCCACCAGCAGCACCGGAAAGGCCCCCGCGGCCACGATGCTGCCCAGCGACACGTAGCGCCAGCGGAGCGTCACGGCGATCCAGACGGCGAAGGCGGCCAGGCCCGGCAGCGTGAAGTAGGGCCAGAAGCCCAGCACCACTCCCAGCGAGGTGGCCACGCCCTTGCCGCCACGGAACTTCAGCCAGAAGCTCAGCACGTGCCCGGCCACCGCGGCGAAGGCGGTGAGGATCCACGCCGCCTGCTCGGTGCGGCTGACCCCGTCACCGTAGTGGCGAAAGAGCATCCCCGCCACGAAGACCGGCCCGAAGCCCTTGGCCACGTCCAGCAGGAAGCACAGGTAGCCCCACTTTCGGCCCACGACCCGGCCGACGTTGGTGGCCCCCACGTTGCCGCTGCCATGCCGGCGCAGGTCGATGCCCTTGCTCGATGCGATGAGCACGGCGAAGGGCGTCGAGCCCAGCACGTAGGCTCCCAGCGGCAGCAGGACGAACGAAACCCACGGACTCATGCCTTGGCGACCTCCCGATAGACGCCCAACAGCTCCTCGACGTGCCGGGCCACGCTCAGCTGCGGGGCCTGGGCGCGGGCGGCCTGGCGGCAGGCGGCCCGTGTGGCCGGCTCGGCCAGGCGGCGCATCGCGGCGAGGATGCCCTCGCGATCGGCGGGGCTCTCGACGACCAGGCCCGCGCCGTCCCGCAAAGCCTCGGCCGCCCCGTTGCGGGCGGTGGTGAGGCTGGGGATGCCCAGGGCGGTGGCCTCCAGCACGACTCGGCTGCAGGGATCATACCAGCTCAGCAGGACCACCGCATCGGCGGCGGCGTACATCTCCCAGATCTGGTCGGTCGGCGGCAGGAAGCGGACGTCGTCGCCCGCGCTCCGCAGGCCGATCGCGCGGTCGAAACCCTCGGGGCGATCGCGCCCGATCACCACCAGCCGCTGGCGGGGGCCCTGCGAGCGGGCCTGTCGCAGGGCGGCGAAGGCCTCGATCATCTCGCCGACGCCCTTGAGCTGGAAGTTCATCGCCGGGCACAGCCAGACCAGGTCTTCGTCGCCGAAGCCCAGCCGGCCGCGGACGTCGGCCCGCATGGCCGTGCGGGTTTCGTCGGTCAGGGCGGGCACGGCCACGGCGTTGAAGACGGTGCGGACGCGCTCGGTCCGGCCATAGTGGCGCTCCAGCTCAGCCGCCACCAGGTCGCTGACGGGCAGGCACCAGACCCGCCCCTCGCACGCCAGCCGGGCCTCCTGCCGGGCCAGCAGCTGCCTCGCGCGGTTGCAGCGCCACGTGAGCCGCCGGACGGCCCGACCCGCTGGGCCCAGCATGCGCAGGTGCGCCTCGAAGAGCCCCGGCACCGTCCCGCCGCGAAGCTGGTAGACGTCGGCCTGCACCATCGGCAGCATGGCGTGGACGATGTCGTAGCCGCCGGCGGCCGTGTTCTCGGCGGCGGCGGCCAGGAAACGCTCCAGCCGCCCGGCCCGCGTTCGGCCGGTCGGGCCCAGCGGGACGGTCCGCACGGGCACCTGGCCCGGCGGGCCGTAGAGCGGAAAGCCCCGCACCGGCTCGACCATCTCGCCGGCGGTCATGCATACCACGTCGACCTCGCAGCCCTGACGGGCCAGCTCGTGGGCGACGTCGGCGGTGGATCGCTCGCGCCCCCCGCGGGCGGGGTCGAAGCCCTCGATCACGATGGCGACCCTCACGCCGTGCCCCCCGCCCGCCGGGCCTCGCGGCGGCGCATCCAGGCGATCCGCCGATCGATCGCGCGGTAGACCCGCCCCGGCACGCGCCGGCCCAGCGTGTGCTCGTAGGCGGCCAGGATGCCCGGCCAATGGGCCGACGCCCACGGCTCGGCCAGTGAGAAGCGCAGCTGGGCGAGGTCCTTGGCTCGCCAGCGCCACCGCCGCCAGCGCGGGCGCTTCACGCGGGCCAGGTCGATCAGGTGCACGAGGAAGCGCCCCTGCCGCTCATCGACGAACAGGTGGCTGGCGTAGAGGTCCTGGTGGACCAGCCCCGCCCGGTGCAGCCGACCGACCAGCACGCCCAGGGCCTCGCCCAGCGGGAGGGTGTCGAGGTCCTCACGGGCGAAGAGGCGATGCTGGCACCGCTCGAGCGCGTCGCCCGGCACGGCCGAGACGATGACGAACCCGCCGGCTGGGCCCGTGCCGAAGGCGATGGGGTGCATGGTGGGCACCTCGGCGGCGCGGACGGCCTGCAGGGCGCGCCACTCGTCGCGGGCGGTCACCGAGCGCGGGTAGCGCTTCAGGTAGACGGTGTGCTGGCGCCCGTCGGTGCCGGTGAGGGTCACGCGGATCCGCTCGCGCCGGCCCAGGCCGGGCTTGACCAGCGCCTGGCCGGTGCGGCTGGCCATGACGGCGTCGTAGTCGCCCAGGCCCGCGCTGGCCAGCAACGGCTGCCACCGCTCGTCGAAGTGCGTGGCGACCGGCTCGCTCATGGCCGGCCTCCGGGGCGCAGGGCCAGCAGCTCCTCGGCGGCCGAGATGACCTGCCCCGGCGCGATCGCGCGGATGCACTGGTGGTGCCGGGGCCCCGGCGGCAGCGGGCAGACCTTCTTCTGGCAGGGGCTGCAGTCGACCTCCGCCCGGACGATCCGCTCGCGGGGGTAGTTCAGCGTGGTCCAGTCCGGGTCGGTCGAGCCGAAGATAGTGACCACGGCCGTGCCCAGGGCGGCCCCGATGTGCCGCGGGCCCGTGTCGCCGGTGATCAGCAGCTCGCAGCGGGCCAGCAGGGCCTTGACCAGGCCCAGCGAGTTGCTCCGCCGACCCAGGTTCACCGCCGGCGGGTGGGTCATGGCCCCCTCGACGGCGGCGGCGATCTCGCGCTCCGCCGGCCCGGCGTTGATGAGGATGCGGGCGCCCCGCCGCTCGATGAGCGCGTCGGCGACGGCGGCGAATCGCTCGGGCGGGTAGAGCTTACTCGAGCCGAAGCTCGCCCCGGGGTTGATCATCACCACCGGCCCGTCGCCGCCCAGGCCCGCCTGGGTGAAGAGCGTCTCGGCCTCGGCGGCGAAGGGCGGCTCGACGGCCAGGTGCATCGTGCGGTCGGTGGTGTCGGCCCCGACGGCGCCGGCCAGGGCCAGGTAGTAGTCGATGGCCGGCACGGGGCGGAAGCGCCCCCGTTCGTCGCGCGGGGCCTCGAGCCGCTCGCCCAGCAGCCAGCCTCGCCCGTCGCGGGCGTAGCCGACGATGTGCCCCACGCGCCCCAGGCGACACACGGCCGCCGACCGAAAGGCGTTGCTCAGGAGGATCGCCAGGTCGTAACCCCCCTGCCGCACCAGCCGAGCCGCCCGCAGCACGCCCCGCGGCCCCCGCGGCCCGGCGGACTTGCCTGGGTCGGCCAGGAACGCATCCACCCCCGGCTGGCCCGCCAGCGTGCCCAAAGCCGCCGAGCCGCCCAGGGCCGCGATGTGCGCGTCGGGGAACCGCCGCCGCAGCGCAGCCAGCGTCGGCGTGGCCATCACGCTGTCGCCCACCCACGTCGGCAGGACCACCAGAATGCGTCTCGGCTGCGGCATGGGGCCATTGTAGATTTTCGATTTGGGATTTGCGATTTTTGATTTCGTGGGGGCGTCGATGGGGTCGATACGCCGCCGGATCGCCCGCCCCCGACCCCCACGGATTGCGCGGTTCGCTGCGCTCACCCCTCCATCCGTGGGCTTGGAGAAAGGGTCCCCGTGCGAACCGCGGTTCGCTATCGAAGCGGCTCGATCGGGGCGTACGATCGAGAATCCCCAATCAAAAATCAAAAAACCCGTCACACCTTGCGGTTTGGCGTCCTCGCCTCCCTCGTGCCGTCGGGCAGGTCGACCAGTTCGTAGTCGCCGAAGAGGTTGGGGGCCTCGGCCTGGAGGATGCGGAGGATCTGTTCGGCGACGACGCGGATCTCGGTCTCGGCGTGCTCGTTGCAGCGCAGCTCGATGAAGTGGCGCAGGGCGCGGGCGTTGGCGGTGATGAAGATCTTGGTTTCGGTGGCGTTGGGCAGGACGCTGCGGGCGGCCTGGCGGGCCATCTTGCGGCGGAGGGTGCGGTCGGGCACGTCGGCGTAGGCCTCGGCCAGGCCGTCGACGAGCTGCACGTAGGCGGCCTGGGCCTTGGCGATCGCGTCGGTCCAGAGGGCATGCAGGGCGGGGTTGGCGGCGATGACGGGCGGCTCGACGAAGTCGGTGTCGCTCTCGTCGACGTAGCGCTGCGAGAGCTGGCTGTAGCCGAAGCCCGCCCGGTGGCGGACCAGCTCGTGCGTAAAGCTCCGCGAGACGCCCGTGACGACGAAGCTCCACACCGCGTGCTCCAGCACCGAGCCGTGGCCCACCTGCAGGATGTGGCCGATGTAGTCGGCGTTGGTCTTGCGGCCCTTGCCGTAGCTCATGTAGCACAGCCGACCGGCGGCCTCGACGAGTCGCTCGGCCCCGACGGCGGTGTCGGTCTGCCACTCGGCGCCCTCGTCGGTGAGGAACCGCTCGACGGCGGCATCGTCCACCGTCTGCCGGCCCACCAGGTACACCCGCGGGGCCTCGACGATCCGAAGCCCGCCCGACTCCTCCGTGCTGCTCATGCCAACCTCGTTCCGATTTTCGATTTTTGATTTTCTTGATTGAAGATTTTCGATCTGTCCCCGGTGCGTGCTGGATCGCAGGCGAAGCGCGAATCCCTTGCGGACCCTTTCTCCAAGCCCACGGATGGAGGCGACGCAGTCGCCGCAATCCGTGGGGGTCTCGGGCGGGGCGCCCGCAGGCGGTCCCGGACCCTACCGCGTCAGGGCGTCGCGGACGTCTTCGGGGGCGATCAGCTCGAAGTCGTGCTCGCCCATCAGCAGCGGGGCCGTCAGCAGGCGCTGGGCCAGCGAGGCCCAGTCCAGCAGGGCCACTGCGGTCCCGTCGGCCTGGCCGAGAGTCACGGGCACCATCTCCAGGGCGGCGACGGCGTCGGCGGCGGGCAGCTCGGCCAGGACGACGATCTCCAGGCCCGCCAGGACGCGCCGGGCGGCGGGCAGGCCGCCGGTCAGCGGGTCGCCGGGGGCGGGCACCACCCAGGGCAGGACGGGCCCGGGCGGCAGGTTCCGCTCGGCCAGCCAGGCGCGCGACGACTCGGGCTGGCGGGCGGGCTCGCCGGCCAGGTAGATCACCCCCACACCGGCCTCGGCCAGACGGGCCAGGGCGTCGGCGGCCTCGGCGGGGTCAGCCTGCAGGGCGGCCCAGCTGACCGCCAGCGTCAGCCGGTTGGGCTGCAGGACGAAGATCCGCCCCTCGGCGTAGGCCTCGTCGCCGCGGGCATCCTGCAGGCGGACGTGCAGGGGGTACTCGCCCGGCTCGTCGGCGACGGGCACCGCCAGGGCGGCATAGCCGGCGGCGTCGGTGTAGGCCGCCCGCTGCCGGCCGGGGCTCGCCTCGAACCGAAGGGCCGCCTGCCCGATCGGCACGTGGAAGCGCCAGAACTCGCTCCGCTCCAGGCGGGCGATGACCGGGGCCTCGCCGCCGGGGGCAGCCACCGTATCGGGCACGGTCAGACGGTACTCGCCCGCGCAGCCGGTCAGGGCGGTCAGGACGGTCAGGACGAAAAGGGCTTTGCCTCGCACGTTGGACTCCTGTAGTCTCAAGGGCTCGCACGCGAGCCGGGACGCCGGCCATTAACGCCGACGACGCGGGGCGGGTCAATGATGTTTTGGCCCCAACGCATGCCGGGCCCGTGCGGAATCCGGTGTATACTGGCGGAGCCCCGCCCGGCAGGCCGGCCAACGGATCGGCCCGGGCCAGGGCCTGACACGACCCAGGAGAGGCAGCGAATGAGCGACAGGACGTTCACGACAGAGGATCCCTGGCGGATCTTCCGGATCATGGCGGAGTTCGTCGAAGGCTTCGAGGTGATGAGTCAGATCGGCCCAGCCGTCAGCATCTTCGGCTCGGCCCGCACGCCCCGGACAGACCCCTACTACCAGCAGGCCCGCCAGTTGGGCTCGATGCTGGCCAAAGAGGGCTTCGCCGTCATCACCGGCGGCGGCCCGGGCATCATGGAGGCCGCCAACCGCGGCGCCAGCGAGGCCGGCGGCCAGTCGATCGGCCTGAACATCACCCTGCCCCACGAGCAGGTGCCAAACCCCTACGCTGGCATCCAGATCGACTTTCGCTACTTCTTCGCCCGCAAGGTGATGTTCCTCAAGTACGCCAGCGGCTTCGTGTGCTTCCCGGGCGGATTCGGCACGATGGACGAGTTCTTCGAGGCCATGACCCTCATCCAGACCGACAAGGTCGAGAACTTCCCCGTCGTCCTGGTCGGCTCGGAGTACTGGACCGCCCTGCTGGACTGGATCCGCGAGCACATGGGCACCAAGGCCCACTACATTTCCCCCGGCGACCTGGACCTGTGCACCGTCACCGACGACCTTGACGAGGTGGTTCGGCTGCTCAGCGAGGGCCTCAGCCGCCAGCAGGCCGCCCCCCAGTCGCCCCGGAACCAGACCGCCGAGGGCACCGTCACGGGCCAGCCCACCCGCGCCGCCACACGGAGGGGGGCGCCCGAGGACGGCGTGGCCAACGGCAGCTGAGCGGCCGAGGGCGGCCAGGTCTGCCTGGGCCCTATGGAGTGCGGTGGCAACGACGCCGCTTGGGGGCCAACGGCACCGCCACGGCCCCCGCCCTGCAACCGCAATTGATTCGGGCCGTCCGAGCGACTACACTGAAGGGCTGTCCTGTCGGGTCGGGAGGGACCGGCCGGCGGGGCGCAGCTTAGAAAGGTGATCTGGCCATGGGCATGACGTTGACGGAAAAGATCCTTGCCCGCCACGCCGGCAAGGCGTCGGTGACCCCCGGCGAGAACGTCTGGGTGAACGTGGACGTGCTGATGACGCACGACGTCTGCGGCCCGGGCACCATCGGCGTGTTCGAGAAGAATTTCGGCCAGGCCGCCAAGGTGTGGGACCCCGAGCGGGTGGTGATCATCCCGGACCACTACATCTTCACGGCCGACAACCTGGCCCACCGCAACATCGAGATCCTGCGCGAGTTCGTCAAGCGGCAGGGCATCCGCCACTTCTACGACCCCGACTTCGTGCACGGCGAGGGCATGCCGCAGCGCTACCTCGACCCCAGCCGAACCAGCTACAAGGGCGTCTGCCACGTCGCCCTGCCCGAGGAGGGCCACTGCCGGCCCGGCGAGGTGCTGCTGGGCACCGACAGCCACACCTGCACGGCCGGGGCGTTCGGGCAGTTCGCCACCGGCATCGGCAACACCGACGCGGGCTTCGTGATGGGCACCGGCCGGCTGTGGCTCAAGGTGCCGCCCACCATGCGCTTCGTCTTCGACGGCGAGCTGCCCGACTACCTGATGGCCAAGGACCTCATCCTCCACGTCATCGGCGAGATCGGCGTGGACGGGGCGACCTACCGCGCGATGGAGTTCGACGGCGAGGGCGTCTTCGCCCTGAACATCGAGGAGCGGATGACGCTGTGCAACATGGCCATCGAGGCCGGCGGCAAGAACGGCATCATCCCCGCCGATGCCGTGACCGAGGCCTTCGTCCAGGCCCGCACGCAGAAGCCCTACGAGGTGCTCCGCAGCGACGGCGACGCCCAGTGGCACAGCGAGCGGGTCTTCGACCTGAGCAAGCTCGAGCCGACCGTCGCCAAGCCCCACTCGCCCGACAACCGCGCCCTGGCGCGCGAGCTGAGCGACGTGACGGTCGACCGGGTCTACATCGGCTCGTGCACCGGCGGCAAGATCACGGACTTCGTGGCCGCCGCCGCCATCCTCAAGGGCCAAGCCGTCAAGGTCGACACCTTCATCGTGCCGGCCACCACCGAGGTCGACACCCAGCTCGACCGCCGACAGATCGACGGCCAGAGCCTGCGGAGCATCTTCGAATCCGCCGGCTGCCGCATCGGCCCGGCCAGCTGCGCCGCCTGCCTCGGCGGCCCGAAGGACACCTTCGGCCGGGCCAACGAGGCCCTCAAGGTCCTCAGCACCACCAACCGCAACTTCCCCGGTCGCATGGGCTCCAAGGAGGCCGGCGTCTACCTCGCCAGCCCCCTCACCGCCGCCGCCACGGCCATCCGCGGACGCATCACCGACCCCCGCGAATACGCCGCCGCCATCCGCCCCGCCAGCACCGTCGAGGCCGCCGCCCAGTAGCCCTCGACACCGCCGCCCAACACCACAGGCCCGCGCCGCTCCAAGAGCCGCGCGGGCCTGTGTGTTTGTAGGCCGGACGCAGTCCGGCTAGGGGCGAGCCCTTCATCGTCGCCCCACTGCCCTGGGGCGTAACGGGGTCAGGGGGCGTAACGGGGTCAGGAACCTTTCTGGTCCAGTTCCGCCTTCGCAGCCGAAAAGGTTCCTGACCCGAATGGCACTGCCGTCTGTAACCATTGCCCGGCCTTTCCATTATGGGTTTGTGAGCTCTGCCCGCAATGTGTCACGAGGTCTTTTCATCAGGGGGTAGCGGTGGCGGCGGCGTTTGAGGACTCGGGGCTCGATGCGGC
>JAWLCG010000211.1:0-8799 GCA_041687295.1 Phycisphaerae bacterium | reverse complement strand
GGCTGGCCCCGGCGTTGGCTGATGCGCCTGCGAGCCAAAGCGGCGACTCCGTCGCCGCACTCCATATTGCCCAGGCAGCCGGTTCCGTAACGGCCCTGGCCATCCAGTCCCGTAGGGTGAGGCCTACGCCCGGGCGACGACGTCGACGAAACGCTCCAGGTCGCGCCAGTCGTGGGTGGCCATGACGCTCACGCGGAGTCGGCTGGCGCCGGGGGCGACGGTGGGCGGGCGGATGGCCGGGCAGAGGAAGCCCGCCTCGAAGCACTTCCGCGCCACCTCCAGGGCCCGGTCGGCCCGGCCCAGCAGGATGGGGATGATCGGCGTGGTGCTGGGCCCGACGTCCAGGCCGCGCCCCCGCAGGGCGTCGCGGAGCCGATCGGCCAGGCCCAGCAGGATCTCCCGCCGGGCGGGCTGCAGGCGGATGATCTCCAGCGCCGCCAGGGCCGCTGCACAGATCGACGCCGGCAGGGCCGTGGTGTAGATGAAGGGCCGGGCCGTGTTGTAGATCGTGTCGATCAGCACCTGCGGGCCGGCCACGAAGCCCCCCATCGCCCCGATCGCCTTGCTCAGCGTGCCGACGGTGACGTCGACCTGCTTCTCCACGCCGGCCAGCTCGGCCGAGCCCCGCCCGTTCTCGCCCAGCACGCCGGTGGCATGGGCCTCGTCGACGACCAGCAGGGCGTCGTAGCGGGTCTTGATCTCGGCCAGCTCGGCCAGGGGGGCGACGTCGCCGTCCATGCTGAACACGCCGTCGGTGACGAGGATGCACCGCCGGTGCCGGGGCCGAAGGCGCTCCAGCAGGGCCCGCAGGCGGTCGATCTCGCCGTGGCGGTAGGTGCGGAGGGTGGCGCCGGTGGCCTGGACGGCGTCGAGGATGCTGGCGTGGTCGAGCTTGTCGGCCAGCACCAGATCCTCCGGCCCGGCCAGGGCGGCCAGGGCGCAGGCGTTGGCCTGCCAGCCGGTGGCGGTGACGATGGCGGCCTCGGTGCCCTTGAATCGTGCCAGGGCCTGCTGCAGCTCGATATGGCAGCTGCTGGTGCCGGCGATGAGCCGGCTGGAGCCCGCCCCGACGCCCCACTTCTCCAGGGCCTTGCGGGCCGAGGCCACCACGGCTGGGTGGTTCGCCAGGCCCAGGTAGTTGTTCGACGCCAGGCACACCATCTCCACGCCGGCGACCTGCACCCGCGCATCGGCGGCCGACTCGGCCACCAGGCCGTGGCGGCGAAGTCCCTGGCGTTCCAGCTCGGCCAACTGAGCCCGCATCTGCGTCCAGACGTCCATGGCAACCTTTTTTGGTTGAAGCGACCGCCCCGGGTCAATAGCCTATACGGATTCCACCGAACCCAGGCAAGCGAGAGGCCCAATGCATAACAAGATCATCGGCGAAGCGATCACCTTCGATGACATCCTTCTCGTGCCCGCCCGCAGCAACGTCATTCCGCAGCAGGTGGATTTCTCCACCCGCGTCACGCGGAACATCGCCGTCAACATCCCGCTGGTGTCGGCCCCGATGGACACGGTCACCGAGGCCTCCCTGGCCATCGCCCTGGCCCAGGAGGGCGGCATCGGCATTATCCACCGCAACCTCTCGCCCGACGCCCAGGCCCTCGAGGTCGACCGCGTCAAGCGCAGCGAGAACGGCATCATCGTCGACCCGATCACACTGACGCCCGACGAGTCGACCGCCACCGCCCGCCACCTGATGACCGAGCGGAAGGTCAGCGGCTTTCCCATCGTCGACGGCGAGCGGGTGGTCGGCATCCTCACCCGGCGCGACATGAAGTTCCTCGCCGGCGACTGCCGCATCGACCAGGTGATGACCAAGGAGAAGCTCGTCACCGCCCCGCCGAACACCTCGCTGGACGAGGCCGAGCACATCCTCAACCGGCACAAGGTCGAGAAGCTCCTGCTGGTCGACCAGGAGAACCGGCTGGTGGGCATGGTGACGATGCGCGACATCGAGAAGATCCGCCAGTTCCCCCGCAGCTGCAAGGACGCGCGGGGGCGCCTCCGCGTCGGGGCGGCCGTCGGGGTGTTGGACTACGAGCGGGTCGAACGGCTCATCCGCCGCGACGTCGACGTGATCGTAGTGGATACCTCGCATGGCCACAAGGACATCGTCAGCGAGACGGTCCGGCAGATCAAGGCCCAGCACAACATCGACGTGATCGCCGGCAACATCGCCACCCGTCAGGCGGCCGAGGACCTCATCGCCGCCGGCGCCGACGGGCTCCGCGTGGGCATCGGGCCCGGGGCCATCTGCACCACCCGGGTCGTCGCCGGCGTCGGCGTGCCGCAGGTGACGGCCATCTTCGACACCGTCAGCGTCGCCGAGGCCAACGGCGTGCCCGTGATGGCCGACGGCGGCATCCGCCACAGCGGCGACATCACCAAGGCCCTCGCCGCCGGCGCCAGCTGCGTGATGATGGGCAACCTCTTCGCCGGCCTCGACGAGTCGCCCGGCGAGCTGGTCATCTACAAGGGCCGACGCTTCAAGACCTACCGCGGCATGGGCTCGATGGACGCCATGCTCGCCGGCTCGGCCGACCGCTACAGCCAGGGCGGCACGGTCGACGCGGCCAAGCTCGTGCCCGAGGGCGTCCAGGGCCGGGTGCCCTACCGAGGCCGACTGGCCGACTTCGTCTACCAGATGCTCGGCGGCGTCCGCAGCGGCATGGACCACTGCGGCGCCAACAGCCTCCAGGAACTCCGCCGCGACGCCCGCTTCGTCCGCGTCACCCACGCGAGCCTCTCCGAGAGCCACCCCCACGACATCCACATCACCCACGAGCCGCCCAACTACTCCGTCGGCAGCGTGTTCGAGGAGTGATGGGGTTTTTGGTTTTTGATTGGAAGAGGCTGACGCCCCGATGGCGCCACGCCGCCCCGTGTGTCCCCATATAGCCCCGGGCATGCCCGGGGTCCTTGCGGGATAGAAACAGCGAGGATGGGCCACAGAGGCACAGAGGACACAGAGAGAAGAAGCACAGAGGCGGTCAGAGTTTTGGAGTAAGACCAAGCGTTCGGGTGCCGTGGCTGCGGTGTCTGCAGCCACGTCTGTGGCGATGGCGAGAAGCTGCTGCCGTGTGTCCCTATATAGCCCCGGGCATGCCCGGGGTCTTCGGAACTCGACCCAGCGCCCAAGGGTCGCCTCGGAATGTGCTCACAGTGCTCAGCACCGGCCAGCCCTGAACGGGCGTTCCGGGCGCAACATCGAAAATCACAAATCACAAATCGAAAATGACCTGGGTGCCGTGGCTGCGGTGTCTGCAGCCACGTCTTTGGGGTGTGCGTACGGGCAGGAGCATGCCATGGCCGACCCCGTTCTCCGCATCGCCACGTGCCAGTTCGCCGAAACCTGGGCCCCGGCCCGCAACGGGGCCGTCATCCGTCGGTACCTGCAGACCGCCCGGGACCGGGGGGCTGACGTGGTCCACTTCCACGAGGGCGCCCTGAGCGGCTACGGCGGGGCGATCTCCGACGCGGCCTACCCCTGGGACGAGCTCAAGCGCCAGACGCAGCGCATCACCGACGACGCCCAGCGCCTGGGCCTGTGGGTGGTGCTGGGCTCGGCCCATCCGCTGACCCCGCCCAACCGCCCCCACAACAGCCTGTACCTCATCTCCCCGGACGGGCGGATCGTCGACCGCTACGACAAACGCTTCTGCACCGACGGCGACCTGGCCCACTACAGCCCCGGCGACCACTTCGTCACCTTCCGCCTCAAGGGCCTGACCTGCTCGCTGCTGATCTGCTACGACGTCCGCTTCCCCGAGCTCTACCGCGAGCTGGCCCGCCTCGGCGTGCGGGTGGTCTTCCACAGCTTCCACAACGCCCGCTCGAGCTGCCCCCAGCTCCACCGCCCGATCATGCGCCCCACGCTGCAGGCCCACGCCGGCATGAACGGCCTGTGGATCTCGGCCCCCAACAGCTCGGCCCGCGTCTCGGCCTGGCCCAGCGTGTTCGTCACCCCCGATGGCCGAATCGCCGGCCAACTCCGCCTCAACCGCCCCGGCCTGATGGTCAACCCTGTCGACCCCTCCGCCGACTACTACGACGCCACCCGCACCACCCGTCCGGCCGCCCTGGCCGGCCAACTCCACCACGGCGAGCTCGTCCGCGACCCCCGCAGCGCCGACCGCACCGGCCTGTGACGGCCCGCGTAGGCCGGGTCGAGCGTCTGCGAGGCCCGGCCGCGAAGACGGACCGCACCACCAGCGCAATATGGAGTGCGGCGAGAACCGCCGCTTTGGCTTGTCAGATGGGACAGAGCAGTAAAGCCGGGTCGCCCCACCGTCGAATGTAGACCCGCCCCGCGCAAAGATTGGGCGCCGCCTCTGCGAGGCTCTGTCCCAGCCTACGGGCTCCCCTGCTCGCCTCGCTGGCGGATCTCGTCGAGGCTCAGGCCAATGCGATAGCCGTGGACGCGTCCGCCCCGCTTTTCGTAGAGCACCACGCCGATCCGAGACGGCGTTTGCGGGCCACCCTTGTAGAGCCCCTTCTCGTAGGCGTGCCGCATGAGCGGAAAGGCGATCTCCAGCGCCCGCGCATCGTCCATGTTCGCGTCGGCTGGCCCGAAGGGGTGCGGGTGCTCGATGGTGTACTGCAGCCCCTCGGGCAGGTCCAGAACGTACACCGTCGTGACGGTGTAGGGCGTGCCGTCGACCTCCCACTCGCCCGGCCCGGCCGTGGCGGGCGCCGGTCGCGGGGTCGGCACAGGCATGATGGCGCCCAGGGGCATGAACAGGGCCAGGACCGTGTGCAGGATCAGGCCCCCAGCCCCCACCAGGCCCAGGACCTTCCGCGCCGCCGGCAGCCGAAGGATGGTCCGGAAGCGAGCCAGCAGCCAGACCAGCGCGAACAGACCCATCCCGACGCCCACCGTGCTGAACAGGTCGAAGTCGATCTGGTAGCCGCCCCCGGGAGCCGGCAGGCGGCTCAGCGGCGTCCGCCCGAACCCTAAGGGCAGCAGGATCACGAACACGACGAAGAGCGTGAGGGCCGTTTGGCCGGTCCGCTTCATCCGAGAGGCCTGCCGCGCATCCGGCACGGGCGGCGGCTGAATGGCTGTCTGCTCGTCCATGGCTGTCCCCTTTCCCAGAGCGTCAACCCGGCCCACTGGCGAGCCGGCGAGTGCGGGCGATGGTAGCCGGGAGCGGCAGGGACCGCAAGCGCGGGACGTCCCGGCATCGCATTTCCCTTCAGACATCCCGGCGCCCCGGCCGCCCAGGACCTCCCGGCGCCGGGGCCGACCCTCCGGCCGCCCTGCGCGGAGCCCCGGAGGGGCGGAAGAATGTAGCCGGGGGCGCAAGCCCCCGGAAAAGCGTGCCTTGGGAGCAAAGAGCCCTGGAAGGGCGAAAGAATCCTCTGTCGCCTCCGATGGGATTCTTTCGCCCTTTCAGGGCTTAGCGCGTGTGGTGGGCCCAACTTCCGGGGGCTTGCGCCCCCGGCAAAATTCTGTCGCCCTTCCAGGGCTCCGGTCCGACGCGGCCGATCGGTGGGGCCGTTCGCCGTAGCGCCCACCGCGGCCGCACACTTGCGGGCTGGGCACCCAACATTCCAGACTGGCCGGTCTAGTAGGTTGAGGATGCCTGCCATCTCACCGGGGAGCCCGCGGCGCGTAGGCCGGGTCGAACGGAGTGAGGCCCGGCAGGCGGGGGCGGTGCGCGAACGGCCGAGCCAAAGCGGCGATTCTCGCCGCACTCCATACCGGCTGGCTGGCCTTGGGCGCAGTCGAACGAGCCCGCAGGCTGGGACAGCGCCCCGCAGGGGCGGCGTCCCATCTTCGCCGGCTCAGTGGCTCAGCGGCTGGGGGGCATTGCAGGACAGTTGGGGTTGGCAGAGCTGGCTCTCGCGCCAGCGGCGCCACTCGGCAGCGTGGTGGGCGATCCATTCGTGGGCGGCCTGCTCCCAGCCGATCTCTTGGCCCGCCTGCTGGGCCAGGTTGTGGCGGTGGCGCTCGATCTCTTCCATCTGGGCGCGACAGTCCGCCAACTGCTGCTGATGGCGCCACAGCTCGGCGACACCGCCCTCCCAGCTCTCCAGCGCCCGCTCGAGACCGGGGTCGAAGCCCCACTCGATACCGAGGTAGTACTTGTGGTCGAGAATCGCCCGCCGCTCGCTGGGCCGATAGTGGGTGAGCAAAGGACTCGACAACTCGTCCTGCATAATCGCCACGCTCATCCGAAACCTCGGGCTGCCTGCCCTGCAGAGGGATACGTCCGACACTCTGAATAAGGTATCGACTGAACGGCCTGCCCCCCTTTGGCTTCAGTTTCACCTTTTTCCAAGCGCCCCCGCCCGCAGGTCTTGCAAACGGCTGGGGCCTTGACGTATCATGCCGGTTTCCCATTTTCCGGCCGGGACGGAAGCGTTGTTTCCTCTCGGCCCGGTGGAGGGCCCCCTGGCCCCTCCGTAATTAAGTTTAGCCACAAGCGGCGGTTAAATCCCGTAAGATTCGGGAAAATCCGCCCGCCCCCGGAGCCCTGGCCGTGCAAGCCCAATCAGAAGTCGTCGTCATCCTCGATTTCGGCAGCCAGTACGCCCAGCTGATCGCCCGGCGCGTCCGCGAGAACGGCGTCTACAGCGTCCTGGCCCGGCCCGACCTGCCGGCCGACGAGATCCGCCGGCTCAACCCCAAGGGCATAATCTTTACCGGCGGCCCCTCAAGCGTTTACGAGGATGGCGCCCCCCGGCCCGACCCGGAGATCCTCCGCCTCGGCGTGCCCGTGCTGGGCATCTGCTACGGCATGCAGGTCGCCGGGCAGATCCTCGGCAGCCGGATCGAGCGGGCCGCCCACCGCGAGTATGGCCGGGCCGAGCTGAAGGTCCAGAGCCCTGACGGCCTGCTGGCCCACCTGCCCGACTCGATGCAGGTCTGGATGAGCCACGGCGACCAGGTGCACGACCTCCACGGCGACCTCGAAGTGCTAGCGACCACGCCGACCTGCCCCTACGCAGCCGTGCGCCACCGCGAGCTGCCCTTCTGGGGCGTGCAGTTCCATCCCGAGGTCACCCACACGCCCAAGGGCAACCAGATCTTCGCCAACTTCCTGTACGATATCTGCCGCTGCTCGGGCCTGTGGCAGATGGGCAGCTTCATCGACGAGGTCGTCGCCCGCGTCCAGGCCCAGGTCGGCGACGATGGCCGGGTGATCTGCGGCCTCAGCGGCGGGGTGGACTCCTCCGTCGTGGCCGCCCTGCTGAACAAGGCCATCGGCGAGCGCCTGACGTGCATCTTCGTCGACAACGGCCTGCTGCGCAAGAACGAGCGCCAGCTCGTCGAGAGCACCTTCCGCGAGCACTTCCACCTCGACCTGCGCGTCATCGACGCCGCCGACGCCTTCCTCAGCCGCCTGGCCGGCGTGACCGACCCGCAGGAGAAGCGCCGCCGCATCGGCCATACCTTCATCGAGGTCTTCAAGGACGCCGCCCGCGACATCCCCAACGCCCGCTACCTCGCCCAGGGCACGCTGTACCCCGATGTGATCGAGTCGGGCCAGTCGCTCGCCGGCCAGGCCGCCAACATCAAGCTGCACCACAACGTCGGGGGCCTGCCCGCCGAGCTGGGCTTCGAGCTGATCGAGCCGCTGCGGGATCTGCTCAAGGACGAGGTCCGCCAGGTCGGCGAGCTGCTGGGCCTGCCCGAGCCGATCGTGTGGCGCCACCCCTTCCCCGGCCCCGGTCTGGCCGTGCGGTGCCTCGGCCCCGTCAGCGAACAGCGGCTGGAGGTCCTCCGCAATGCCGACGAGATCGTCCTGGACGAGCTGACCGCCGCCGGCCTCTACCGCAAGACCGCCCAGGTCTTCGCCGTCCTGCTGCCGATCCAGTCGGTCGGCGTGATGGGCGACGGGCGAACCTACGAGAACGTCTGCGCCATCCGCGCCGTCGAGACCCGCGACTTCATGACCGCCGACTGGGCCCGCCTGCCGTATGAAGTGCTGGCCGTCATGAGCAACCGCATCATCAACGAGGTCCGCGGCATCAACCGCGTGGTCTACGACATCTCCAGCAAGCCCCCGGCAACGATCGAGTGGGAGTAAACGCGTAGGGCGTGCAACTCGTTGCACGCGCAACGCCCGGACAATGCGCTGCGTGGGGGACGATTGGCCCGCCCCCCCGGACTCGTTGCGCGAGCAACACAGTTGCTCGCCCTACGGACTTCAGGCCGGTTCACCGGCCTTGGCCCCACGCAGCGGGGTGTAGCCCAGGGCTTCTAGCCCTGGGGACGACGGCTGCCCCTATTTGTTCTTACCTCAGCCCGCTTCAGCGGGCTTACCCGCAGGGCGTCTGGCAAGCCCGCTGAAGCGGGCTGAGAAGAAGGAGTCCAGGGGCCCCGGGCACCCGGCCTACAAGGCCGGGCCTGAACCCGCTGCGCGGGGCGAAGCCCCGTGAACGGGGCTGCAGATGCCCTCTCCGGGCAGTCAGCGCGTAGGGTGTGCAGGTTCGCGGAGCGTCAGCGGAGCGGTTCTGCACACGGGACCCTGGCGCCAGGCGCTACCGGGCCCCGCGCCGGCAGTGTTGCGTGTGCAGGACCTGCCCCTCGCAGGCTCGGGGCAGAACCTGCACACCCTACGGCCTTCCCCGACAACGGCGGACGGATGGGCCAACCGTGTCGGGGAGGTATCCCCGACCTACTCTTTCGCTTCGGTAAGGCCCCGCGCCATGCCCTGGAAGCGCGTAGGGTGTGCAGATTCGCGGAGCGGCAGCGAAGCGGTTCTGCCGGTATCGGCGCACGTGCTCCCCGGCATCATGCAGCAGCAGGCGGCGGACTGGCTCGCCGGCAGCGGATATCGCGTT
>JAWLCG010000210.1:0-8839 GCA_041687295.1 Phycisphaerae bacterium | reverse complement strand
CGATGGCGAGGGCGAGGACGACAAGCTCCGCAAGAAGCGCCGCCGGCGCCGCAAGAAGAAGACCCCCGGCGACGCACCCTCGCCCGCCGACTCGGCCCCGCAGGGCGCCCCCGCCCCGGAGAGCGCTGACGGCAATGCCGACGCCGACGGCCCCGACGGCACGGCCAGGAAACGACGCCGTCGCCGTCGCCGCCGCAAGCCCACCGACGGCGCCGCCCCCGAGGCCAGCGGCGGCGAGTAAGCCCGCGCCCACTCCACCGTCCGCTCACGGGGTCCCGCGCCCCGAAGCGGCGGCAATGGCCTTGGGGCTCCTGATCGTCAGTCGTATCGGCCAATGGAGGCCCTGGGCGCGAGCGCCGTATGGAGTGCGGCGGCTTTGACGCCGCTTTGGCTGCCTCCGCGAGAGGGTGCCGTGGCTAAGGCGTTTGTAGCCACGTCTAAACGGCCATTGCCTATGAAGGCGTCAAGCCAAAGCGGCGTCGTTGCCGCCGCACTCCAAAGATGCGGTCCGCCCATCGCGCAGCGACACCCGATCCACGCCCCTCCAGACCCCGGCATGCCCGGGGCTATATGGCCCGGGGGTATTGCTTTGACGGGCCCTGGGCGGTAGGCTGTACCCTTTGAGGCCAATGCCCATTCGGGCCTCGGGGAATCCCCGACGAGCCCACCGAGGGAAGCACGTACGCCATGACCGACACGTTCTACGTCACAACCCCGATCTACTACGTCAACGACGTGCCCCACATCGGGCACAGCTACACGACCATCGCCGCCGACGTGCTGGCGCGGTTCTTCCGCGCCGTGGGCCGCGACGTCCGCTTCCTGACCGGCACCGACGAGCACGGCATCAAGATCGTCAAGGCCGCCGCCGAGAAGAACACCACCCCCGCCGAGCTGGGCAACCGCGTGGTCGTCCACTTCCAGGACCTCTGGAAGGCCCTGGCGATCACCCACGACGACTTCATCCGCACCAGCGAGCCGCGGCACGAGCAGCGGGTGCAGGCCATCGTCCAGCGCCTCGTCGACAAGGGCGAAATCTACCTCGGCGAGTACCAGGGCTGGTACGACGAGGGCCAGGAGGAATTCGTCACCGAGTCGACCGCCCGCGAGAACGAGTACAAGTCCGCCATCAGCGGCAAGCCCCTGACGCGGTTCACCGAGCCGAGCTGGTTCTTCCGCCTGAGCAAGTGGGTGCCGAACCTGCTGGCCCACATCGAGGCCAACCCGCAGTTCGTCCAGCCCGAGAGCCGCCGCAACGAGGTCGTCAGCAAGCTCAAGCTGGGCGTGGAGGACCTGAGCATCTCCCGCCTGGCCGAGCGCGTGGGCAACTGGGGCGTCCGCATGCCCAACGACCCCGACCACACGGTCTACGTCTGGATCGACGCCCTGAGCAACTACATCACCGCCCTGGGCTGGCCGGAGGTCGGCGACAGCCAGGACGGGCGCTACCAGCGCTACTGGCCGGCGAGCCTGCACCTGATCGGCAAGGACATCCTCTGGTTCCACGCGGTCTACTGGCCGTGCATGCTGATGGCCCTGGAGATGCCGCTGCCCACGACCGTCTTCGCCCACGGCTGGTGGACCAGCGAGGGCAAGAAGATGTCCAAGAGCCTGGGAAACTTCGTCAGCCGGGAGATCATCGAGGAGCTCTGCCGCGACTACGGGCGCGACGTCTACCGCTACTTCCTGCTCCGCGAGGTGCCCTTCGGCTCCGACGGCGACTTCTCGCGCGAGTCGTTCCAGAGCCGCTACAACGGCGAGCTGGCCAACGGCATCGGCAACCTGCTCAGCCGAACGACCAACATGATCGCCAGCTACTTCGACGGCAGCCTGCCCGCGCCCGCCGAGCTCACCGAGGCCGAGCACGCTGTCCGCGCCGTCGCCGACGCCCTGCGCGACCAGGCCACCGGCAAGATGGACCGCTGCGCCTTCCACGCCTATCTCGAGCAGATCTACCAGCTCGTCGGGGCGACCAACCAGTACATCGACGCCACCCAACCCTTCAAGCTGGCCAAGGACCCCGCCCAGCGCGAGCGTCTGGGGACGATCCTCTACACCTGCGCCCAGGCCATCCGCGTGGCCCTGGAGATGCTGGTGCCAGTGATGCCCGACATCGCCACCGCCGCCCTCGAGCGGCTCGGCGTGACCGGACCCCAGGACGGCCACCTGCTCGAGCGGGCCGCCTGGGGCGCCCTGCCGGCCGGCACGGTCGTGACCAAGGGTGCGCCGTTGATTCCCCGCAAGCAGTGACCCCGCGCCGGCCCCGGCCGGCACAGGAGGGACCTTTCATGGCCCATTCGAAGCAGCGACAGAGCGCCTCGGCCGACAGCCGGGCGATGGAGCGCCTCATCCTCACCGATGGCCGCTACCCCCTGGACGCCTACGCCTTCCTGCACGAGGCCCTCGGCGAGGCCGTCCGCCGCGTCCACGGCGAGGAGCCCGGCAAGCCCGGCTCGCGCCACGTGAGCGGCCAGGACATCTGCATCGCCGCCCGCGACCTCGCCGTCGACCGCTGGGGCATGCTCGCCCGCACGGTCCTGCGCCGCTGGAACGTCCGCGGCACCATCGACCTGGGCGAGATGGTCTACCTGCTGGTCACCAACGACTTCATGCAGAAGACCCCCGAGGACTCCATCGAAGACTTCCGGGACGTCTTCGACCTCGACGAGGCCCTGGCCACGCCGGTCCGCTTCGAGCTCAAAGAGTAGCCATGACCGCTACTGATCCGGCCTCCATCCCCGACCGCGCCGCCCATCGGCCGGCCTGGAAGTACGCGCTGCTCGCCGGCGCCTTCCTCGCCTGGCTCGCCGTCCTGGTCGCCCTGTTCCTCTGGGGCCGGCCGTAGGCCGGGTCGAGCCACGCGAGGCCCGGCAGCGAAGGGGGAACGGCGGCCACAGAGACGCAGAGAGCCCAGAGAGAAGAAGCGGCCAGATTCCGTGCGGTCTTCAGGGGCATCCAGTCAGGAGTGGACTGGCCAGTCAGGAGTGTCGAGTTCCGCCCCTGCGGTTCTGCAAAGTGGGCTCGGCCCAAGCCCACGGAATGCCTTCCGTGGGCATCTTGGTGGGGCCGTTCCCGGTGCGGCAATTCCGCCGGCAACGAGTTGTCGGCCCTACGCACTGCAAACGCCGCAGCCACGGCACCCGGGCGCTTTGTCTGACTCCGAAACTCCCGGACCCTCTGTGTTTCCTCTCTCTGTGTCCTCTGTGTCTCTGTGGCCCATCTGGGCTGTTTCTTCTTTCAGGATCCCCGGGCTCTGGAGCGCCCGCTGGGGCCTTGATCCTATCCACTTGGCCCTTCCCTGGGGTGCGTCTATACTGGCGGCCATGAGCATCGAACCACTGCTGGAGACCATGATCGCGCGGCAGGCGAGCGATCTGCACGTGCAGGCCGGGGCCATTCCGCACCTGCGGATCGGCGGGGAGCTCTACCGCCTCGACGCCGGCCCGCCGGCCGATGAGGAGCTGCAGGCCTTCGTCGACGCGGTGATCCACCCCGTCGCCCGGCGCGATTTGCAGCGCAAGGGCTCGTGCGACCTGGCCGTCAGCTACGGCGACGCCCGCCTGCGCGTGAACGTCTTTCGCCAGCAGGGCCAGCTCGCCCTGGCCATCCGCCGGCTGAGCCTGACGGTGCCGGGCTTCGACGAGCTCAACCTGCCCGCCCAACTGCAGGCCATCGCCGAGCGGCCCCGCGGCCTGGTGCTGGTCGCCGGCACGACCAGCAGCGGCAAGAGCACGACCATCGCGGCCATGATCGGGCACATCAACCGCACGCGCAAGGCCCGCATCCTCACCGTCGAGGACCCCATCGAGTACGTCCACACGCCCGACCGCAGCCTGATCTCGCAGATCGAGATCGGCGCCGACACGCCCGACTACGAGCAGGCCCTGCGCCAGCTGCTGCGGCAGGACCCCGATGCGATCATGGTCGGCGAGCTGCGCGAGGCCGTCGGCATCCGCGTGGCCCTGCGGGCGGCCGACACGGGCCACCTCGTCTTCGCCACCGTCCACGCCGCCGACGCGCGGCAGACGATCGAACGGCTCATCGCGATGTTCCCGCACGAGGAGCACACCTTCCTGCTCAAGCAGCTCTCGCTGAACCTCGCCGCCGTCATCGCCCAGCGCCTGGGCCGCTCGTGCGACCCGCAGCTCAAGGGTGGGCTGATCCCCGCCGTCGAGATCCTCCGCGGCACGGCCGTGGTCCGCAAATGCATCCTCGAGGGCCGATACGACGGCCTGCTGCAGGCGATGAACAACCGTGACGAGGGCATGCAGACCTTCGACAACCACCTGGCCGAGCTGTTCCGCGCCAAGCGGATCAAGGAGGACGAGGCCAAACGCCTCAGCAGCCACCCCGAGGCCCTGGACATGGTCCTCCGCGGCCTGACCACCCGCGACAGTGGCCGAGGCCTGGTGCGGTAGCGTAGGCCGGGTCGAGCGCAGCGAGGCCCGGCAGCGAAGAGGGAATGGGCCACAGAGGACACAGAGAGCACAGAGAAAAGACGCAGAGGGGTTTAGGACATAAGAGGAAGGGCATATCGTCCGGGTGCCGTGGCTGCGGCGTTTGCAGCCACGCCGAAGCCGCCCGGCGAAACGCCGGCAGTATGGAGTGCGGCGGCAACGACGCCGCTTTGGCTGGGCTGGTGCGGCTGGGCGGTGGCCTTGGTCAGCCACCGCTGCCCGGCCTGCAACCAGCCCCTCGGCCGAGACTTCCGCGGCACCTGCCGCCACTGCGGAGCCCAGCTGCGGTAGACGAATGACAGGGGAGACGCAGTAATGTCTGAAGCCACCCACGCCGACCCCAGCCGCCTGCCCCGGCGCCTCCGCGAGCCCCTGCTGGGCGCGCTGGACGCCGACGAACAACTGGTCTGGGTCGATCGGCCCGCGCCGTGGCGGGCGGTGCTGGAGTGTTCTCCCTTTGGGCTGTTCGGCCTGCTGCTTATCTCCCTCCCCCTGGGGCCGCTACTGGAGTCGCTCTCCAGGGGCGAGCCCATACCGAAGGAGGGTCTGCTGGCCACGCTGGCGTTCATGCTGGCGGGGCTGGCGTTGCTGGCGATTGTCCCGCTGGCGGCGTGGCGGGCCCGCCAGGCGGTCTACGCCATCACCGGCCGCCGGGCGATCATCATGCGGGTGGGCCTGCGCGGCCGAAGGGCGTACTACCCCCCTGAGGGTCTCAGCGAGCTGACGGTGTGGTGGCACAACATCCGGTTCGGGTCGCACCTCGCGAGCGAAGGCTTCGTCAGCCTGCGCGACGTGGCGACCCCCCTGCGCCTGCTGCGGGAGCTGATCGCGGCCTGGTGGCGGGTCCGGCCCGATATCGGCGATGAGGAAATTCTGGAGTACATATCCCGCCGGTCCACAGCGGCTGGCACCGGCAATTTCCGTTCCCACAAGATCGTGGAGCTTCGGCCCGGTGTGCTGCAGCTGCGTGGGACGCTGCGCAGTCAGCTGTTCTTCTCCGCCTTTGCCATCGTAGGCTCCATCGCCCTGGCCGCGGAGATGCGTGAGGCTCTGCCCGCTCTGGTCGAGGACAGCAGTCACTGGGGGGGCGTCGTGTTCATCGCTGGGCTGGGTGGCCTGTTCATCACGATCGGCGTGCTGGGCATGACGGACTGGTTCGGCCGGCGGCGGGTCACGTTCGACACGCTCCAGGGCCGGCTGTGGACGGGCCGGCGGAAGTTCGGCCCCGCTGCCCGGGCCGAGGGGCTGCCACTGTCGGCGGTGCTGGCCGTGCAGGTCTGCGGCGGGGCCACCGCCGGCGCAACGGAGTTGAACGTCGTGCTTCGGACCGAGCCGGACCAGTTCCCCCGTCGCGCCAACCTGACCAGTCATTCCAAACAACCCGCCCTGTACGCCGACGCCCGTCGCCTGGCCAAGCTGCTCGGCGTGCCGCTGCTGGACCACGCGTAGGGCGGGCACGGCCCGCCGAGGTGGCGCCTGGCGTCATCGACGGCGGGCCGTGCCCGCCCTACAAGACCCCGGGCATGCCCGGGGCTATATGGGCGGGGCTGGCCGGTGCGGCGTTGACAGGGCGGCCTTGGGCGGGTACAGGGCAGGGAGTGTCGGGTCGGGCGCCGGCGGTGGGCCGGGCCGACCGGCGTGGATCCCTGTCCAAAGGAGCCGCCCGTGAGCAAGCCCGTCGTCATCATGCCGTGCCTGGACATGCAGAATGGTCGCGTGGTCAAGGGCGTGCACTTCGTGGACATCCGCGACGCCGGCGACCCCGTCGAGAGCGCCCGGGCCTACTGCGAGGCCGGCGCCGACGAGCTGGCCCTGCTGGACATCACGGCCACGGTCGAGGGGCGGCGGACGCTGCTGGACGTGGTCGCCCGCGTGGCCGAGGCGGCCACCGTGCCGTTCACCGTCGGCGGGGGCATTCGCGACGTGGCCTCGGCGGCGGCGGTGCTCGAGGCCGGCGCCGACAAGGTCTCCGTCAGCAGCGCCGCCTTCCGCGAGCCCGAGCTGGTGCCGGCCCTGATGAAGGAGTTCGGCCCCAACCGCGTGACGGTGGCCATCGACGTCGACCAGAACCCGGCCATGCCCTCGGGCTACGAGGTGTACATCGACGGCGGGCGGACGGCGACGGGGGCCGACGCGGTCGAGTTCGCCCGCACGATCGACGGCTACGGCGTGCAGACCATCCTGCCGACCAGCAAGGCCGGCGACGGCGCCCGCACCGGCTACGACCTGCCGGTCATCCGGGCCATCAAGGACGCGACCGGCGCCGACGTGGTGGCCTCGGGCGGGGCGGGCGAGCTGACGCACTTCCTCGAGGCCGTCCAGGCCGGCGCGACGGTGCTGCTGGCGGCGTCGGTGTTCCACTTCGGCCTGATCGGCATCGCCCAGCTCAAGCAGTACCTCCGCGAGAACGGCGTGGCCGTGCTGGAGAGCGGGCGGTCGTAGGCGGCCCCTGCGGGGCCCGTTGGCCTACTGCCGGGCTGCCTGGGGCTTGTGCCGCAGGTAGGGCTTGAGGGCCTTGAACCAGTTTTTGGCCAGCTTCTCGTCGCCGGCGACGTTGGGGTGCACCCAGTCGACGGTGTGCGTGCCGGGGGCGTCGGGCTTGCTGACCCAGCCGGGGGAGTGGTCGACGATGACCACGGGCGAGGCCTCGGTGTTGAGATCCTTGGC
Source organism: Phycisphaerae bacterium (assembly GCA_041687295.1). Lineage (GTDB taxonomy): Bacteria > Planctomycetota > Phycisphaerae > SM23-33 > FEN-1343 > JAWLCG01. Next base: position 1,715 of record JAWLCG010000210.1, on the reverse strand, counting down.
CAGCTTCACCATCGCCTCGCGCAGGGCGGGGAAGGGCTTCCACTCCTGGAAGGTCTGGCCCAGCAGGACGACGACGCGGGGGTTCTTCTTCCGCAGGGCGGTGATGATGTCGGTCATGGCCTTGACGGTGGGCTCGAGGGTGGTGTCCTTTTCCTTGTCGTTGCTGCCCAGCAGGATCATCGCGACGTCGGGGGTGTAGCCCTCCAGCCAGCCGGGGAGCTTGTCGGCGATGGCCGCGGTGGTCCAGCCCCAGTGGCCCTCGTGGTCGCGGTCGAAGCTCTGGCCCTTGTAGTCGGCCCAGTCGGGGTCGCCGTTGAAGCCGACCTTCAGCGAGCCGACGAAGTCGACGTGGGCGTCCGCGTCGACGAGCATCTTCCACAGCGGGTAGCGCCAGCTGAAGGTGGGCTTGTGCTGGCCGCCGCCCTGGCGGCCCTGGGTGATCGAGTCGCCGATGGCGACGATCCGCAGCGGCCCGGCCGGCTGGGTGGCGGGTTCGCTGGCGGGCCCGTCGGCGGCCAGGAGGACCGGGCTCAGCAGCAACGGGACGATCAGGGCGAGCAGCGAGGCTTGCATGGGCTTCTCCTTGGACAGCGGCGAGGGGCCCGGCACCGGGCCGGACGCACGCGATTCTACCGCCGCAGCGCGGCGGGGGCAACGGCGGGCCACTCGGCGCTTGACGCGGCCCGGCCAGGGAGTATAACCGGCGGTGGAGGCCATTTGTCCGGCCCCGTTCCCGTCGTTGCCGTCGCCGAGCCCCTGTTCCGCCCGTGCGACCCCGGCAGGGCTGGCCGGCCTGCCCGAGCCGCCGTACCGCCAACCCCGAGGAGACCATGGACTACACCTACCAGGACATCGCCAAGATGATCGACCACTCCCTGCTCAACCCCACCCTCATCGACGAGGAGCTGGAGAAGGGCTGCCGGGTGGCCCTGGCCTACGATGTCGCCAGCGTCTGCATCCTGCCGTACTCCCTCAAGCGGTGCAGCGACCTGCTGAGCGGCTCGACCGTGATGGCCAGCACGACGATCGGCTTTCCGCACGGCGGACACACGACGGCCATCAAGGTCGCCGAGGCCCGCCAGGCCCTCGCCGACGGCGGCCAGGAGCTCGATATGGTCGTCAACATCTCCAAGGTCCTCAGCGGCGACTGGGAGTACGTCCGCCAGGACATCGGCGCGGTCATCGACGTCACCCACGACGCCGGGCAGAAGGTCAAGGTCATCTTCGAGAACTGCTACCTGCAGACCGACCACAAGGTCCGCCTCTGCCAGATCTGCGGCGAGTTGGGGGCCGACTGGGTCAAGACGAGCACCGGCTACGGCAGCGGCGGGGCGACGATCGAGGACCTGCGCCTCATGCGTCAGCAGTCGCCCGCCCACGTGCAGATCAAGGCCGCCGGCGGCGTGCGGAGCCTGGACAATCTGCTGGAGGTCCGCGCCCTGGGCGTCACCCGCGTCGGCGCCAGCCGAACCGTCGACATGCTCGAGAGCGCCAAGCAGCGCCTGGGCATTTCCTAGCCCTCTCTCCATTGAGCCCCCGGCATGCCCGGGGTCGTAGGGCGGGCCCTGGCCCGCCGCGGGGGCGTGAGGCGCCACGCTGGAGCCCCGCGCCCTCGCCGGCGGGCCAGGGCCCGCCCTACTGAATCTCTGAACGCCTCTGCGCTTCTTCCCTCTGTGTTCTCTGTGTCCTCTGTGGCCCATCTTCGCCTTCGAAGA
>JAWLCG010000209.1:0-8843 GCA_041687295.1 Phycisphaerae bacterium | reverse complement strand
CGGTCGCGGTCCTCAGGTAGTTCAGGGCCGAGGAGGGGCACGGCACCACGTCGAATCGGCCGGGCCAGCGCGGCGGGGGGGTGAAGTCCCGCAGGTCGGCCTGCACGAAACGGGCCGTCGGCGCGCGGCGGCGCGCCCGGCGGAGTTGGCCGGCCGAGGCGTCCATGCCGTAGCCCTCGTAGCCCGCCTCGACGACGCGCCCCAGCAGCACCCCCGTGCCGCAGGCCAGGTCCAGCCAGGTGCGGGCGCCGCCCGGCAGGCGGGGCCGGAGGAACGTCCACAGCCGCTCCGGCCACGCCTGCCAGTGCAGGTCGTACAGCTCCGCGAGATCGTCGCCGTAGGTCGCCACCGCCGCCCCCCAGTCCTGGACATATAGCCCCGGGCATGCCCGGGGTCTTCGTGGCGTGCGGGTCCCAAGACCCCGGGCATGCCCGGGGCTATATGGAGCACCGCGCACCGGGCCTCGCTCCGCTCGAAGATGGCCTACGCCGAGGGGACGGCCTTCTTCTGCCGCTCCTGGTCGCGGAGGAGCTTGTACTCGACGGCGTCGGTGAGGGCGAGCCAGCTGGCCTCGATGATGTTCTCGCTGACGCCGACGGTGCCGAAGCTGTGCTCCTCGTCGTGGAAGCGGATGGCGACGCGAACCTTGGCGGCCGTCTCGGCGGCGGCGTTGACCACGCGTACCTTGTAGTCGTCCAGGTGCAGCCTGGCCATGGCCGGGTAGTGCGGCAGCAGGGCCTTGCTGAGGGCGGCGTCCAGGGCGTTGACCGGCCCGTCGCCCTCGGCGACGGTGTACTCGTCGGTCCCCGCGACGCGGACGCGGACGACGGCCTCGGTGGTCGCCGGCTGGCCGTCCTGCCGCAGGATGTTGCAGCGGAAGTGGTCGAGCTCCCAGAAGGGCTTGTCGTACCACGCCCCGCCGAGCACCTTGCGGACGAGCAGCTCGAAGCTCGCGTCGGCCGACTCGAACTGGTAGCCCTCGCCCTCGAGCTGCACGACGCGCTCGAGGATGCGCTTCTGGGCGTCGCGGTCCTGGTCGATGTTGAACTTTCGGCCAGCCTTGGCGGCGATGTTGCTCGCGCCGGACAGCTCGCTGACGAGGATCCGCCGCGTGTTGCCCACCAGGGCCGGGTCGATGTGCTCGTAGGTGGTCGTGTTGCGTTGCACGGCGTGCACGTGCATGCCGCCCTTGTGCGCGAACGCCGAGGTGCCCACGTAGGGCTGGCCCTCGCGCAGGGTCAGATTGGCCAGCTCGTAGACGTATCGGCTCGCCTCGGTCAGGGCCGCCAGCGAGTCGTCCAGGCCGGTGCGGTAGCCGTACTTGAGCACCAGGTTGGGCACGACGCTGGTCAGGTCGGCGTTGCCGCACCGCTCGCCCAGGCCGTTGATGGTGCCCTGGACGTGCACCGCCCCGGCCCGGACGGCCGCCAGGGCGTTGGCGACGGCGACGGCGGCGTCGTTGTGCGTGTGGATGCCCACCCGCAGGGCCGGGAAGGCCTCGCGGACGGCGCGGACGGCCTCGGCGATCCACTCGGGCATCGAGCCGCCGTTGGTGTCGCACAGGCTCAGCACGCTGGCGCCGCCCTCGACGGCGGCCGCCAGGGTCCGCATGGTGTACTCGGGGTTGGCCCGCCGGCCGTCGAAGAAGTGCTCGGCGTCGTAGACCACCTCGCGCCCCGCGTCGGCGCAGACTTTGCAGCTCTCGGCGATCATGCGGAGGTTCTCGTCCAGCTCCACCCGCAGCACCTCGGTCACGTGCATGTCCCAGGTCTTGCCCACGATGGTGCAGACGGGGGCCTCGCTGTCCAGCAGGGCCCGCATGCCGACGTCGTCGGCGGCCTTGACGCCGCGGCGGCGGGTCATGCCGAAGGCGGCGACCTTGGCCCGGCGGATGTTGCGCTTGCGGATCTCGGCGAAGAAGGCGGTGTCCTTGGGGTTCGAGAGCGGGTAGCCGCCCTCGATGTAGTCCACGCCCAGCGCGTCGAGGCGCTCGGCGATGAGCAGCTTGTCCTCCAGCGACAGGCTCACGCCCTCGCCCTGGGTGCCGTCGCGCAGGGTGGTGTCGTAGGTCTCGACGTAGCTCTTCGGTGCGGTCATGGTCGTTGTTCCCGTATTGGGTGGCCGGCCCGGGGGCCGGGGGTCGGGGCCGGCAAGAAAAAAGCCCCGAAGCGTTCGTTTCGCCTCAGGGCCTTCATGGGGATCGTCCGGAACGAGGGCAGCCTAAGGCATGGAGGGCAGGGAGGGTACTCGGCCAATAATGCGGGCGCAGAAGCCTGGCCGCTGCCCCTTCGGGCTCGTCGCGACCTTCTCGGCTGACCGAGGCTTCCGCACCGCAAGTCTCCTCACTGACGCACCATGCCGGGGCGTTCCAGTCGCTCCATTATAGAAGGTGGCCACCCCCTGTCAATCATCAAGAAGCGGCTATGCATTGCATCGGCAGGGGGGGGGCCTATAATCGCACCCTGCGGGCCGGGCTGGCCCGGATTTCAGGAGCGGTATGGGATCGATCTGTCACAAGTGCTCAGCCATCTGCTGCCGGTACGTCGCGCTGCCGTTCGACGAGCCGACCACCGAGGCCGCCTTCCAGGAGGCCCGCTGGTTCCTGCTGCACAAGGGCGTGACGATCTTCGTCACCGACGGGCAGTGGTACATCAGCATGGCCACGCCCTGCGAGCACCTGAGCGAGGCGGGCCTGTGCGGCATCTACGAGACCCGCCCGACGATCTGCCGCGAGTACTCCGACCGCCGATGCGACTACCACGGCGGCGACTACGAGTACTCGATGTTCTTCACCCATCCCGACCAGATCGCCCGCTACGCCGAAAAGGCCCTGGCCAAACGCAAGGGTGGCAAGGGACGGGGCGGGTAAGAGAGAGAAGAAAAGGAATGGGGGCCACCCCCCAAACCCCCGGGATTTATCGCTTTGGGGCCACCAGCACGGGCGGGTGTCCTCCGAGTGTCCTGAGGGAGAACCGGGCAGCGCCTGCGCCAAAGAGCGACCCGAACGCCGTCAGGATGGCCGTACAACACGGGCGGCATCTCCTGGAGGTGGTGCCTGTTGCATTCTGCTGGTGGCCTGCATGCGGTAAATCCCGGGGTCTGGGGCAGACCCCCAGGCCGTTTCCATGTTGTTCCTGATCCGTCAGTCTACTGGACACAACCGACCATGAGCTTTCAGAGCATCAAAGGCTTCCGCGACTTCTACCCGGCCGAGATGGCCGTGCGCAACCACATCTTCGACGCCTGGCGGCGCGTGAGCCTCCGCAACGGCTTTGATGAGTACGAGGGCCCGATCCTGGAGTACCTCGACCTCTACCGCGTCAAGAGCGGCGACGAGATCGTCAGCCAGCTGTTCAGCCTGACCGACCGCGGCGGGCGCGACCTGGCGATCCGCCCGGAGATCACGCCGACGCTGGCCCGCATGGTCAACGCCCGCATCAACACGCTGGGGCGCCCGGTGAAGTGGTTCAGCATCCCGCGCCTCTGCCGGGCCGAGAGGCCCCAGCGGGGGCGCCTGCGCGAGTTCTTCCAGTGGAACATCGACGTGGTGGGCTCGGACGAGCCGCTCGCCGACGCCGAGTGCATCTTCACGCTGGTGGACCTGCTGGCCGAGCTGGGCCTGAGCCCGTCGGACGCCTACGTGGCCGTCTCGAGCCGGGCGCTCATCACGGCCGCCATGGGCGCCGTCGGCATCCCGGCCGAGGCCAACGAGGCCGTGCTGGCCATCCTGGACAAGCGTGGCAAGGTGCCGGCCGAGGCCTTCGCCGAGATGGGCGCCAAGGCCGGCCTGGACGCTGCCCAGATCGACCGCATCGGCCGATTCCAGGACTCGCAGAGCCTCGAGGAGGTCGCCCGCCACCTGAGCGACAACGACGAGGTCGCCCGCGAAATCGTCCGGCTCTCCGACGTGATGCGCCTGCTGGGGCAGATGGGCGTGGGCGACTACGCCCGGCTGGACCTGCACGTGGTCCGGGGCCTGGCCTACTACACCGGGGTGGTGTACGAGGCCTTCGACGCCGGCGGCTCGCTGCGGGCCCTGGCCGGCGGGGGGCGCTACGACAATCTGCTGGAGGTGCTCGGCGGGCCCAAGGTGGGCGCCACCGGCTTCGGCATGGGCGACCCGGTCCTGGGCATCCTGCTGGCCGAGAAGGGCAAGCTGCCCGACTTCGCCCAGCGGTGCGACTGCTTCGTCATCGACGCCGGGGCCGAGCACTTCGACGCCGCCCTGGCCCTGACGGCCGAGCTGCGCCGCGCGGGCGTCTCGGCCAACCTCTCGTACAAGCGGCAGAACGTGGGCAAGCAGCTCAAGTCGGCCGGGGCGGCGGGGGCCCGCTGGGCCGTCATCGTCGGCGCCGAGCTGGCGGCCGGCCAGGTCGCCCTGAAGGACCTCGCCGACGGCAGCCAGCAGCTGGTGGCCCGGGACGCGCTGGCCGATCGGCTGCGGCAGCAGGGGGGGGCTTTGCCGGGGGCATGAGCCACCACACCGGCCATTACGAGGCCGCCTTCGAGGACTACCTCCGCGGCAAGGGCTGGCCCTACGTGGCCGTCGACGAGGCCCACCGGGCCCTGCTGGCCAACGCGAGGGTCAAGAACTTCGACTTCCTGGTCTACTCCGAAAGTGGCCCCAACCTGCTGGTCGACGTCAAGGGCCGAAAGTTCCCCGACCTGTCCCGACCGGCCCGCCAGCGCACCGGGCGGGCGTGGGAAAACTGGGTCACCGCCGACGATATCGAGGGGCTCACCCAGTGGGAGCGGGTCTTCGGCGAGGGCTTCACCGCCACGTTCGTGTTCGCCTACTGCCTGCAGGGCCCGCCGACGCACGCCCCGCTGGACGACGTGCACTTCTTCCGCAGGAACCACTACTGCTTCGCCGCCGTCGCCCTGGCCGACTACGCCCGCCATGCCCGCCCGCGCAGCGCCCGCTGGGGCACGCTGGCCATGCCCGCCGCCACCTTCCGCCGCGCCCTGCGCGACGTGGGCGAACTGCTGTAGCCCCGTTGCATCGCCCGGCCGGGGCGGTATAATCGCTGCCATGAAGACGATCTACACCGCACTCGTGACCGGACTGCTCACCGTAGCCGTGGCCCGCGCCGACGATGGCTTTGCCGCTCCCGACCTGGAAGCGGGGCTGGACTGGCGGGCCTGGCTGTTCTCGCTGGTGTTCCTGGCCGGCGTGGCCGTGCTGGCGTTCCGCAACGCCCGGCGCACGCAGGTCGGCTAGACCCTCTGTGGACCGACCGTGTGGCTGGGTGCCCCGGGCAAGCGGGGCGGCAGCACCGCTCGCCCGGTCGAGGGCGGAGGCGGTCGGGCCCCGGCCGGGCGAGCCTGCGGCTTGCCCGGGGCACCCGGAGCCGCGGACCCGCCGGCGCAATCGGCAGCCGGTCTAGCCCGGTTCCTACCGCCCAACCTGTGCCGCCGGCCGCGGTCTGCCCATAATGGACAGGGGGCGGACCGCGTCGGTACGCCCCGCGCGAGCGCCGGGCTCGCAACGCGTCAAGAAAAGGGAGACCCGACATGAAACGCATCGCCATCGTGCTGCTGGTGGCCCTGAACCTGGCCCTGGTGGCGGCCGTGGTGTTCCACGCCGCCGCCGAGCCCGCCACCGCCCAGGTCGTCGGCGGCGGGGCCGACTACGTGACGATGACCACCACGGTCGGCAGCAACGAGGAGGTCCTGCTCGTCATCGACCTGCGGACCCGCCGCCTGGGGGCCTGGCAGTATGACCACAACCGACGGCAGCTCATCCCTTACGCGGGCCGAGACCTGGCCCGCGACTTCCAGGCTGGCCGCTAAAGGAGGACCGCCATGCGCAATCCCACAAACATGACCATCGCGGTTCTGTGTGTATCGGCCGCCATTCTTATCGGCGTGCTGGTCGGCCTGAAGCCGGCGTCGGCCGTGACGTCCGAGAGCCGGGCGGGCGATTACATCATGATCAACTGCCAGCAGATGGGCACCTGGGGCATCGTCTACGTCATCGACAAGAGCGCCCAGCGGCTCAACGGCTACACGCTGGAGAAGAACCGCCGACGGATCGACCTGGTCGTCTCGCAGTCCCTCGACCAGCTCTTCCCGGCCGCGCCTGTGGAGCAGCCGCAGCGAGGCCAGCGACGGTAGGGACCCCGCGACGCACGCCGCCGGAAGGCTCACCCATGGACCGCTTGACATCACTGGCCCGGCGCGTGCTCGACGGCGACCGCCTCGGGCGCGAGGACGGGCTGTACCTGGCCGCCCTGCAGGGGCCGGGCCGGGCGGAGTTGATGAGCTGGGCCGGGCGCATCCGCCGGGCGCACTTCGGCGACGAGGTGCGATTCTGCGCGATCGGGGCCGGCAGGGTCGGCGCCTGCGCGGAGGACTGCAAGTGGTGCGCCCAGTCGGCGCATCACGGCGGGGCGGTGACGCCCGGGCGCACCGCGCCGGACGCCCTGGCCCAGGCGGGTCGGCGGGCGCACCGGCAGGGGGCCTGCGCGTTCGGCATCGTCAACTCCGGCCGGGCCCCTTCCAGGGGCGACCTCGACGACGTCGCCCGCACCGCCGAGCTGCTGGGCCAGGACGAGCCCGACCTGGCCGTGTGCGCCTCGCTGGGCGAGATCGACCTGCCCGCCGCCCGTCGCCTCGCCGCCGCCGGCGTCAAGCGCTACCACCACAACCTGGAAACCTCCGAGCGGTTCTACGGCTCGATGGTCACCACGCACGCCTGGGCCGACCGCGTCGCCACCTGCCAGGCCGCCCGCCAGGCGGGGCTGAGCGTCTGCAGCGGCGGGCTCTTCGGCCTGGGCGAAACGTGGGAAGACCGCGTGGCCCTGGCCCTGGCCCTGCGCGACCGGGTAGGCCCCGACGTCGTGCCGCTGAACTTCCTGCACCCGGTGGCCGGCACGCCGCTGGCGGATCGGCCGCCGCTGGCGCCGATGGAGTGCCTGCACATCATCGCCCTGTTCCGCCTGCTGCTGCCGACGGTCGACATCAAGGTCGCCGGCGGGCGCCCGCTGTGCCTGCGCGACCTGCAGAGCTGGATCTTCGCCGCCGGCGCCACCAGCTGCCTGGTCGGCGACTACCTGACCACCCAGGGCCGAAGCCCCCAGACCGACCGCCAGATGGTCGAGGACCTCGGCCTGACGCTGGTGACAAGCTTCTCCCGCCGGACTGACGCCACGCCATGTCGCACGCCGTCGTAACGGGCCTGTCGCTGATCTGCCCGGCCGGTCTGACGGCCGACGCCTGGGCCGCCTGCCGCGCCGGCCGGGCCGTCGGGGTCGACGCCGGCCTGCCCGCGCCGCTGGACCGCCTGCCGGTCGCCCGCCTGGGAAACTCGCCCGCCCTGGCCGGGCCCGGGCTGAGCGAGCCGGGCGAGCGGTCGGCCGGCCTGGCGCTATTGGCCGCCCGCGACGCCCTGGCCGACGCGGGCCTGGACGCCAACGTCTTCGCCCGCGAGGCGACGGCCCTGGTGACGGCCTCGAGCAAGGCCGGCGTCCTATCGGCCCTGGCGGCGCACCGGAAATCGCTGGGCGGGGCCGGAGACACCGTCCCTGATTTTGGGCCACCCGGCGGGGGGGCTGGCCCGGGCGAGCTGTGGCGGTGGGGGACCCCCGCCTGCGTCCTGGAGGCCCTGGCCCGCGCCTACCGCCCGGCCGGCGAGGTCCAGGCCCTGGTGACGGCCTGCGCGTCGGGGCTGTCGGCCCTGGCGGCCGGGGCGAGACTGATCGCCCTGGGCCGGGCCGACACCGTCCTGGTGGTCGCCGCCGACGCGACGATCCACCCGCTGTTCCTGGGCAGCTTCGCCCGCATGGGCGTGCTGGCCCGCTGGGAGCATGACCCCGCCGACGCCTGCCGACCCTACGCGAGCGACCGGGGCGGCTTCGTCATGTCCGAGGGGGCGGCCGCCGTCGTCCTGCAGGCCCCCCGCCGGGCCGGCGAAAATCGCAAAGGTCCGTCCGTCGCCGTCGCCGGCTGGTTCAGCGGCGCCCAGGGCGGCGACCTCGTCCGCATCGCCACCGGTCAGGACGCCCTGGCCGGCGGCCTGGCCCGGCTGATCGGACGGGTCGGCTGGCCCGCCGACGCCATCGACTGGATCCACGCCCACGGTACCGGCACGGTCGCCGGCGACCTGGCCGAGGCCCGCGCCATCCACGCCGCTCTCGGCCCGGCCGTCCGGAAAACGCCCGTCGTCAGCACCAAGCCCGTCACGGGTCACATGCTCGGAGCAGCCGGCCTGGCCCAGGCCGTGCTGACCGTCCTGGCCATCCGCGCCGGCATCGTGCCGCCCACGGCCAACTGCCGCCAACCCGACCCGGCCTGCGACTTGGACTGCAACCCCGCAGGCCCGCGACCGGCCGACCTGCGCCGGGCCGTCTGCCTGGCCACCGGCTTCGGCGGCAGCGTCGCCGGCGTCGCCTTCCAGCGCGGCCGCTGAATTGGCCGAACCGCGAATTCCCCGCCCGCAAGCCCGCCGGCCCGCAAGGCGGGCGGATTCGCCCCCGAGTTATCCACATGTCGGCGGACGAGTTATTCACATCGCATGTGGATAGCGGTAATCTCTGACAGGCGAATCCCTTAAGGTGAACCCCCCTCCCGGCTACCTCATCCGATGCGCATCATAACATATATTATCGGACGTTGGGGTTGTTGGGCCCGGAGGGGGCGAACTGCCCAAGCCCACGAATTGCCATCCGTGGGCGTCGAGGCGGGCCGTCCATCCGGCTGCACAACGCTCCATCGCGTGCAGGGAAAAGCTCCGAAGATGTGGCTGCAGACGCCGTAGCCACGGCGCCCGCGCGATAGGCGGACCGCCTCTTTGAAGTGCGGCGGCTTGACGCCGCTTTGGCTGGCTCTGCCGTATGCGATCC
>JAWLCG010000208.1:0-8844 GCA_041687295.1 Phycisphaerae bacterium | reverse complement strand
CCTGTTATGTCTTGCCGGGGGGCCCCATGCGATAAATCCCGGGGTCTGGGGCAGAGCCCCAGGAGGGTTTCTCCTCGCCAACTAATTGGGATGAGAGCCATTCTTATGCAAAAGGTCCCCAGCCCCGCGAACCGCCCGTCGGGAAAGGCCATCCGGCCTCGATGCTGGAGCAGTAGAGCAGGAGATCAGCAGACCGCAGGTGAGCGGGGTCCGGATTCAGGGGCGTTGGGCCACGTTCCGGGCTGGTTCTACTCTCCTGTTCTCCTGCTCTACGGCTCACCTGCTCTAGCAGCCCGTTTTTCAACGGGCTGCTGGGCGTTGGCGACGGGCCCCGCCCATGGTACAGTGCCCGCCGGCCTCACCATGGGGCCCATGGAGGCGAATCATGCCCGAACTGACCGGACACGAGCGGATGACCCGGATCCTGCGGCGCCAGCCGGTGGACCGCCTGGGCCTCTACGAGCACTTCTGGTCCGACACCCAGCGCAAGTGGGCCAGCCAGGGCCACCTGCGCCCCGACGAGGGGCTGGCCGAGCACTTCGGCTTCGACCTGAGCGAGTGCTGGTGCTTCAACCTGGTGGCCGACCTGGACTTCCGCGAGGAGGTCCTGGAGGAGACGGCCGAGACCAAGCTCGTCCGCAACGGCAACTACTCGGTGCTCCGCTGGCACAAGCTGCACGCCTCGACGCCCGAGCACGTCGACTTCCTCGTCAAGGACCGCGCCGGCTGGGAGGAGCACATCCGCCCCCGCCTGCTCGACGAGAGCCTCGACGCCCGCCGAATCAACCTCGATGCCTATCGCCGGGCCCGACAGGACGCCGCCGAGCGCCAGGTCTTCTTCGCCTGGTCCGGCGTGAACGTCTTCGAGTGCATGCACCCCGTCTGTGGCCATGAGTACATGCTCATGGGCATGGCCCTGGACCCAGACTGGGTGGCCGACATGTGCGAGGTGTACAGCGACCTGACGATCCGGCTGATGGAGCGCCTGTTCGCCGAGGCGGGCCGGCCCGACGGCATCTGGTTCTACGAGGACATGGGCTTCAAGGGCAAGCCCTTCATGTCGCCGACGATGTACCGCGAGATCGTCTGGCCCGCCCACAAGAAGACCTTCGCCTACGCCCACGGCCTGCAGCTGCCCGTGATCGTGCACTCGTGCGGGTACGTCGAGCCGCTGGTGCCCGGGCTCATCGAGGCCGGCATGGACGCCCTGCAGGCCATCGAGGTCAAGGCCGGCATGGACCTGCTGGGCCTGAAGCGCGACTACGGCGACCGCATCGCCTTCATGGGCGGCCTGGACGTCAGGCCCCTCGTGGCCAACGACCGGGCCGCCATCGAGGCCGAGCTGCAGGCCAAGCTGCCCGCCGTCACCGCCGGCGGGGGCTTCTGCATCCACAGCGACCACTCCATCCCCGACCAGGTCGAGTACGACACCTACCGCTTCTTCATCCAGCGGGCGATGGAGATCGGCTCGACGTAGCCACCATCTGCCGGGCCTCGCTGGCGCTCGACCCGGCCTACGATCATGCCCCTCGACGACCTGCAATCGCTGGAGGTGGACCCGGCCATTCTGGCCCAGCTGCAGCCTCGCCGGCTGGTGCTGGCGTATGCGCAGGGGGTCTTCCCGATGGTGCAGGAGGGCGAGCTCTCCTGGTTCTGCCCCGACCCCCGGGGGCTCATGCCGCTGGACGAGCGGTTCCACGTCGCCCGCCGGCTGGCCCGGACGGTCCGCGGCGGGCGCTTCGCCTGCACCGTCGACCGCTGCTTCGACACGGTCGTCCGCCTCTGCGGCCAACGGCCCGGGGCCAGCGAGGCCGAGACCTGGATCTCCCCGGAGGTCCGCGTGGCCTACGGCTGGCTGCACCGGCTGGGACTGGCCCATAGCGTCGAGGTCTGGCCGGCCGGGGCGGTGGGCGCCGGCGAGCCGGCTGGCGGGCTCTACGGCGTCGCCCTGGGCGGGGCCTTCTTCGCCGAGAGCATGTTCCACCGCGTCACCGACGCCGGCAAGGTCGCCCTGGTCCACCTCGTCGACCGCCTGCGGCGGGGCGGCTTCGCCCTGTGCGACGTCCAGTGGACCACCGACAACCTTCGCCGCTTCGGCGCCCACGACCTCCCCCGCGCCGAGTACCTCAGCCTGCTGGCCACCGCCCTGAGCCGCCGTGGGCGCCTCTTGTCAGTCGGTATATAGCCCCGGGCTTGCCCGGGGTCTTCTGGAATTCCCGCCCCGTCCGGCGTATATCCTAAGAACAGTAAATGACGCATCTTGCGCCCAATTAGCCTTATATCTCCCCGGCCCCGCACAACCCCTACACTCCGCAAACTTCCTAAATTAACATTTCCCCTCAAGGAAAATTCCCTACTCTGTCGATTCCTCCCATGTCGCGTAAGTTACCCAGATTAACACGGGTCGCCAGGACGGTGGCCCTCGCGACGGAAAAAGGTGGACGCAGGCACTGCACGGAGGCAGGGCCCAAACGGATGCGGCGGCGGCCAGGGACGGTTCGCCTCCGGGTCACGAGACGGGATGACTGCCATGGAACTGATCGAGATCTTCAAGCAGTACCTTGAGCACCTGTTCGCCGGCAAGCGTTGCGAGGCCCGCGAGGTCGTCATGAACGCCCAGGACCGCGGCGTGACCGCCCGGCTGCTGCTGGTGAACATCATCTGGCCGGCGATGGAGCAGATCGAGAAGCTCTACCGCGAGGGGCAGATCAACCGTCTCCAGGAGCACATGGCGACGCGGATCAACCGCCTGATCGCCGACCAGCTGCAGGGCGTCATGGGCCGGGCGCCCAAGAGTGGCCGGCGGGTCGTGGTGGTCTGCGGCGAGGGCGAGCCCGAGGAGCTCGGCGCCCAGATGACCAGCGACCTGTTCGAGGCCGAGGGCTACCACGTGTGGTTCCTCGGCGGCGGCGTGCCCAACGACGAGATCCTCAGCTTCGTCAACAAGCTCGAGCCCGACGTGCTGGTGGTCTACGGTACCCAGCCCTCCGGCGTGCCGGGCGTCCGCAAGCTCATCGACATGGTCCGCGAGGTCAACGCCGTGCCCAACATGCAGGTGCTCGTCAGCGGCGGCGTCTTCAACCGTGCCGACGGCCTGGCCGAGGAGATCCGCGCCGACCTGTTCGCCCGCAACGCCCGCGAGGCCGTCCGCCTCGTCGCCGAGCACCCCGTCCGCGTCCCCCAGCCCGACATGCCCCAGCCCGGCCGCCGCCGCAAGCGCAAGACCGCCGAAACCCCCGTCGAGGCCGGCGCCGAAGCGTAGACCGCGCCGAGCCATAGGCCGGTCCCCCCTAGGCCGGCTCGAGCGCGGCGAGGCCCGGCAGGGCGGTCGCAGTTGCCAGTGGCCCGTAGCCAGGACCCAGGAGCCCGCCACCGACCGGCACGCGACACCCCCAGCACCCCCCCTGAAGCCCCGGGCCCGCCCGGGGCTTTCCCCTGCGCGGCGGCCAGGCGTGTGCCTCGTTGACAGGCCCCGGAGTGGGAGCGGCAGTGCCGCCCAACGACGGGGTGCCCCGATAGCCGGTAGATCGAGGACACTTCCCCGACAAGGCGGGCTCTCTCTCGTTTGGTGTCGGGCAGGTATGCCCGAGCTGCTGACTTGCCCCACATGGCTGGAGTACGGGGGTCATGTCGCGGCCGGGTTGGCGGGCGTGAAGCCCGCCCAGGACGGCTCCCTGTCTGGCGGGCATCCCCGGGTCTTCCTGGAGACTGTCCCTGGAACTCCTGTTGACACCTTCAGGTTAGCGGGTATGCTGCCTCGACCAGCGAGTACAGCACCGTACGTGAGGTTTCACGATGAACAAGGCCCTGAGCCTGTTTCTGATTGCTCTTGCGTGTATGGCGGCCACTGCGACGGCGGCGTTGGCCGCGCCGGCCGAGGACGCCGTTGTGGCCGATCCCGCCGGTGGGCACGAGCGCATCGGTGTGCGCATCGCCGGGTTCCTTCGCCAGAGCGGGCTGCCCGATTTCGTGGTGGTGTTCCTGATCTCCATGCTGCCGATCGTCGAACTCCGCGGGGCCGTGCCCGCCGGGCACCTGTTCGGCATGAACCCCCTGGTGACCTACATCTTCGCCGTGGCGGGGAACATGGTGCCCATCCCGTTCATCATGCTCTTTCTCGGCCCGATCTCGCGGTTGCTGATGCGGTTCCGGCTGGGCAAGGCCTTCTTCGAGTGGCTCTTTGCCCGGACCCGCAGGAAGAGCGCGAGCATCGAGAAGTACCAGACGCTCGGCCTGACGATCTTCGTCGCCATCCCGCTGCCGGTCACCGGCGGGTGGACGGGCGCGATGGCGGCGTTCCTGATGGGCATGAAGTTCCATCACGCGATGCTGTCCATCCTGCTGGGCGTGATGATTGCCGGGGTGATCATGACCGTCCTTTCGCTGATGGGATGGCTGGGGGCCATCATCGCCGGCGTCGCGCTTCTCGCCGTGGCCGTCACATCCATGGCCCAATGGCTCAAGAGGGAACAGGCCACCCCCTGAACCGCTGGGCAGACGGCGGGGAGTTCGAGGGGGCACCCGTCGACGGAACCCCTCGGCCATGCCACCGGCCGTTGACGTCTGCCTAGCGAGAGACACCATGGACGAGATGACTTCGATACTGGACCAACTGGACTACGCCAGCATGAAGTGGTGGATCAGCTTCCCGCTTCTGCGAAGTGGAAGTCGCTATCCAGCGGCTACGCGATTGTCATGCTATGGAGCAGACTGCGCCTGGGGCCTTGTCGTCGAAGTCCTCGGATTCAGCAACTTGACGGAAAGGCATGGCTGCATTGCCGCTCAAGTACACGTCTATGCGAACGAGAAGCATCCTCCTACTGATCCTTACAGCTACTGCGCAAGTGACCTGCGAGTTACCGCCGACGGCGAGGGCCCGCCCCTGTTCGACCCGGAGGACATCCTGGGCCAACGGATCAACCCGGCGGCGGTGGACATGCGGATCCGGGGGCGTGTGGTCCCCGTAACGACCAATCCCTCGGACTACGAGGCCGCCGGCATCCCTCTGGAGGAGCCGCCGGACATCTACGGGCAGGAGTTGCTGCGCTGGCTGGCCCCGCGGCACCGGGACCTGCTGCTGGCGACCGAAGAGGAGATCGCCGAGAGGCTGGGCCGGCGGATGCCGCTGATCCTACGCCTGGACGAGTGGCACCACTGCGACCCCATGCTGGGCGAGCGACCGAGCCAGTGCGAGACGTTCCAGATGCTCGCCGAGGTGCTGGCCACCGGCGACCCGTCGCGCTATCGGCCCACTGAACCGCCCAACACGCACTGGTCGAACTGGCCCATGGCGGGGACGATATGAGCCGGTGGGTCGGAGATACTTCCCAAACTACTGACTCGGTGCCGGCAGGGGTGGTCAGGGCGGTTGGGTGTCCGCCCGGCGTTCCGTCGGCCACGAGTTGCCGGCCCTGCCGGCTGCGTTTACAGAAGGAGACCCCGCCATGCTCTATCGTCCGCCTGACGGCTCCCTGTGGGACACCACGCTGGTGCAGCACGAGGGGTGGTTTCACCTGTTCCACCTGCGGGGCGGCGAGACGCTTGGCCATGCCCGCAGCCGCGACTGGGTGCAGTGGGAGACGCTGGCCCCGGTGAACCTCGTCGGGCCGGCCGGCGCGTGGAACGAGAAGGGCGCGCCGTGGACTGGCTGCATCGTCCGCCACGAGGGGCGGTTCCACATGCTGGCCGGCGGTCCGGGGCCGGATGGCATCCCGGGCTACGGGCTGCTGGTGTCGGACGATCTGGAGCGGTGGCAGCTGCTGGGCGAGCAGGCGGTCCTGGCGCCCGAGCCGCCGCACTACCGCCGCGAGCCCAGCGCGGTGCACTTCATGCACGCCGCGTGGCGCGACCCGATGATCCTGCAGGACGCCGCGGGCTGGTACCACGCCTTCCTGTGCGCCCGCCGGCCGGCGTGGTCGGCCGACGACACCGGGACGATCGTCGCCCACGCCCGCAGCCGAGACCTGCGGCAGTGGGAGTACCTCGAGCCCCTGGCCGACCTGGCCGGGCGGGTGGTGTTTGCCGAAGTGCCCGACGTCTTCCGCCTGGGCGAGGCGTGGTACCTGCTGCTGCTGGACCACGGGTGGGGGGGCACGCGGATCGACACGCCCGCCCGTAAGGACCAGTCGGGCACGTTCTACCTCCGCGGGCCGAGGATGGACGGGCCCTACGACTGGCCGGCTGAGCCGCTGCTGATCGGCTGCAGCGATGACATGGTGGGGCCCTGGGCGGCCCGGTCGCTGGCGGTGGGGCAGCAGCGGTGGCTCTACTTCCACCACAACGGGCGGCGCAAGGCCTTCGGTCTGCCCAAGCGGATCGAGGCCCAGCCCGACGGCACGCTGGCCCTGAGCTACCTGCCGCTGCTGGAGCCGCTGATGACGCCCGTTCCGCCGGCGATGGAGCGGCCCGCCCCCAAGCCCCACGACCTGGGCCTCTGGAACCGCCACGACGGCGGCTGGGTCGGCCAGGCCGCCGCCACGGGCACGGCCTGTCCCGTAGCCCAGGCGGTCACCGACGGGGAGGTGACCGTCCGCATCACCGCGCGCGAGGCGGGCCGGGCCGGCCTGGTCGTCCGCGCCACCCGAGAGGCCGGCCAGCACATGTTCGACCAGCCCAGCCGGGGCCTGGCCGTCTGGCTGGACTTCACCGCCGGCCGGCTGATGCTGCAGGACGTCGCGTGGGTGCCCGGCTTCGGCTGGGGCCGACACGTCGGCGAGCAGATGGGCCAGGACCGAGGCCCCCACACGCTCCAGCAGCTCGCCCTGGCCCTGCGGCCCGGTCAGCCCTACGGCCTGCGGGTGCTTTTCCGCGATGAGTACATCGAGGTCTACCTCGACGACCGGTGGATGCTCTCGGCCTCCGCCTGCCCGATCGCCGCCGGCCGCGTGGAGCTCGCCCTCGAGCGGGGCCAGGCCCGGTTCGACGCCCTCGCCGTGCGGACGCTGCCGCCCCTGGCGTGACAGGAAGGGCAAGGCCGGTGCATCCCGAGCGTCCGGGCGGAGTCTGACGCCAGCGACGGCGGGCAATGCCCGCCCTACTGGGTCCCGGTCTGCTCGCGGTAGCGGCGGAGGATGATCGAGCCAGTAGGTCGGGGATACTTCCCCGACATGGTGGGCTCTCTAGCGTTCGATGTCGGGCAGGTATGCCCGACCTACTGGGCTACGAAGACGGGCCGCGCCGTAGGCTGGGGCGCAGCGCAGCGGAGCCCCACCTTCCCGGTCTACTCGCGGTAGCGGCGGAGGATGATCGAGTCGTTCTGGCCGCCGAAGCCGAAGGAGTTGCTCATGGCGACGTCGAGGCGGGCGGGGCGGGGGGCGTTGGGGATGTAGTCGAGGTCGCAGTCGGGGTCGGGCGTGGCGTAGTTGGCGGTGGGGGGCAGCACGCCGTCGCGCAGGGCCAGGATGCAGGTGATCAGCTCGGTGGCGCCGGCGGCGGCGATGAGGTGGCCGATCATGCTCTTGGCGGAGCTGACGGGCACCTGGTCGATGGCGGGGCCGAAGGCGGCTTTCATGCCGCAGGTCTCGACGCTGTCGTTCTGCTTGGTGCCGGTGCCGTGGGCGCTGATGTACTGGATGTCGGCGGGCTGGAGGCCCGCGTCGGCCAGGGCCATCCGCATGGCGGCGGCGGCGCCGTCGCCGTCGGGGTCCTGGTCGGTGATGCGGAAGGCGTCGGCGCTGCTGCCGAAGCCGACGATCTCGGCCAGGATCGTCGCCCCGCGGGCTTTGGCGTGCTCGAGTTCCTCGAGGATGAGGATGCTGGAGCCCTCGCCCAGGACGAAGCCGTCGCGGGTCAGGTCGAAGGGTCGGCTGGCGGTGGCGGGCGAGTCGTTGCGGACGCTCAGGGCGGTCAGGCGGTTGAAGCCGGTCACGCCCAGCGGGTGGATCATGCTGTGGGCGCCGCCGGAGAGCACCACGTCGACGCAGCCACGGCGGATCTGCTCGGTGGCCTCGCCGAGGGCCTGGGTGCTGGCGGCGCAGGCGGTCAGGACGTTGAAGACCGGCCCGGTCGCGCCGAACTCGCGGGCGAGGTGGGCGCCGACCATGTTGGCCTCCTGCTCCAGCTCGTGCAGGCGGTCCATGCGGGCGAAGGCGAGGCGGGCCCACTCGACGGTGTCGAGCTGTCCGTCGCGCCACGCGTCGATAATGCAGCCGGTGAAATTGTCGAAGTCCAGGCTGCCCTCGCCACTGCCGAGGTAGACGCCCAGGCGCGAGCGGTCGAGGTCCTCCGCGGCGTCCAGGCCGGCCTGCGTCCAGGCCTGGCGGGCGGCGCCGAGGGCGAACCGGCAGTGGCGCCCGGCCGAGGCGTGCGGGTCGTCGGGGCCGGCCAGGGGCAGGTCGTAGTTCTTCACCTGGGCGCTGAAGGTGGTGGGGAACGTGCGGGCGTCGAACAGCTCGGTCTCACTGACGCCGCTGGCGCCGGCCAGCAGGGCCTGCCAGACGGTCTCGACGTCATGGCCCAGCGGCGTGACCATGCCCATGCCCGTGATGACGACGCGACGCTTGTTCATTCCGAATACCCAATCAGGCTTGAGCTTTGAGGCCCGGGGCCGTTCGCTACTCCGTGTACCGTTTGAGGACCAGGGCGCCGGACTGGCCGGTGTGGCTGAAGCCCTGGACCAGGGCCGCCCCGACGGGGCGCGACTCGGCGGCCGCGGGCAGGTGCAGGCCCAGCTTGCCGTTGGCCGGGGCGCTGTTGACGCTGGCGGGGACCCTCTGGCGGTGCAGGGCCAGGCAGGCCGTCGCCAGGGCCAGGCCGCCCGTTCCGGCGAAGCAGTTGCCGACCGCTCCGGTCAGCGACACGACCGGCACGCGGGCCCCGCCCAGCAGCTCGCGCAGGGCGGCGGCC
>JAWLCG010000207.1:0-8902 GCA_041687295.1 Phycisphaerae bacterium | reverse complement strand
GTCAGTGCATGCGCCGGGGGCCGAGGCTGTGTTCGCCAGCCTCGGCCCCCGTATGCATTGCACGGATTGTCGCGGATGGATCAGGCGCGGGGCTTGGCCGTGGCGCCGACGTTGACGGTGGCAACGGCCTCGACCTCGGCCTCCTTGATGACCTCGCCGGGCCGGGCGGGGCCCTTCTCGCTCAGCAGCGAGACGATGACGAGGGTCAGGAAGCTCAGCGGCACCGACACGATGGCCGGGTTGTTCAGGCCGAACGGGGCGGCCGAGCGATCCAGGCCGTAGCGGGCGAACATGTCCGGCGACAGCAGGATCAGGCCGACCGAGGCGACCATGCCCACGCCGATGGACGAGGCGATGCCGGCCTTGGTCGTGCCCTTCCAGAACAGCAGCATGATAATGGCCGGCAGGTTCGCCGAGGCGGCCACCGCGAACGCCCAGCCCACCAGGTAGGACACGTTCATGCCCTGGAAGGCCACGCCCAGCACCATCGCCACGCAGCCCACGGCGATGGCCGTGACCTTGCCGGCGAAGACCTTGCCGCGGTCGCTGAGCTTGAGGTTGAGGAACCGGTCCATCAGGTCGTGGGCGACGGCGCCGCTGGCGGCGACGATCAGGCCGCTGACGGTGCCCAGCACGGTCGCGAAGGCGATGGCGGAGATGACCGCGAAGAGCGTCACGCCGAAGGAGCGTGCCAGCAGCGGGGCCGACATGTTGTTGTCCGTCAGGTCGACCACGCCGTTGACCATGGCCCCGAGGCCCATGAAGAGCGTCAGCAGGTAGAAAAAGCCGATGGCGGCGATGGCGACGATGGTGCTCTTGCGGGCGGCCGAGGGGGTCGGCACGGTGTAGTAGCGGATCAGGATGTGAGGCAGAGCGGCCGTGCCGAAGAACAGCGCCATCATCAGCGAGGCGAAGTTGAGCTTGTCGAGGACGGTGGCGCCCTTGGCCTGGTCGACCTTGAACCGCAGCCCCGGCGCCAGCAGGTCGCGCCCGAGGGTGGGGTTCTGGTAGAAAATGGTGACGCTGTCGGCCCCGTCGGCGACACCGGCCTGATTGAAGCGGATGATCGTGCTGTCCTTGATGTCGCTCAGGAAGCTCAGCAGGCTCAGGTTGTGGGCCTTGTCGACGGGCTTGCCGTCGTGTACCAGCCGCGAGACATGGCCGGCCTGGATGGGCTTGCTCTCGGTCTTGGGCTTGCCGTTGTAGAGCACCGACACGTCGTTGCCGGCCGAGTCCTTGACCGGCTGGGCGAGGTTGACGACGTACAGGGCCTCGGTCAGCACGGTACGGGGCTGGGCGTCGGGGTCGCCGACGGTCTTCGGGTCGCGCCCCACGTGCCACCAGCCCACCTGGCCCTGGCGAGCGAGCTTGAGGAACTGCTGGCCGTCCTTCTCGAATCGGCCCAGCACCTGCCAGCCGGCCTCGGCGGGGGCGAGCTGGCCGGCGTCGTCGGTGGCGATCTCCAGCGTGCCCAGCTGGTGGTAGGCCTCGCCGGTGCCGTTTTCCGGGTCGGTCGACAGGCCATTGTGGAGCGTTACGATGACCATGGTCATCGAGAAGATGATCAGCAGGCCGCCCTTGAGAAACTGCACGTAGGTCGTCGAGGCCATGCCGGCCGTCGCGACGATAATGATCACGATGACGCCGACCATCATCACGCCCATCCAGTGCGGCAGGCCCAGCAGCGGCGTCACCAGCGTGCCGGCGCCGACCATCTGCGGGATGAGGTAGAACATCGAGACGACCAGCGTGCTCAGGGCCGCCATCAGCTGGATGCGCTTGGAGTTGAACTTCGCGTCCAAGGCGTCGGTGAAGGTGAACCGGCCCAGCCTCTTCATCGGCTCGGCCACCACGAACAGGGCGACGATCCACCCGGCGAGGTAGCCGATCGAGTACAGAAAGCCGTCATACCCGTACATCGCGATCATGCCGCAGATGCCCAGGAACGACGCCGCCGACAGGTAGTCGCCCGCGAAGGCGATGCCGTTGACCGACCAGTGGATCTGCCCGCCGGCCGCGAAGTAGCCGGCCGCGCCACGCGTCCGCCGGGCAAAGTAGTAGCTGATCCACAGCACCGTGGCCACGAAGGCCACGAACACCACGATGGCCCATTGCGATACGTCGTACATTACTCAACCCCCTGCTTGTCGGCGGGCTCGGGCGTGTTGAGCTCCTCCTCGGCCGCCGAGCAGATGGCGTTGTAGACGAACGCCAGCATCAGCGCGAAAACGATCAGCCCGAAGCCGTACAGGATCGCCAGGTTCAGCCCGCCGATGTCGCTGCCCATGAGGGCGGGGCTCAGGGTGCTGACCAGCACGAAGCTGATGTACACCACCGCATACAGGACGAACATCCACACGCCGACCCGCGTCTTGAAGCGCGAGGCTCGGTCGTGTCCCCAATCGGTCGCTGGGCCATGATCCATCGGGCGAACTCCTTGTTGCTCGGGCGGAACGGGGCGGGATACAGCGGTGCCTCTCGGAAAAGGCAAAACCCGTTTCCATGATACCTTCTCCGTGCCCTTCCGCAAGGCCTTAGCCTCAGGGCCGCCGGCCGGGCTGCAGATTTCCGGGCCGGTCTCTTGCGGCCGGGGCCCGGCCCGGGCAGGATGGTCCGGCCCGGGCGCGGCGTTCGGCCCGGCCCCTGCTGCTGTAAAGGCGACCATGGTCCCACCCGAGAGCCTGCCGCTGGCGGCGGCGAGCGGCCTGTTCTTCGCGATCATCGGCGTGGCGTACCGCTACGGCGAGGACCGCCGCACGCGCCCGCTGCACATCCTGCTGGTCGCCTCGGTGCTGGGGGCGGCCTTTTTCGGCCTGCGGTCGCTGGGGCAGTGGACGTCGGCCCCGCCGCGGGTGTGGCTGTGGGGCCTGGCGGCGGCCGGCACGCAGTACGCGCTGGTCCAGCTGCTGTGGGTGGGCCTGCGGATGGGCCCGCTCTCGCCGCTGTGGTGCGCGATGATGCTGGGCTTCGTGCCGATCATCGTGATGGCGTCGATCGGCCTGGGCGAGCCGCTGACGGCGATGGACCTGCTGGCCGTGGCGGCGGCCAGCGGCTGTGTGGTGGCCGGCGCTTTCAAGGAGCGCCCGGGGCCGGAGAACCCCCTGTCCCACACCCGGCGGTGGCGGCGCAAGCTGATCTACGGCCTGGTGCTGCTGGCGGCGATGCTGCTCAATAGCACCGCCGGGCTGGCCATGAAGTACCTCAACTACGCCCCGGTCGGCCTGGACGGGGTCAGCGACGCGGCCCGCTACGGCGACGTCTTCCGGGCCAGCCTCTATCTGGCCCTGGCCGGGCTGCTGGGGGGGCAGCTGGTCGTGCGACGGCGGTTCGGGGCCCCGCTGGGCTGGGCGCTGGGCCTGGGCACGATCGCGGGCGTCGGCTCGGTGGCGGGCCTGTGGACGCTGAGCGTGGCCTCGGCGGGGCCGGCCGCCCTGGTCTTCCCGCTGAGCAACGTCGTGTCCATCCTGGTCGCGTCGGCGGCCTCGGTGACGCTCTTTCCCGAGCGGGCTGACCGGGTGTGGTTCGCCACGGTCGGCCTGGGCGTGCTGGCGGCCGGCCTGGCGACCTGGCCCGCCCTGGCCAGACTCCTGGGCGGTTGAGCCGGCTGGGCTCTGGTCAGCCGATTGGCCGCATGGTAGGCTATGCCCTTTCCCGCCGGGCCGACCCGGCACGCGTATCGGCTGACAACGGAGAGCTCCATGCCCACTGACCTGACGATGACCCGGATCGCCCGCATGATCGACCACGCGATCCTCCACCCCACCCTCACCGAGGCCCAGGTCCGCCAGGACTGCGACAGCCTGCGGGTTTACCCGCTGGCGTCGCTGTGCGTCCGGCCCTGCGACGTCAAGCTCGTCCACAGCCTGCTGGCCGGCACGCCCATCGCCACCTGCACGGTGATCGGCTTCCCGCACGGCACGAGCAAGCCCGCCGTCAAGGCCTTCGAGGCCGAGCAGGCCTTCAACGACGGCGCCACCGAGGTCGACATGGTCGTCAACAACGCCCGCGTCCTCGCCAACGACTGGCCGGCCGTGCGGCAGGACATCGAGGCCGTCCTCACCGTCACCCGAAAGCACCGCGGCATCCTCAAGGTCATCTTCGAGACCGACTACCTGCCCGACGACGAGCCCAAGATCCGCCTGTGCGAGATCTGCTCACAGCTCGGCGTCGACTACGTCAAGACCAGCACCGGCTTCGGCTTCGTCAAGGGCGACAACGGCACCTACAGCTACAAGGGCGCGACCGACCACGACCTGCGGCTGATGCGCAAGCACTGCAAGAGTTCGGTGGGCGTCAAGGCCTCCGGCGGCGTGCGGTCGCTGGAGGACGCCCTGCGAGTGATCGACCTGGGCGTCACGCGGATCGGGGCGACGGCGACCCGCGCGATCTGCGAGGCCGCCCGCGAACGCTTTGGGGAGTAGACCATGGCCAAGGACCGCATCACGATCGTCGGCAGCTCGAACGTCGACTTCATCATGAAGCTGCCCCACCTGCCCGCCGTCGGCGAAACGGTGACCGATGGGCAGTTCATGCAGACCTACGGCGGCAAGGGCGCCAACACGGCCGTGGCCGCCGCCCGCGCCGGGGGCCGAACCACATTCATCACCGCCCTGGGCGACGACCTGTACGCCCCGCGGATCCTGGAGAACTTCCGCAACGACGGCATCGACACCGGGCGGATCTTCACCAACGCGGGGCCCTCGACGGGCACGGCCCTGGTGATGTTCGACGGGCGCGGCGAGAACTACCTGGCCGTCGCCCCCGGCACGAACGACGCCCTGACGCCCCAGCGCGTCCGCGAGTGCGAGGACGTCATCGCCGACTCGGCCATGGTGCTGATGCAGATGGAGATCCCCGCCGACACGATCCTGGAGGTGCTGCGCCTGGCCCGCCAGCATGGCACGCGGGTGCTGTTCAACTACGCCCCCGTTCGCGGCCTGGCGGTGCCGGTGGGCGACGCGATGAGCGTGCTGGTGGTCAACGAGGTGGAGGCGGCCGCCCTGGCCGACCAGGCCGTCGCGACCGTCGACGACGCGAAGCGCGTAGCCGGCGTGCTCCGCCAGCGCGGCCCGGCCGTGGTGGTGATCACGCTGGGCAAGCAGGGCGCGGTGGTCTCGGCCGAGGGGCTCGAGACGGCCGTGCCGGCGATGGCCGTCCAGGTGGTCGACACGACGGCCGCCGGCGACACCTTCTGCGGCGCCCTGGCCGTGGCCATGGTCCAGGGACGCCCGCTGCCCGAAGCCGTCCGCTTCGCCAACACCGCCGCCGGCCTGAGCGTGACGCGGATCGGCGCCCAGCCGTCGATCCCCCGCCGCGACGAAATCGACAACGCCCTGGCGCGCGACTGACGCCGCGGAGTGCTCACCCCGCCTGCAAACGCGGAAGCCTGGCCCAAGCCCACGGATTGCCATCCGTGGGCATCGGGGCGGGCCGAGCCTGGTGCAGCCCGACCCATCCGCACGTCCCACAGGCAAACGGTCTTGTCCCGTAGGGCGGGCACCGCCCGCCATCGATGACGGACCCGCCCCCATCATCGCCCTGACGCCCTCGTCGGCGGGCATTGCCCGCCCTACGCTCTACGGCCTGTCTTCTACAGACCGGTTCGGCTGGGCAATCATCGACTGCGGCAGCGGCTGGGAGAAGTCGTAGAGCCGATCGCCAAAGCGAGTGTACTCCGCGGCCAGAATGACGTCACGGTAATCGCACGCGGCGAGCCGGCACAGGAAGTCGAAGTACCACTGGTGGCCTCGCGCGGCGAAGACAATGCACCGCAGCACGCGCTGCGAGCCGCCCAAGGCATCGAGTCGTTGGATCACTTCAGGAGCCTGCTCGGGTGGGAAGTCCAGCCGCACACGGTCAATGATGTCCGGGTCGATCGATGCCATCTGTATCGGCTCCGCGTCTTCGCTTGCTCATTCATTCTATCCCCTCGGTCCTGGCCGCTGGCTACTGTCCTCCCCGCGCCTCGGCCAGCAGGTCAGGTCGGCGGGCGGCCCAGAGGGCCAGCCAGGGCGGGGCGATCGTGCAGAAGTGTCCCCACGAGCCCGGCTCGGCGGCCGGGTCGCCCCAGGGCTCCTCGTGCACGTCCAGCAGGACGAACCCCCGGCCGATCAGCCCGTTCAGGACGGCCGTCAGCGTGTGACGAAACTCCCGCGGGCCGGCCACCCGCTGCTTGGGCGCGTCGGGACCGGCAGGGCTGTCGATGTCCCAGAACGGGTCGGCGTCGACGGCTTCGGCCCCCTCGACGTACGGCTCGCGCAGCAGGTAGCCCTGCCCCGTCCAGTGCTGATCGGCCCCGTGGGCGAGCGGGTTCCAGCACGACAGGTGGTACACACCGCCCGCCCGCAGGCAGCCGGCCACGCCGTCGAAGACCGGCTCGATCTGCGGAATGAAGGTCAGCGAGTGGGCGTGCCAGATGACGTCGAAGGACCCCAGGCCCATCGCGCCCAGTTCCCGCGCGTCGCCCTGGACCGTGCGGGTCGACAGCCCGTAGTGGTCCGCCGCCTCGTGGTCGCGGGCGAGCATCTCGTCGGACAGGTCCAGCACGGTCACCTCCGCCCCCAGCAGGCCGAAGGCGGCCGACTGCTGTCCGCCCCCGCCGGCCAGGCACAGCACCCGCCGACCGGCCAGGTCGCCCAGCAGGCCCAGGGGGTCCACCCGCCGGCGGGCCTCGGCCGCGTTCAGGTCCAGCCAGGGCCGCGAGTATTGCACCCCCGCCGCCGCCAGGGCGTTCCACCGCTGCCGAGTCTGTCGGGACAGGCCATCCATGGCGGTTCTCCTCCGGTGCGGGCGGTTCGATCCCCCGCCGGGCCATCTCGGCCAGCACGGTCGCCGGGATGCCCCGGCACGCGCAGCAGCGGGCATGCTCGAGACGGTCCGCCAGCACGCGAAGGGCCACAGCCTTCGCGAGAGCGATGGCCTCGTCGTGGGTTACGAGCAGGCCGCCATGCTGCAGTATACCGCCCAGGGGCTGCCCCTGCCATCGCGAGCGCCACGCGGTGCAAGAGGCGCCTGCCCGATTCGCCCGGCTCGGCCGTTGCCCCCAGGGGCCGGTGCGGTAGAATCGCCCCCCACAAGGAGCCGTCCATGACACCCAAGGAAAATGCCCTGCGCATCCTCCGCTTCAATCAGCCCGCCTACGCCATGGCCGGCCTGCCGTCGGTGGGGCTGGCCTACCGCGGCTGTAACGGCGAAGGCTACGACTGCCCCGGCCACGACGTTCAGCCGGCCGGCGCCCACTGGATCGACATCTGGGGCACTGCCCGGCACAAGGAACTGCCCGGCGTGATGGGCTTCCCCCGAGGCTTCCCGCTGGCCGACAAGCCCGACCCCGATCGCTACGCCTGGCCCGACCCCGACGACGAGCGGATCTGCGGGCCCATCTACCAGCGGGCCGAGCGCATCGACGCCGCCCAGCGCGAGGCGAAGTTCATCGGCGGATCGCACCGCGCCACGCTGTGGGAGAAGGCCTACGCCATCGCCTCGATGGAGACGATGATGGAGTCCTTCTACCTCGACCCGCCCTGGGCCCGCGAGGTGCTCCGCCGTGTGATGGACTTCCAGTTGGGCATCGCGCGGCACTACCTGGCCGTGGGCATCGCCGTGGCGGGTCTCGGCGACGACCTGGGCACGCAGATCGCCCCGCTGCTGGGCCCGGCCATCGTCCGGGAGTTCCTCGTGCCGGAGTACCGCCGGCTCATCGGCCTGTACAAGCAGCACGGCGTGATCATCAACTTCCACTCCTGCGGGCACATCGAAGAGATGCTGGAGATCTTCATGGAACTCGGCATCGACGTGCTCAACCCCGTCCAGGCCACCGCCAACGACCTGACCCGCGTCCGGGCGGTCACACAGGGCAAGATGGCCCTGCAGGGCGCCATCGCCACCGACCTGGTCATGAAGGGCCCGCCCGAGGCCATCCGGTTGGAGGTCCGCCGCCGACTCTGGCAGCTGGGCCGCGAGGGCGGCTACTTCCCCGGCCCCGACCAGGGCATGCCCTTCCCCCCCGAGAACACCGCCGCCCTCCACGCCGCCGTCGCCGAGTTCGGCCAGTACCCCCTGCAGCCGCCCGCGTAGTAGACCGACCCGTCTATACTGTCAGGCTGGGTGCCACGGCTGCGCTGTCTGCAGCCGTGCAGGGCCCAGGCAACCGCACGGCTTGGCCCAAGCCCACGGAATGCCTTCCGTGGGCATCGCGGCGGGCCGTTCCCGACGAGGCCCAACGCACCACCATGTCCAACAGGCAAACGCGCCAGCCCGCTCGCCCGCCCCGCCGATCTCACCAGCGGCCCCACCCCGCGCCCCTCCGGCCCAAGCCCACGGAATGCCTTCCGTGGGCATCGCGGCGGGCCGTTCCCAGCGAGGCCCACCGCACCCTCCCGTCCAATCGGCAGACGGTCCAGCCAGTCGCTCCAAAGCCGTCATGGCAGGTAACAGCCCCCTGCGGCACCTTTCCCGCCAGACGCACCACCAGAAAGTAGAAAGGAGAGAGTAGACCGCAGGAGAGGTCTTGCCACCCCTGAGCGGCGGTGCGCCCAGACGGGCGTCAGCCTCCGCTCTACTCTCTACTTTCTCCTCTCTCATGCTCTAGTCGGCCTGCGGCCGACTCGGGGCGACTGGATTTGAACCAGCGGCCTCTGCGTCCCAAACGCAGCGCTCTACCAAACTGAGCTACGCCCCGTGGACATTCGTTTGTACCGGCGCAGAGCCGACCAGTCAATGGGTGGCGGTCAGAAGCGGCTCCGCCGTTGACGGCACCCAGGCAGCCCATCGATCGCGCCCCGGACCCACCCCACGCCTCCTCCCCAAGCCCACGGAATGCCGGGCCTGTTGCTCAATTGGTCACGTCAGCAGGCGGCAACGAGCACCGGGCGGCGGGTGTGCCGGAGGGGCGGGAGGGGCT
>JAWLCG010000206.1:0-8913 GCA_041687295.1 Phycisphaerae bacterium | reverse complement strand
GACGGAGCACCCGGCTCCCCCGCTGCCGGGCCTCGCATAGCTCGACCCGGCCTACACGCTACAGCTTGCCGGGCCAGCCCGTAGGCCGGGTCGAACGCAGTGAGGCCCGGCAGCGACGGAGCACCCGGCTCCCCCGCTGCCGGGCCTCGCATAGCTCGACCCGGCCTACACGCTACAGCTTGCGGGCCCAGCCCACCGAGCCGTCGGGGCGGACGAACCGCACGTTGTGGGCCCGCTCGTGGACCATGCGGGCGTCCAGCAGCGTCTCGACGGGCTGGCCGTGAAAACGCAGGCCCTCGATCGTCACGTCCTCGACCATGTGCTGGCCGTCGTAGCCCTGGATGATCGAGACGGGGATGGGCCCGTCGACCACGTGGATGTCCTTGAGCAGCACGCCGCGGATGCGCCCGCGCTGCTCGTCCTTGCTGTACTGGGCGAAGAGTACCTTGATGTCGATGAGCTTCTCGTGCGAGTCCTCCACGCGGATGTTCCGCACGATGACGTCGCGGACCAGGGCGCGGTCGCCGTTGTGGATCGAGAAGGTTGCGCCCGAGCTGTAGAGCTCCGCCTCGCAGTGGATGATGTCGAGGTCCTCAAAGACGATGCCGCTCATCTCCTCGCAGCGGGTCTCGTAGCCGATCTCGATGGCGTTGCCCCACTCGGCGTTCCAGAAGACGCAGCCCCGCACGACGACGTTCCGCACGTCCTGGCAGCCGACCGGGCTGCTGTAGCCGGTGGCCTTGATGGCGACGCAGTCGTCCTTGGTGCGGGCGAAGCAGTTCTCCACGAGCACGTCCTGGCAGCCGACGATGTCGAAGCCGTCGCCCCCGCCGGTCCAGGTGATGATCTTGGCGTTGCGGATGTCGATGTCCCGGCTGCCCATGGGCACGCAGGTCCAGGTGGGGCTGTTGACGAAGGCCGGGCCGTCGATGCGGAGGCCCTGGCAGTTGGCGAAGCGCATCAGGCGCATGTGCCGGCCCCGCTGGCCGCACCAGGGCAGGCCGTCCAGCACGCCCCGGCCCCGGATGGCGATGGTCTGGGCGTCCTCGGCGAAGACCCGCCCGTGCACGACGGCGCCGCCGGCGAGGTAGAGCGTCTGGCCGGTCTGCAGGCGGATCTCCTCGCCCTCGACCTCGTGCACGCCCGGGCCGAAGTAGAGCACATTCGGGTCGTCGGCACTGGGGGCCGGCTCGGACTCAGGCGCGCACGACCACAGCAGCAGCGGGCGGCGCAGATGGCCGTCGAACTCCACGCTGAAGTACCCCGGGCGATCCAGCGCGAACCGCACCGTCCGCCCGTCCACCGCCGCCTGCACGCCGCGGCTCAGCGGGCGAACCTTAACCTGCTCGAAGGGCCGATCGTTCTCGATCTCCACCTCGACCACCCCGGTGAAGTCGAAGATCGCGAACGCCGCCACCTGCGTGCCGTACACCGACACCGGCTGGCCGTTGACACGGAGGGTGAACCCCTCGTCCAGCACGGCCCCCTCTGGGGCGGGCCAGGTCACCAGGCGGGCATCCTCACGGACGGTACGGTCGGCAGTCATGGGGCATCCTCTACATCGAGTGTCACGGTGGCACCGGCCCAAAACCGGTTGACGTCGGCCGGGCATTGTGCCCCGGCCCTGCGGAACGGTCAAGCCCCCGACGCGAACGAGGACACCTCGCGTCCCGTCAGCACAGCCTGGACGAGAAGCCCACGGAAAGCATTCCGTGGGCGTGGATTCGCAGGCGTCATAGCCCCCAACGACACCGGGCCGCGCGCCGTGGGTGGCGCGCGGCCCGGTGAGTTCTTAGATCGAAAATCTCAGATCAAAAACCGCTACACCTTCACCTTGAACCGCTGGCCCTGGGTCATTCGCAGGACGCTGGCGGCGAGCAGTTCGGCGATGCGCTGCATGTCGCGCAGGTCGATCATCTCGACGGTGGTGTGCATGTAGCGGTTGGGCAGGCCCAGGACCGCGCAGGGGATGCCGCCCTCCTTGGAGTAGTAGCTCAGGGCGTTCGTGCCGCCGCTGATGCCGAAGGCCTCGAACTGCAGGGGGATCTCGGCGTCCCTGGCGGCGGCGATGACCAGCTCGTTGAGCACGGGGTGGTTCTCGCGTCCGATCGAGAGGCTCGGGCCGGCGCCCATCTTCACCTCGCCGTGCTCTTTGACGTCGATGCCCGGGGTGTCCGTGGCGTGCGTGACGTCGACGACGATGGCGGCGTCGGGCTTGATATTGGCCGCGTTCATGGCTGCACCGGCCCCGCCGACCTCCTCCATCACGCTGGAGCAGGCGTAGACGGCACATTTCAGCTGGTCGCGCTTCTCGGCCGCGAGGCGCAGGCCCTCGACCGCGCACCACGTGCCCACGCGGTTGTCGAACGCCCGGGCCACGCCAATGTGCTCGCCGAGCATCTCGAAGATCTCCGTGAAGGTCACGGGGTTGCCCACCTGGACACGCTTCTTGGCCTCCTCGCCGTTGGCCGCGCCGATGTCCACGAACAGCTCGGGCCACTTGGGCACCTTTTTCTCGCCCTCGCGGGGCTGCAGGTGGATGGCCGTGGCGCCCACCACGCCGCGAACCAGGCCGGTGAGCGTGTGGATGTCCACGCGCTTGCCCCGCACCAGGGCCGGGTCGATCCCGCCGATCCGCTGGACGTAGATGAAGCCCTTGTCGTCGATGTACTTGACCATCATGCCCAGTTCGTCGGCATGGCCGTCGAAGACGACCTTGGGGTCGCCGCCGGGATTGAGCACGGCCACGGCGTTGCCGTAGGCGTCGGTGCGGACCTCGTCGGCGAACTGCCGGGCGTAGTCGCACCAGACCTTCTGGCCAGCCGCCTCGAAACCGCTGGGGCTCGGCGTGCCCATGAGGGTCTTGAAGAACTCGAAAGATTCCGTCCGCATGGCTGATTCCCTTCCACCAGGTCCGTGGATCGTCACTCGCGCCCGAGGCAACGGCCGGGCCAACCTGGAATTGTACTCGCCTGAGGGCCCGACGCCATTGGCTGGCCACGGATTGGCCGGGCCGGGCCGGCGTTGACATGGCCGCAGGGCAAGGCTATCACGGGGGCACTCCCTTCAGGAAAGGTGCGGACATGGACGCAACGGTAGCGCGGGCATCTCGGCCGGTGGACTTGCGGGACGTGACGATCGGGCCAGGCTTCTGGGCCGACCGGCAGGCCGTCAACCGGGACGTGACCATCCCCACGGTGCTGGACTGGTGCGAGCGGACGGGCCGCCTGGCCGCGTTCGACCTCTCCTGGCGGCCCGGCGACGCCAAAGAGCCCCACGTGTTCTGGGACTCCGACGTCGCCAAGGCCCTCGAGGCCGCCTGCTACAGCCTGACGGCCCACCCCGACGCCGCCCTGACCCGGAGAGTGAACGCCCTGGCCGAGCGGATCGCCTCGGCCCAGCAGCCCGACGGGTACCTCAACACCCACTTCACCGTCGTCGAGCCGAACAAACGCTTCACCAACCTCCGCGACCAGCACGAGCTCTACTGCGCAGGCCACCTCATCGAGGCCGGCCTGGCCCACCACGCCGCCACCGGCAGTGACACGCTGCTCGCCGCCGTGCGACGGTACGCCGACTACCTCCACGACCTGTTCGTCACCCAGGGCCGGCCCGGCTACCCGGGCCATGAGGAGATCGAGCTGGCCCTGGTCAAGCTCTACCGCGCCACCGGCGAGCGGCGCTACCTGGAGCTGGCCCTGCACTTTCTGGACGCCCGGGGCCAGGGCGAAAGCTTCTTCCAGGCCGAGGCCCGCCGCCGCGGCGAGGACCCGGCCCGCCACTGGGGCGACGACGCCTACTACCAGGCCCACCTGCCCGTCCGCCAGCAGGCCGGGGCCGTGGGCCATGCCGTGCGGGCGATGTACCTCTACTGCGCCATGGCCGACGCCGCGGCCGAGACCGGCGACGCCGCCCTGGCCGAAGCCTGCAGGCGGCTCTGGCGAGACGTCACGCAGCACAAGATGTACGTTACCGGCGGGATCGGCTCGACGGCCAAGGGCGAGGCCTTCACCACCGACTACGACCTGCCCAACGCCACCGCCTACGCCGAGACCTGCGCCGCCATTGGCCTGTTCCTGTTCGCCCAGCGGATGCTGGAGCTCGAGCCGCTCGCCGAGTACGCCGACGTGGCCGAGCGGGCCCTGTACAACGGCGTGCTGGCCGGGGTGAGCCTCGACGGGCGGAAGTTCTTCTACGTCAACCCGCTGGCCAGCGACGGCGGGCACCGGCGGCAGGAGTGGTTTGGCTGCAGCTGTTGCCCGCCGAACATCGCCCGGCTGATCGCGTCGCTGGGTGGCTACCTCTATGGCCTGGGCAACGGCGTGCTCACCGTGCACCACTACGTCGCCGGCGAGGCCCGCGTCACCGTCGCCGGCCAGGCCGTGCGGCTGGTGCAGCAGACCCAGTACCCCTGGAAGGGCCGGGTCGGCCTGACGCTGCGTCTGGGGGGCCAGGCCCGCTTCGCCCTGCAGCTGCGCGTGCCGGGCTGGTGTCGGCACTGGACGCTGGCGGTCAATGGCCAACCCGTGCGAGCCCGGCCAGTGGACGGGTACGTTCGGCTGGAGCGCCTCTGGAGCGACCGGGACAGGGTCGAGCTGGACCTGACGATGCCCGTCGAGCGGATGCTCGCCCACCCGCAGGTGTCGGCCGACCTGGGCCAGGTCGCCCTGCAGCGGGGCCCGCTGGTGTACTGCCTGGAGCAGGCCGACCACCGCGCCGACGTCCGCACGCTGGCCCTGCTGACGGCGGCCCGGTACGAACCCCGCTGGGACCGCCGGCTGGGCGGGGGTGTCGTGGTGTTGACCGGCCCGGGCCGCGCGTACAGCCCGGCCGGCTGGAAGGGGCAGCTCTACCGGCCTTATACCCAGCCCTCCCTGCGGCCCGCGCGGGTGCGCGCGGCGCCCTACTTCGCCTGGGACAACCGCCAGGGCGGGCCAATGCGCGTCTGGCGCCCCTGCCTGTGAGCAGCAAGTAGGGCGGGCACCGCCCGCCGCGGTGGCGCCGGGCGAAGCGGTGGCCCTTGGCGTCACCGCCGGCGGGCCGTGCCCGCCCTACAAACAACGAGGCCGGCGCCATACGGCGGCGCCGGCCTCGGGAACACCCGACCCACAGCGTACGCGACGGCATTACGCCAGGTTGATTCCACTCATCGCGCTGAAGTAGGTGGCCATGTCCTGGGCGGCCAGGCGGATGAAGCCGTCGGTCGTGTCGCCGCTGGCGGTGCCGCCGTCGTAGCCCCAGGGGTTGTGCACGGTGATCCAGTAGCCGCCGCTCGCGTCGGTCTCGACGGCGGCGATGGTGTAGGCGTGGCCGGCGACGATCGGGCCGCTGGCCGTGCCGCGGGAGCCGACGGTGAGGGCGTAGCCCTGGTTGAGCAGGTCGCGGACCATGGTGTAGATCTGTGAGCCGCTGGCGGTGGAGTCGAACCATCGGCTGATCGTCTGCCGGGTCGACAGCGCGGTGTAGACCTCGCTCATCCAGCCCGAATTGGTCGAGGCGTAGCTGTTCTCGCCGCGGCGGTAGTAGGCCCAGGCCTTCTCCATCAGGGCGACCCACAGCTCGCCGGTGTCGCTGAGGCCGGCGTAGGCGGGCTGGCCGTAGCGGCTGGGCAGGTCGGCGTCGAGCCGCAGGTAGACCGGCTGGCGGGTGTAGCTGTTGTAGAAGCGCACAGCGTAGGTGCCGTCGCCGAGGTCAACGATGGCGCTGCGGATCGTGTCGGGGTTGACGTAGGCCATCGAGCCGATGCCCGCCAGATAGTAGCAGTCGCCCACGAAGCCCTGGAACAGGTCGGTCAGCTCGGGCCCGTTGTTGAACAGCGGGTGGTGGGAGTAGTTGGCGTAGGTGTAGAACGCGCTGGTGGGCGTCGGGTCGCGGAGGTCCGGCCCGTTGAGCTCGAGGGTGACGTAGTCCGGGCTGGTCGGGTCGGTCGTCCAGGGCTGGTAGAAGCTGGCGACGCGGTGGACGCTGCCGAGGGCGATCTCGGCGGCCTGGGCGGCGATGACGTCGTTCGCCGTGGCCCAGAACACGTCCTGCCCTTCGCCGCCGGTCAGTTGACTGACCCCGCCGCCCAGGCTCACCAGCGTGTCGTTGCCGGCCCCGCCGATCAGCACGTTGTTGCCGGTGCCGCCGTGGAGGTAGTCGTCGCCCGAGCCGCCCTGGAGATAGTCGTCGCCGTCGCCGCCGTAGATCCAGGCCGGCACCAGCACCGAGTCCAGCAGGATGACCGTATCGTTGCCGGCGCCCATGCGGGCGACGATGCGGGCGACGCCGCTGTAGTGGAAGCTCTGCCCGGCGACGGTCATCGTAAGCACCTGGCCGGTCTGGGCGAGGGTGAAGCTGTCGTCGCCGTCGGTACCCAGGATCGTCAGCGTGTCGCCGATCACGTTGACCGACCAGCCGGCCAGCGGGTCGACGACGGGCTCGGGCTCAACGAGTTCGGGCTCGGGCGCCGGCTCGGCCGCCGGGCGGGGCCGAACGCCCCACTGGCGCAGCAGCAGGGCCAGGTCGAGCTCGTCGATCGTTTCGTCGCCGTTGAAGTTGCCGTTCTGCCAGGTCGCCTGCTCGCCAGTGGCGCCCCAATGGGTCATCAGGGCGGCCAGGTCGGTCTCGTTGACGAGGTCGTCGCCGTTGACGTCGCCGACCATGGGCCGGCTGACCGTCTGGGCGATCGAGAAGCTCTCGACGCTCTCCAGGCGCTCGGCGACGCCATCGCCGCTGAGCAGCAGCCGGGGCTCGAGGCTCGAGAAGAATTCCACGGGTGTGTCGATCGAACGCATCCTGATCTCCATCCGCATCGGTCGGCCCGCGGGGGCCGGGGAACAGCGCCAAGCCTTGCACCGGCCCATGGCCGGGCCCGCGAGGGCTCGAGGGACTCGGGGGCGGTTCACGCGGAGGGGTCCAGGCCGATCCAGAGGCCTGCATCGCGGTCCCAGTCGGAGCGGGACGAGGTGAACCGATGCGTGGCGGCCTCTGTGGCACCGTAGGGAAGATAGGTTACGAATCCGGGCCGGGCAAACGGCCGGCGGGGCCGCATTGACCCGACAGCGGGGCCGCGGTAGCATTGACCGTTTGCCCTTGTCGGGCGAGCCGCGGGGGCGAACACTGGGGGCGGAGGTACGATGGACTCGCACGCACCACAACTGGCCGACCCGAAGCGATTCTGGGGCATCGGGGAGGTGCTGCGCCTGGCCCTGCCGACGAGTCTGAGCATGCTCAACGCGACGGTGCTGCACTTCGTCGACGGGCTGATGGTCGCCCGCATCCAGCCGGCCGGGGCCGAGGCCCTCAGCGCCCAGTTCGTCGGCGGCGCCCTGAGCTTCGCCCCGACGGCCCTGGCCATGGGCACGCTGTCGGTGGTGAGCACCTTCGTGGCCCAGAACCTCGGCGCGGGCCGGCTGAACCGCTGTCGCGAGTACACCTGGCAGGCGTTGCGGCTGGCCTGGCTGTACGGGCTGATCCTGCTGCCGCTGGTCTGGTTGGCGCCGGCGATCTTCGAGCGCATCGGCCATTCGCCGGCCGTCCAGGCGATGGAGGTGAGCTACTTCCGCCTGATGATCCTCGGGACGGCCATCTTCCTGAGCTGCCGCGTGCTGGAGGGATTTTTCTTCGGCGTCCACAAGCCGATGGTCGTATTCGGAGTGTCCCTGCTGGCCAACGGGCTGAATATCGTGGGCGACTACGCGTTGATCTTCGGGGCGTGGGGCCTGCCCGAGATGGGCGTGGCCGGGGCGGCCCTGGCGACGGTGGCCTCGGCGGCGGTGGCCCTGGCGGTGCTGATGGGCCTGTTCCTCTGGGGCCCGACGCTCCGGGCCGCCCGCGCGGTCGGCGAGGCCCGCCTGCGCATGGCCCAGGTCCGCCAGGTGCTGGCGATCGGCTGGCCGGCAGGGCTGAACTTCTTTGTCGACATCCTGACCTGGGGCGTGGGCTTCTCGGTCCTCAGCGGCCAGGTGCAGACCGTCCTGGGCGAGCCGTCCGCCCTGGCCGGCACGGTCCACATGACCGCCAGCAGCGTCGTGATGCGCTACCTGCACGTCTCGTTCATGCCGGCGGTCGGCATCAGCGTGGCCATCTCGGCCATCGTGGGACGCCACATCGGCGAGAAGCGCCTCGACCTGGTCAGCCGGCGGACCTTTGCCGCCCTGATCGTAGGCGTGCTCTACATGGGCACCTGCGGGCTGGGCTTCTGGCTGTTCCGCCGGCCGCTGGCGGAGTTCTTCCTGGACGTCTCGCCCGGGCTGGACCCGGCCCTGGCCGGTCGGCTGGGGGACATCGTGGCGGTCACCAGTCGGCTGATGGTCCTGGCGGCGATCTTCCAGGTCTTCGACGCGACCAACATTGTCCTCATCGGCGCCCTGCGGGGCGCGGGCGACACCCGCTGGCCCGCCCTGGTGATGGTGCCGCTGGCGATCGTGTTCCTGACCGGCGGGGGCTGGCTGGCGCTGCGGGTCTGGCCGGGGCTCGAGAGCGCGGGCATCTGGCTGGCCGGCACGATCTACCTGGTGGTGCTGGCGGCGGTCATGCTGGGGCGGTTCCTCTCGGGCGCCTGGCGGCGGATCGATCTGCTCAGCGGCCCGCCCGAGGCCCTGGCGGCCGGCATGCTGACCGGCGAGGCCTCGCACGTCGTCGCCGAGCCGACCCCCACGCCCCCCGCCGCGGCCAAGCCGCCACCGGCGGCCCCGTAGGCCGGGTCGAGCGCCAGCGAGGCCCGGCAGCGGAGACCCCCGGCGGGAAATTGACAGTTCCGGGGCCTATCCTATAATAGGTAGCCTTGCAGGCCCGCGAGGGCCCCGACGAGGAGCGAGACATGGCGCGGACATCCCCGACAGGGCCGAGGTCGGCTGCCAGCGGCGACGCTGGCCGGGGCGAGTTCCGCGCCGTGGGTATTGGCGCCCGGCCGCGCTGAGGCGCCCGGGG
>JAWLCG010000205.1:0-8953 GCA_041687295.1 Phycisphaerae bacterium | reverse complement strand
TGTATATTGTATATTGTATGCAATCGGAGAATTCAGAGAATAAGCCCCATGGGACGGGGCGCAGGCCGGGCCGGACTCTGACGGAACCAAGCCGATTCCCCGCCGCCGAGGCCGTGGCTACAGACGCCGTAGCCCCGGCACCGGCGGTTGGTTGCGCGGGCGACAGTATGGGTTTGCCGGCCGGCTATTCTGACTGGGCGGGCTGGCCGGGGTTGGCGTGGTCGGCGATGAGGGCCCAGCAGTCGAAGCCGAAGCCGGCCGCGTCGGGCTCGCACTCGACCTGCAGGGCGTGTTCACCGGCAGGCAGGTCGACCCGGCCCAGGGGCGTCCAGCCAATCCGCAGGGCGTCCAGGCCCCAGGCCTCCTCGTCGCTGTCGGCGTAGTGGACGGCGGCCAGGTCGTACTCGGTGCCCTTGACGAGCCGGCCACGGGCCTGGTGCCAGCCGTCGTCGGCGATCAGCCGGCCGGCCTGGCCGGCAGCCATGGGGGGGGCTCGCCCGTTCGCTCATTGGACGTGCGGGACGTTGGGGCGACAGGGGCACGGCCCGCCGCGATGCCCGCGGGAAGCATTCCGTGGGCTTGGGTAGGAGCCCAATTTGTGGACACGCAGGCGCGATCGGCCGAAGGGCTACAGGGCGGCGGCCTGCAGGGCTTGTGCGTAGTCCTCGTCGCCGAGGACGGCCTGGAGCATGGCCAGGACGTTCTCGACGGGCGTGCCGACCTGGACGGCGTGGCTGGGGGCGGCGATGTAGCCGCCGCCGGCGCCGAGGATCTCCACCAACCGGCGGCACTCGGTGCGGACGGTGGCGGCGTCGGCGCGCGGCAGCAGTTGCTGGACGCTGATGGCGCCGTGGAAGCTGAGGCGGTCGCCCCAGCGGCTCTTGAGCGTCGCGGGGTCCATGCCGGCGCACTCGACCTGGCAGGCCTCGAGCACGTCGATGCCGGCCTCGATGAGCGCGTCGAGCAGGCCGGCGACCGAGCCGTCGCTGTGGTAGAGCAGCCGGGCGCGGGGCGTGAGGCGCCGGGCGGCCTGGAAGAGCCGGCGGTGGTACGGCATCAGCACCGCGCGGTAGCTGGCCGGCGAGAGCAGCGGGCCGGCCTGGCTGCCGAGGTCGTCGGCGAAGAACCACAGGTCGATGCGCTCGCCCGCGACAGCGGCGATCCGCTCCAGCCGGGCCAGCCAGAAGGCGGTGATCGGCTCGAGGGCGGCGTGGACGAGGTCGGGCTCGGTGGCCAGGTTGATCAGCGCCTCCTCCAGGCCGACCATCCAGGAGTAGATCTCGAAGGGGTTGCCGCTCAGGCAGCGGACCGCGCGGGGGGCGTTGTCGTCCTGCAGCTGCTCGATGTCGCGGGCCAGGCCGGCGTAGTCGAAGGCGTCCGGGTCGGGCCAGGGGTGGGCGGCGACGGCGGCCGGCGAGTCCAGGCCGGCCAGGGGGTAGTGCTCGAACTCGTTGTACTGGCCCCCGCCGTAGGCTACGGGTTTGCGGCGGACGCCCCAGAAGTCCGTCCGCTCGGGCCGGGGCGGGCCGGCGTAGCGGAGGTGGACGCTCCGCACGTCGTCGGTGGCGGCCCGCAGGCGGGGCCAGTCGAGCCCCTGGCGGGCCAGCTCGGCCGAGAGCACCTGCTGCATCTCGGCCGTGGGGCCAAAGCCCCACGAAAAGGGCACGCGCTGCGGCTGGCGATGGGTCAGGGCCGTCAGCACCCGCTGGCGAGGGGTCTGCGTCGAGTCTGACATGATTCTACCTCCAGGATGGGTGCCATGGCCGCACGCGGCCACGCGATGGGCTGACCGCGCCGCGAACGCCCATGCCGGTCTCGGCGTTGTGCCGCGCCAGGTAAGGCCCGCCGCGATGCCCACGGAAGGCATTCCGTGGGCTTGGGCCGAAGGCGCCTCGGGAACGCCCAGCGCGATCGGCGGCCGCCATGGCAGCCTGTCCGGTTGCGGGCCTACAATGTCTCGTGGACAGTGTACCCGGGGCAAGACCGGAGCGACAGCATGACGGATGAACCCTATCGCACCCCCTCAGACGATTCGACGTCCGGCCCGACGGAGTCGGCCAGCCCCTCGCAGCTGCGGCGGGAGCTGGGCGTGTTCGGGGCGATGATGATGGGCCTGGGCTCGATCGTGGGCACGGGCATCTTCGTGAGCGTGGGCCTGGCCGCCACGGTGGCTGGGCCGGCGGTGATCCTGGCGATGGCCCTGGCCGCCGGCGTGGCCGTGTGCAACGCTCTCAGCAGCGCCCAGCTGGCGGCGGCGCACCCGGTGTCGGGCGGCACGTACGAGTACGGCTACCGGTTCCTTCGGCCGGTGCTGGGGTTCTCGGCGGGCTGGCTGTTCCTGCTGGCCAAGAGTGCCTCGGCCGCGACGGCGGCGCTGGGGTTCGCCGGCTACGGCCTGACGCTGCTGGGCCGCGACGGCCGGTGGACCGTGCCGGTGGCGGCCGGCGCTGTGATCGCGCTGACGCTGATCGTCCTGGGCGGCATGCGGCGCAGCCGAAACGTGAACGTCGCCATCGTGTCGGTGACGCTGGCCGCGCTGGCGCTGTTCGTGCTGGCGGGCCTGCCGGAACTGGCCGAGCGGGGCACGGAGAACTACCGTCCCTTCTTCCTGGCCCCCGAGGGGCAACTCGGCGGGGAGCTGGGGGCCCTGCTGTACGCAGCCGCTCTGATGTTCGTGGGCTACACCGGCTACGGGCGCATCGCCACGCTGGGCGAGGAGGTGCATGAGCCGCGGCGGACGATTCCGCGGGCGATCCTTCTGACGCTGATCGTGTCGATGGTGCTCTACGGGGCCGTGGCGGCCGTCGCGGTGGGCGTGGCCGGCGTGGAGGGCATCGCGGCGGCGATGGAAGGCCCAGCCGCCCCGCTGGAGGTGATCGCCCGAGGCTACCGCGTGGCCGGCGCGGGCGTGGTGCTGGCCGTCGGGGCCATGACGGCCATGCTGGGCGTGCTGCTGAACCTGGTGCTGGGCCTGTCGCGCGTCTGGCTGGCGATGGGGAGGCGGCGGGACGTGCCGGCCGGCCTGGCGAAGCTCGACCGCACGGGCACCACGCCGGTCTGGTCGGTGGCTTTGGTGGGCGTGACGGTGACGGGCCTGGTGCTGATCGGCGACGTGAGGCTCACCTGGTCGTTCAGCGCCCTGACGGTGCTGATCTACTACGCCCTGACGAATCTGGCCGCCCTGCGGTTGCCGGCGGAGCTGCAGCTCTACCCCCGCTGGGTGGCCGGCCTGGGCCTGGCCGGCTGTCTGGGGTTGGCCTTCTGGATCCCCGGGCCCATCTGGCTGGCCGGCGGAGCCCTGGTCGCGGCGGGCCTCATCTGGCACCGCGTGGCCGTGAAGATGCGGACGTAGGGCCGTTGGCTGGGACAGAGCGAAGCGGCGTCCCACCTTCTTGGGCGGTGGACCGCGAAAAGGTGGGACGCCGCGGCCACGCCGCTCTGTCCCAGCCTACGGGCTGTAGAGGTCCGGGCTTGCCCGAGGTCCTGCGTGGGGGCCAGGGGATGGTTGGGCTCCGTCGGGCAGGGCCGACATGAAGGGTTGTGCCCCGCAAGTTCGGCCCGGCCGAGATGCCCACGGATGGCAATCCGTGGGCTTGGGCCATATGGAGTGCAACGCCTGGGCGCTGTGCCGAGTTCGAAGACTCCGGGCATGCCCGGGGCCATATGGGGACACATGGGACCACCTGGCGCCATCGCGGCGGGCGGTGCCCGCCCTACGGACCCCGGGCGTGCCGGGGGGTATATGAAAAGGGGGCGGGGGCGGGTATGCTGTCGGGCATGAGCAGGGACTTCGCGGGCAAGCGTGTGGTGGTGATGGGGCTGGGCCGGTTCGGCGGCGGCGTGGGCGTGACGCGCTGGCTGGCGGGCCAGGGCGCCGAGGTGGTCGTGACGGACCTGGCGCCGGCGGCGGATCTGGCCGAGAGCGTCGCGCAACTGGACGGCCTGGACGTGACGCTGCACCTGGGCGGCCATGACGAGGCCGACCTGGTCGGCTGCGACCGGCTGGTGGTCAACCCGGCCGTGCCGGAGGAGGCCCCCTTCCTGCAGGCTGCCCGGCGGGCCGGCGTGGCCATGGCCACCGAGATCAACCTCTTTATGGAGCGCTGCCCGGCCACGATGGTCGGCATCACCGGCAGCGTGGGCAAGAGCACCACCGCCGCCATGACCGCAGCCGTGCTGGCCACGCGCTACACGACGCACCTGGGCGGCAATATCGGGGGCAGTCTGCTGGAGGACCTGGCGGCGGGCCGCATCCAGGCCGACCACGCGGTGGTGCTGGAGCTGTCGAGCTTTCAGCTGCTCTACACGCCGCTGGCGGGCGTCTCGCCGGCCGTGGCGTGCGTGACGAACCTGCTGGCCAACCACCTCGACCGCCACGGCACGATGGCGGCCTACGGCGACGCCAAGAAGAACCTCTTCCGCTTCCAGGGCCCCGACGGCGTGCTGGTGCTCAACGCCGCCGACCCGGTCGTCGCCGCCTGGGCCGAGGAGGCCCCGGGGCGCGTGGCGTGGTTCGGGCCCGACGGCGAGCCGTTCGAACTGGCCGTGCCGGGGCCGCACAATCAGCTCAATGCCCAGGCGGCCTGGGCGCTGGGCGCGGCGATGGGCGTGGAGCGGTCGGCCGCGGCGAAGGCCCTGGCCGGCTTCACGGGCCTGCCGCATCGGCTGGCGCTGGTAGCGCAGCGCGACGGCGTGCGGTACTTCGACGATTCCAAGGCCACCACCCCCGCCGGGGCGGTCGTGGCCCTGAACAGCTTCGAGCCCGGGCGGGTCGTCGCCATCGTGGGCGGCTACGACAAGCACCTGCCGCTGGAGGGGATGTGCGCCGCCCTGGCCCAGCGGTGCCGGGCCGTGGTGGCCACCGGCGCGGTCGGGCCCGCCCTGGCCGACGGCGTCGAGGCCCTGGCCGGCGCCGACGGGCCGACGGTGGTGCGAGCGGCCGACTTCGACGACGCCGTCCGGGCCGCCATGGCCGCCGCCCGGCCGGGCGACGCGGTCCTGCTGAGCCCGGGCTGCGCGAGCTACGGCCAATTCGCCAATTACATCCAGCGCGGCCTGCGATTCGCGGCGCTGGTCACCAAGAGTCTGTAGCGCCCGGCCCCGCCCGCCCCGGCCCCTTCCGCCGGGGGTGCCCAGCGGGCCCCGACGACACCGCCCGCCCGCAGGAGCGGCTTAGGCCCGCATAAGACACCACTTGCGCCTTCTTGCGTCCAGCCATGCCCGCCTCGCTCGGTTCTGCTGGCGGTCCGGCCCCGGCGATCCCTCAGGCCCGTCCTGGAGGTTATCGGGCGTTGGCGCCTATAAATCCCCGTGGGGCCATGCGCCCCATCAAGCCATTTATAGGCTAGACCGTTTGTCCATCGGACGTGCGAGGGTGTTGTGCCCCGCCGGGAACAGCCCGCCCCGATGCCCACGGAAGGCACTCCGTGGGCTTGGGTCCAGAGCCGCCCGCAGGCACAACCGGCAAACGGGCTAGGGGGAAGTAGTTTCGGCAGTTGTCCGCCGGACCTGCCCGTTGTGCGGGTCCGCACGCCTGGGAGGGCTCCCGGGTGACGCGGACCTGCTTTGACAGGGACGGCCACCATGATTGACAGCACACGCACCCACATCGCTCCTTCGACCATTCAGAACGCCACCCCGCGCAAGAGCCGCGTCTCGACGGCCTTTCTGGCCACCTACGTGCCGCGGCAGTGCGGCATCGCCACCTTCACCCGCGACCTCTACGGCGCCATCCGCACCGCCACCGACACCACCGCGCGCCACCGCGTGATCGCCGTCAA
The DNA here is from genome assembly GCA_041687295.1 of Phycisphaerae bacterium. Lineage (GTDB taxonomy): Bacteria > Planctomycetota > Phycisphaerae > SM23-33 > FEN-1343 > JAWLCG01. Next base: position 3,173 of record JAWLCG010000205.1, on the reverse strand, counting down.
CGGCCCCGGCAGCGAGCGGTTCGAGTACCCCGGCGAGGTCGGCTTCGAGATGCATCGCGACCGCCTGGACGACTACCAGCGGGCGGCCGACTTCATCAACTTCAGCGACGTCGACATCGTCTCGATCCAGCACGAGTTCGGCATCTTCGGCGGCGAGGCCGGCATGCATCTGCTGCGCCTGCTGCGGAGCCTCCGCAAGCCCACCGTCGCCACGCTGCACACCGTCCTGCGCGACCCCGAACCCCACTACCGCCGCGGCCTGATGGCCCTGGCCCACTGGGCCAACGTGCTGGTGACGATGACCCAGCATAGCCGGCAGATCCTCATCGAGCAGTACGGCCTGGACCCCGCCCGCGTGGAAGTGATCCCCCACGGCACGCCCCCGCTGCCCGACAGCCGGCCACGCGACATCAAGGCCCGCTACAACATCGCCGGCCGACCCGTCCTGCTGACCTTCGGCCTGCTGGGCCCGGGCAAGGGCGTCGAGAACGCCCTGTACGCCATGGCCAAGGTCGCCCGCAAGCACCCCGAGATCATCTACCTCGTCGTCGGCGCGACCCATCCGGAGGTCAAACGCCTCCACGGCGAGGACTACCGCCTCAAGCTCCAGCGGATCGTCAAGGAACTGGGCCTCCGCCAGAACGTCCTGTTCTACAACCAGTACCTCAGCCAGGAGGAACTGGTCGACTTCCTGCGGATGTGCGACATCTACGTGATTCCCTACCCCAACCTCGAACAGGTCGTCAGCGGCACGCTGGCCTACGCCCTGGCCATGGGCACGGCCGTGGTCAGCACGCCGTTCCTGCACGCCCGCGAGGTGCTCGTCGACGGGCGCGGCCTGCTGGTCGAGCCGGGCAACGCCGAGGCGATGGCCGACGCCCTGACCGGCCTGCTGGACCAGCCCGAGCGAATCGACGCGATGAAGAGCAAGGCCCTGGTCTACGGCCGAGAGACCAGCTGGCCAGAGGTCGGCAAGCACTACACCCGGCTGTTCGACCGCGTGCTCAACGTCTACAGCCAGACGATCCGCGTGCAGCAGGCGGCCCGGCCCATCGTGGCCACCGAGACGGTCGTCGAGCCCCGCTTCGACCACATGCGGCGGCTCACCGACGACACGGGCATCCTCCAGCACGCCATCTACCGCACGCCCAACCGTTTCCACGGCTACTCCACCAGCGACAACGCCCGCGCCCTGCAGGTGGCCGTCATGAACCAGGACGCCCTGGACGCGCTGCACATGGGCCACCTCACCAGCCGCTACCTGGGCTTTTTGCACTACGCCCAGCGCGAGGACGGGCAGTTCCATAACTTCATGAACTACAAGCGCCAGTGGCTCGACGACGTGGGCAGTGAAGACTCCCAGGGCCGTGCCCTGTCCGCCCTGGGCACCACCGTCAACGCCATGCGCGACCCGCTGGACCGCCTGCTGGCCAAGCAGATGTTCGACCGCGCCCTCGAGCCGGTCCGCCGGCTGCACGCCCCGCAGGCGCGGGCCCATGTGGTGATGGGCCTGGCCAGCTACCTGCAGCACTACCCCGAGGCCGCCAACGTCCGGCGGATCCTCGCCGAGCACGCCGCCGCCCTGGCCGAACTCTACAGCCAGACCCACCGCCCTGACTGGCACTGGTTCGAGCCCACCCTCACCAGCGCCAACGCCAAGCTCTGCGAGGCCATGCTCCTGGCCGGCGAGGTGCTGGAGAACCCCGCCTACCGCACCATCGGCGTCGATTCGCTGCGGTTCCTGACCGACCAGACCCTCGAGGACGACCACTTCAGCTTCGTGGGCAACCAGGGCGTGCTCGAGCCGGGCCGGCCCAAGCCGCCCTTCGGCCAGCAGCCCGTCGAGGCCGGCGACATGACCAGCGCCTACCGCGTCGCCGCCCGCATCCTCGACGACGACACCTACCTCATCCTGGCCCGCAAGGCCCTGGACTGGTTCCTCGGCGCCAACGACCTGCACGTGACGCTCTACGACCTGGCCAACGGCGGCTGCTGCGACGGCCTCGAGGCCACCGGCGCCAACCTCAACCAGGGCGCCGAGAGCACGCTGAGCTGCCTCAAGGCCATCACCCTCCTGGGCGACCCCAACAACCGAAAGCTGCTCTAGCCGCCCCACCGGGGCCGGGAAATTGGGTTCGTTTCGTCACGACCGAGGGCAGATGAGAGTATGTTCATATTTTGAATATCCGCGGGCATCGCATGGTGCTCCGGGCCCTGAATTTGCCTGGGGCTGGGGCCGTATCGTAGGGTGCTGAGGCACGGGGAACACACAGCATCTGACCAAGGAGATCTGGATGCGATATGCAATTGCTGCCCTACTGATGGTGGCCCTGCTGGCGGCGACGCCGGCGTCGGCGGACGTGCTGCTGTTCACCTTCGAGAACATCACCCGCAACCATCAGCCCGACGCGGACACCGGCCAGGCCCAGCTGCTGCTGGGGGTCGCCCCGGTCGAGGATGGCCGGGTGCGGTTCACCTTCTCCAACAGCGGGCCCGATGCGTGCACGATCGGCCTGATCGCGTTCGAGAACCCCAACCTGCTGGGCGACCTGGTCGACGTGCTGGACGGCAACAACGGCGGCGTGCCGGGCGTGGCCTTCGGCCTGGACAAGAAGGTGCGCAACCTGCCCGGCGGCAACAGCCTGGTGGTGCCCTTCCACGAGGCGATCACCTTCCAGGCGCACAACCCCCGGCCTCACAAGGGCGTCAATCCCGGCGAGTGGGTGTCGATGGACTTCCAGCTGGCCCCCACCCGCACGCTGGAGGACGTGGTCGCCGGCCTGAGCGAGGGCTGGTTCCGAGTGGGCATGCACGTGCAGGCCTTCAGCAGCGGCGGCAGCGAGGCGTTCATCACCTCAGGCCCCGCGGCCGTGCCCGAGCCGGCCACCCTGGCCCTGCTGGCCGGCGGCAGCGTCCTGCTGATCCGCCGTCGCCGAACGGCCTGACCTTCCTGCCGTCGGTCTTCACCGGTGCAGGTGGACACAACGACCGTGACGGGGCCCGCCGATCGGGCCCCGTCACGTGTTTGCGCGGGCGGGTTGGCAGGGCATCGTCCGGCGTCTGATCGTCAGTCGTACCAACCAATGGAGGCCCAGGGCGCGAGCGCCGTATGGAGTGCGGCGGCCGTGACGCCGCTTTGGCTGGCTGGGTGGTTTGCGGTCCAAAGCCGCGTG
>JAWLCG010000204.1:0-8963 GCA_041687295.1 Phycisphaerae bacterium | reverse complement strand
GGGCCTCCGGATGCACGGCCCGGCCGAGATGCCCACGGAAGGCATTCCGTGGGCTTGGGTCAGACGATACCTTCCTCCCGCATGCGATCGGCGGACGGGCGGCGCAGAAAGCGAGCAGGGGCCGGCGCGGTGGCAGGGCCTGCTCGTTTCGTGTTCGTCTGGGATTCCCTGTCGCGGGGGCTACTCGCCGGTGCCGACCTCGTAGGCGACGCGCTGCTTGACGGACTCGGAGTCGTACCAGACGACGGTGTTCTGGTAGAGCTGCTCTTGCAGCAGCAGCCAGAGCAGCGTGGAGCGGGCCTCGTCGTAGTTGTTGGCGTAGGCGGGCGAGAAGCCGGTCCGCTGGACGACGAAGGCGGCCTGGGCCTCGGGCACGCCGATGACCTTCATGGGCCCGGCCTGCCCAGCCGGAGCCGTCTCGGCCGAGGCCGGCGCCAGGGCGAAGGCGCTCTCGATGAACTCGTCGGCGACGGTGCCGGGCACGAGGGGCATCCGGCTCTCCTGGGCGGCGACGGTCGGCGGGCCGACGACGACCGGCGGGGTCGCCAGGACCGCCTGGAACAGCCGCGGGTCGGGCATGAGCTCCGGCGGCAGTTGGCCGGGGTTGGCCAGCATGAAGACGGCCGCCTGCAGCGTCATCCGCAGCTGCGGCTCGGCCAGGCGCGGGAAGGCATAGGCCAGCCGGCTGATGGGCCCGACGACCTGGACGCTCTTGCCGGCGGCCTCGGCGGCCGGGGCAAGCTGGCCGGCCTGGCGGGCCTGCGTGAGCAGCTCCTGGGCCCGCTGGAGGGCGAGCTGGTAGGCGGCCATCAGCTTGGCGTCGCGGACGACCTGCTGGCGGATCTCCGGCGTGAAGCTCTCCGGGGCGCCGGGCGGGGTGGCCTGCACGACGCGCCACAGGATCTTGCCGATGCTCTGGCCGTCGGGGCCGACGACGTCCATCGGCTGGCCGTAGAGCTGCCCGACGTCGACGACGCTCTGGCGGGTGGGGTTCTCCCCCAGCAGCGGCGGGACGCTGAAAGCGACCTGGGCGAGACTCTGGCCCGGCTGGCCGGCCGAGCCGAGCACCGGGTCGCTCACCAGCTCGTTGGGCGTCAGCAGGCCGGTGCGGCGGTACTGCAGGTCGACGCCGGCGACCGGGTCCTGCTCGGCCAGGGCCTGCAGGGGCGAGGGCCCCTCGGCCGGCTGGGTCTGGGCCTGCATCCGCTGGCTGAGCTGGTAGAGCTGCCGCCCGGCGATCTCCTCGATCCGCCGCTGGGCCTCCTGCTGCCGCAGGATGTCGCGGATGACGGGCTTGGCCTCGTAGTACTCCTCGATGGGCACCTCGGCGTACTGCGTGGCCGGCTGGGTGGCGCCCTCGGCCGGGGCCGTCGCGGGCACCTCGACCCGGCGGGTCAGCTCGCCGCGGTGCTCCTGCCAGTAGCGCAGCATGGCCGTCTCGTCCACGACGACGGTGTCGAGCACCTCGTTCATGGGGATGAAGACGTACTCCAGCTGCACGCGGGCGGGCTGGGCGTAACCGAAGCCGAACGGGCTGGGGTTGTTCGGCTGGCCGGGGTAGACGCCGCGGCTCTGGTTGAACAGCTCCTGGACGGTCTCGGGCGTCGGCTCGGCGACCTGGTCGAGCAGGTCGGCCGCCCGGAACTCGACGGCGGCGAGGGTCATGTCCTCGGCCACGTCGCGGTAGAAGCGCTTGAGTTGGGGCTCGCTGGGCGGCACGGGGCTGCCGGCGAGCTCGAAGGCCTTGGTCACGGCCAGGTAGTTGGCGACGGCCCCGCGGATGTGCCCGGCCGTCAGGCCCTCGCGCCGGCCCTGGGCGATCAGCCGACCCAGGCCCTGCTCGTCCAGGCCGATCTGCCCGAGCAGGCCATCGACCGTCTCGTCGCTGACCTGGATGCCCATCTCACGCGCCTCCTGGACCAGCAGGGCCCAGGTCAGCGGCGGGTCGGGCTGCATCACGACCATCACCAGGCCCATCTCGCCGGGCAGGCCGACGATGCGTTGCTCGGCCGGCAGGTTCTGCTGCAGGATCGGGTCGCTGGCCAGCACCCGCTCGAGCCGCCCGATCCCCAGGCGCTGGCGGAGGATGTCCAGCTCGGTGTCGGCCCGCTGGATATCCAGCAGCGTCAGCTCGGCCTCGGGCGTTCGGCCCACGACGGGCCCGTCACCCCGGCGGGAGAACATCTCAATGATCGGCTGGGCGCCACCGATGCCGATCAGGAAGATCACCATCAGGACGACCATGATCCAGAACACCAGCTTGCTGTTCTTACGGAAAAAGCCAAACGCGGCCATAGCTGCTCCTGTTGTCCCTGGGCCCGATGGGCGGACGGGCAAATCCCGGAAATCGAACGGTTCAGTATAGACGCGCCGGTGGCCTATGCAAGCGGCAATCTGCGCGGGGGCCGCCCGTCGCGCGACCCGCCCTTGCAGGCCCCGGGCCGATCGCCTATGCTCTGGGCCGGTCGTGACCCGATTTGGCCATCAACCCCTGCAGGAGGTCTCCGCAACCGCCCATGTCCCAGCCGCTGCAAGTATTGCTCGCCGTCGCCGTTCCGATTCTGTGGGGCGGCGTGGTGGGCCTGCTCTTCGAGTTCGTCCTGCCCCGCCTCCGCCGTCGCCGGGCCCGGGAGGGTCGCCATGTCTGAGCTGCCGATGTTCGACCCGACGGTCGGCGGCTCGGCCTACCTGCATGGCCCGGCCCTGGTGGCGGCACTGGCGGCCTTCGGGCTGATCGTGGGCGTGCTGACCGGGCTGTTCGGCGTGGGCGGGGGGTTCATGATCACCCCCCTGCTGCGCGTGCTGCTGGGCGTGCCCTACGAGATCGCCGTCGGCAGCGGCCTGGCGTTCATCCTGGGCACCAGTTCGGCCGGCGCGGTCCGCCACGGGCGGCAGAAGAACCTCGAGCCCCGCACCGTACTGGTCGTGGGCCTGGGCTCGATGCTGGGGGCCGTGGTCGGCGGCAGGCTGATGGTGCTCCTCAAACGGGCCGTCGGCGACGGCGAAGGCTTCACGCTGACGATGCACGGCCTGTTCATGGTGCTGCTGCTGGTGACGGCCTGGCTGGTCGCCCGCCGGCCCGGCCAGGACGGGCCCGAGGGCCCCTCGCTGCTGGCCCGGCTGCCCCTGGGGCCGCGGATCGACCTGCCGACCGTTGGCCTGTCGGGCATCAGCGTGCCCGGGCTGGTCGGCGTGGGCCTGGGCATCGGCGTGCTGACGGGTCTGCTGGGGATCGGCGGCGGCGTGCTGATGATGCCCCTGCTGCTGCTGGTCGTCGGCATGCAGACCCGCCAGGCCGTCGGCACGAGCCTGGGCGTCGTGCTGCTGGCCTCACTGGCCGGCACCGGCGAGCACGCCTGGTCCGGACACGTGAACCTGGTGATCGCCCTGAGCCTGCTGCTGGGCAGCGCGATCGGCGTGCAGATCGGGGCCTGGCTGTGCGAGGTGCTCCACGCCCAGGCCATCCGCCGCTACTTCGCCGTGCTGGTGCTGCTGGTGGCCTTGGCAATCGCCGCCGATTTCGTCCACAAGCTGATGACCTAGGAGAACCGACCATGTCCGACGCGTTCGCCCCCGAGAGCTGCCATCGCCGCCTGCTGGCCGACCCGCCGCGCAAACTCCGCTTCCGCCCCGACGCCGATTTCGCCGCCTGGCGGGCTGAGATGGACGCCAAGCTCCGCGAACTGATCGGCTGGTTGCCCGAGCGGGCCCCGCTGGACATCCGCATCGAGGACCAGACGCAGACGGACGCCTTCGACGAGACGCGGTTCGTCTTCGCCGCCGAGCCCGGCGCCGACGTGCCCTGCCACCTGCTGATCCCCCGCGGCGCCGCCGGCCCGGTGCCGGTCGTGATCTGCCTGCAGGGCCACAGCACCGGCATGCACATCTCGCTAGGCCGGCCCAAGTACGACGGCGACGAGAAGAGCATCGCCGGCGACCGCGACTTCGGCCTCCAGGCCGTGCGGCAGGGCTACGCCGCCCTGGTGATGGAGCAGCGATGCTTCGGCGAGCGCAAGGACGCCCGCGAAAACGCCGGCCGGCACGACTGCACGCACCCGTCGATGGTCTCACTGCTGCTGGGCCGAACGATGATCGGCGAGCGGTGCTGGGACGTCAGCCGGGGCATCGATGCACTGGAGGAGGCCTTCGCCGACCGGCTCGATCTGTCCCGCATCGGCTGCATGGGCAACTCGGGCGGCGGCACCGTCACCTGGTTCGCCAGCTGCCTGGAGGGCCGGATCGCCGCGGCCATGCCGTCGTGCTACGTCTGCACCTTCGCCGACTCGATCGGCTCGATCAACCACTGCCCCGACAACTACATCCCCGGCGCCCTGCAGTGGTTCGAGATGGCCGACCTGGCCGGCCTGATCGCGCCCCGCCCGCTGGTCGTCGTCGCCGGCACGGAGGACCCGATCTTCCCCTTCCCCGCCGTCCAGCGGACCTACGAGACGATCGCCGCCATCTACGCCGCCGCCGGTGCGCCCGACAACTGCCGCCTCGTCATCGGCCAGGGCGGCCACCGCTTCTACGCCACCGACGGCTGGGCCCGCTTCGCCGAACGGACCGGCTGGCAGGCGTAGCAGCCCGTTCCAACGGGCTGCTAGAGCGTTCTGCGCTTGCGCCTGCGGGTCCGCAGGGCGGGGCTCGGCCCACGCCCACGGAATGCCTTCCGTGGGCATCGTGGCCGGGCTGTGCCTGGCCCGGCACAGCACACCCGCAGGTCCGGGCGCAAAGCGCTCTAGAGCATTTTCCTATCGGATGTGCGGGTGAACCGGGCCGCCTGATCGACGTCCTGCCACGAATGCCCACGGATTGCAATCCGTGGGCTTGGGCCGGAGGCGCTTGGGGCCCCACAGGCGCAATCGGCAGATGAGCTAGAGCAATACGTTCCAACCGCCGAGGAGACCCGCCATGGCCCTGCCGACACCGGAAGACTGCCACGCCGCCTGGCTGGCTGAGCACCCGCCGCAGCTGCGGTTCCGCCCGGACCGCCCCTTGGGGCCCTGGCGCGAGCAGCTCGAACAGCGGTTCCGCGACGCCCTGGGCCTGATGCCCGACCGGGGGCCGCTGGAGGTCCGCGTCGAGTTCGACCGCCGGGGCGAGTGGGGCCGGGAGATCCGCTTCGTCTTCACCGCCGAGCCCGGCGCCACCGTGCCCTGCCACCTGTGCCTGCCCGAGGGCGTCGAGAACCCCCCGCTGGCCGTGTGCCTCCAGGGCCACGCGCCCGGCATGCACATCAGCCTGGGCCGGGCCCTGAGCGAGCGCGACGAGGCCCTGCTCGGCGGCGACCGCGACTTCGCCCGCCAGGCCGTCGCTCGCGGCCTGGCCGCCCTGGTCCTCGAGCAGCGGTGCTTCGGGGAGCGGGAGGATCGGCCCGAGTTCCGCGACCGCAAGGACCGCTGCACCCACTCGAGCCTCGTCGCCCTGCTGCTGGGCCGAACCATGCTCGGCGAGCGGTGCTGGGACGTCTGGCGGGCCCTGGACGCCCTGACCGAGCGGTTCGCCGACCGCGTCGACCTCGGCCGGGTCGTCTGCGTGGGCAACTCCGGCGGGGGCAAGGTGAGCTACTACGCCGCCTGCCTCGACGGGCGGATCGGGGCGGTCATCGCCTCGTGCAGCGTCTGCGACTACGCCGAGTCGAACCTCGTCCGCACCCTCTGTGCCGACACCTACCTGCCGGGCCTGCTGCGCTGGGCGGAGATGAGCGACCTGGCCGGCCTGATCGCGCCAAGACCCCTGGTCGTGGTCGGCGGCGCGCAGGACGGCCTGTTCCCCCCCGCTGCTGTCGAGCGGACCTACGCCACCATCGCCGCCATCTATTCCGCGGCCGGGGTGCCCGAAAAGTGCCGCCTCATCCTCGGCGACCAGGGCCACCGCTTCTACGCCGCCCCCGCCTGGGCCGCCCTGGCCGAGCTGACCGGCTGGTACTGAGGCCCGCCCTTCCGGCGTCTGATCGTCAGTCGTACCGCCCGACAAACGGCCCAGGGCCCGAGCGAAGTATGGAGTGCGGCGGCCTTGACGCCGCTTTGGATCGCACAGCACCGTGCCGGGCCGGCGGATTCTGGAGCCCCGAACGGGCGGCAGTGTTTAGCCGGGGGCGTAAGCCCCCGGTGATGTCGGTGTTAGGAGTTGAGCCCCGAAGGGGCGGCAGTGCCGTACCGTGCCGCACGGCCGCCGCTTTGGGGCCAGGCGCAAGAGGGCCGTATCCGGGGGTTCCGCCGGCTGGACCGTTCGCCCGTCGGAGGTGCGGGTGCGATGGGCCACGCCGGGGACGGCCCGCCCGATGCCCACGGAAGGCATTGCGTGGGCTTGGGCCCAGTGCAGCTTGCGGACCCGCAGGCACAATCGGCAGACCGTCAGAACACTGTCGCCTTTTCAGGGCTCCTGTCCGGCCCGGGCGATCGGTGGGGTCGTTCGCCGCGGCGCGGACCGCCGTCGCATGGCCGCATGCGGCCATGGCACCCGTCATAGGGGTTTGGCGGCTTCGCGGCGGGCCGTGCCCGCCCTACCTCCTACCAGGGCCACCAGAAGGGGATCTCGCGGGTGTAGTGATGGACTGTCCCGCCCAGCCAGTGCAGGCCATGCCAGATCCGATCGCCGAAGATCAGCCCCAGCAGGCCCCCACCGGCCAGGAACGCCCAGAACCAGGGCCACAGGGCGACCCCCTCGACCCACCAGCCGGTCAGGGCCACCCATGCCGACAGGAAGGCCAGCAACCCCAGCACCGCCCCGCCCAGCGTGCGCATCAGCCCCCACGCCAGCCTCCCGATCAGGCGGTAGCCCAGCTCCTCGACGGGCGACTCGTCGGCCTGGGGCATGGAGCGGTCGATGGGCCTGTACGGCGGTGTGCGGGGCATTGGGGGTCAGTCTCCTTCCAGGCGAGGCGCGTCGGCTACCGGGGCCCGCGCCGCCAATGCTGCACGAGCCAGTGCGTCAGCGAGCTTACGCGATGCGAGGTCCAGTCGCCAAGGCCCAACCCCACCGCCGCCCCGCCCAGCCCGAACGCCCAGAGCCATCCGTCCAGCCCAGCCGACTCGGCCGGGGCCAGCCGCCGGGCCACGAACCATGCCGCCACACCCACCAGCGCGCCGGCCCCGCCGCGGGTGAGGACCCACACCAGCCGGTCCAACCGTTGGTAGAGCCGCTGCTCAGCGGGCGATTCGTCGGCCTGGGGGCTCGAGCCGTGCAGCGGGCGGTAGGGTTTTGGACCTTCAGCCATGGTGGCGGATGCCTCCTTCGCGTCGACCCCGGCCCGTCTTGCCGCGGCGGCGCATGTCGGCGGATCGGCGGACCTGCACGTGCTCGTCGCCGGGGCGTCTGCGGACCCACTCGAGGAAGCGGGCGATCTCCGGGTGCTCTCGCAGGGCCTCGAGGGTGTTGTCCTCGGCCATGGCAAACAAAAATCCGGTGGAGCCCGGGGCTCACACCGGATTGTACACGCGCGGACGGTCCGACCGCCAGGCCCGGCCGATGCCCCCTTTGGCCACAGCAGTGCGAAAACCTGCAAACAAGGAATGAGCAACCATTCCAAGTGGACTCGGCGTCGGCCAGCGACGACCGGAACGCCCACACTACAAGGCATGGTATCGCCGATCCGCAAAAGCGCCAAGTCGTTTAATCTAACTACTTCGGGGCAGAATCTACCAGGCCTTGACGTCCATGCGGGCCTCGCCCTTGGGCCGGACCTCGCGGAGCAGCTCCTTGCCAGGGGTTTCGTGGAGGCAGACGGCCGCCACCATGTCGAAGTTCACCAGCCGGGCGCACTCGCCGCCGCCGGGCTCGACGACCAGAGGATTGACGCTCAGGACCGTGCCGGTGAAGTAGGCCCCGCCGGCCAGGACGGTCACCTTCTTGCCGGCGACCTCGGCGTAGACCAGCGCCTCGCGGATGCCTGTGGATGCAGCCATCGCCTTCTCCCCATTGCAGAATCGAGAAATGAGTTGTGCTCGGCCCCCGGGCACGCCCGGCGCAGGCCGGTACGAAGTGTCGAACCATTAGCATCATACACCAACCGAGCCGGCTGGCAAGGGTCAGCCCGCCGGCACGCTGGGCCAGTAGCGGCCATGGCGGCAGTGGACCTCCAGCGCCAGGCCCAGGGCCTGCGACAGGACCGGGCCGGTGAGGACGTCGGCCTTGGCCCCGCCCGCCAGCACGCCGCCGGCCTGCAGGACCAGGGCATGGGTGAAGGGCGCGACGATCTCCTCGATGTGGTGGGTCACCAGGACCAGCGTGACGCCCCCCTGCCGGGCCAGGCGCTCCAGGGTCGCCAGCAGGGCCTCGCGGGCCGGCAGGTCCAGGCCGGCACAGGGCTCATCCAGGATCAGCAGCTCCGGCTCCCCCATCAGCCCGCGGGCCAGCAGCACGCGCTGCTGCTCGCCCAGCGACAGCAGGCCGAAGGCCCGCTCGGCCAAGCGGCCGGCGCCGACCTCGTCGAGCAGGGCGTCGGCCCGGGCCCGCTGGGCGTCGCTGGCCGGGTCGAACAGGCCCAGCGAGGCGAAGGCGCCGGTCAGGACGGCGTCGCGGGCACACAGGCCGGGGCGAAGGCGGTCGTGCAGGGCGCTGCTCACCCAGCCGATGCGCCGGCGGAGCTGGCGCAGGTCGACTTGGCCGAAGGTTTCGCCCAGCACCTCGATGTGCCCCTCGCTGGGCCAGAGGTAGCCCGTCGCCAGCTGCAACAGCGTGGTCTTGCCCGAGCCGTTGGCGCCGATCAGGGCCCAGTGCTCGCCTGGGCGGATGCGCCAGTCCACGCCGCGCAGGATCGTCGTTGCCCCCCGCGCGAAGCCCACGCCCCGCAGGTCCACCACCGTCTGGCCGTTACTACCGCCCATGCCGCTGCGTCCGCTCCATTGCCCTGGGTGGCCGACCCGCCGCCGGGCCGGCTGAGGGTCCACTGTAGCGACCGGCCCGGGCCCTGCCAAGCGGGCGGGTCACGGCGACGGCGGCTCCTCGTCCTCGATGCCCTG
>JAWLCG010000203.1:0-9003 GCA_041687295.1 Phycisphaerae bacterium | reverse complement strand
GTTGTTTGGCGAGTTGTTGACGAGTTCTGGGCCGGTCGGGCAGGGGCGGCCAAGGGGGCGGCGGCGCGGCGAGGCTCGGCCAGCGGGGTCGGCGGGGGATCGATTCGGGCGCTCGGCGGGGGCAGAACGCGGCCAAGGGGTGGTGAGATCAAGTCTTGCGGTACTTGGGGGGGCGGGCGGACCCGAGCGGGCAAGGCGGGGAAGATGGGGAATATGGTAAGACTGGACTCGGCTTTTGCCGATACGCTACCATATAGATTGTCAGGGCCGGTCCGCGACGTGTGCGGGGCGGGCCCGCTCGGTCCCTTTTCGCTAGTAAGGACGCACCAACCGCATGCGACCGCTACGGACATTCAACGTCGAGCCGGCCCTGCCGGACGTTCTGCAGCCCCTGCACGAGCTGGCCTACAACCTGTGGTGGTGCTGGAACGGCGACGCCCAGGACCTCTTCCGCCGGCTGGACGCCTCGCTCTGGGAGCAGGTGTACCATAACCCGGTGGCCATGCTGGGCCGGATCGACCAGGGCCGCCTGGCCGCCGCGGCCGCCGACGACGGCTTCCTGGCGCATCTGCAGCGCGTGCAGGAGCAGCTGCGCAAGTACATGGAGCGCGGCGGCTGGTGGGCCTCGCAGTACGGCAAGGCGCCCGAGCCGCAGATCGTGTACTTCTGCGCGGAGTTCGGCATCAGCGAGTGTCTGCCGATGTACTCGGGCGGCCTGGGCGTGCTGGCCGGCGACCACCTCAAGAGTGCCAGCGACCTGGCGCTGCCGCTGGTGGCGATCGGCCTGCTCTACCAGCAGGGCTACTTCCGCCAGCGGCTCAACGCCGACGGCTGGCAGCTGGAACTCTACCCGCGCAACGACTTCCACAACATGCCCGTCACGCTCGTCCGCGACGCCGAGGGCAAGCCGGTGACGGTGAGCGTGGACTATCCCGGCCGGCCCGTGACGGCCCAGGTGTGGAAGGTGCAGGTCGGGCAGATTCCGCTGTACCTGATGGACACCAACGTGGCGGCCAACACGCCGGAGGACCGCCAGATCACCGCCCAGCTCTACGGCGGCGACCAGGAGATGCGGATCCGCCAGGAGATCATGCTGGGCATCGGCGGCGTGCGGGTGCTGCGGGCGCTGGGGATCCACCCCAAGGCCTACCACATGAACGAGGGCCACTCGGCCTTTCTGGGCATCGAGCGGACGCGCCAGCTGATGGTCGACAACTCCATCAGCTTTGACGAGGCCCGCCAGGCGGTGGTCAACTCGAGCATCTTCACCACGCACACGCCCGTGCCGGCCGGCAATGACGCGTTCGAGCCCTGGCTGATCGACCGCTACTTCGAGCACTACTGGCCGCTGCTGGGGCTCTCGCGCGACCAGTTCCTCGCCCTGGGCCGGCAGGACCCGAGCAATCGCGACGAGCCGATGAACCTGACGGTGCTGGCGATGCGCCTGAGCACCTACCGCAACGGCGTCAGCGAGCTGCACGGCGAGGTGAGCCGGCGGCTGTGGCACAACGTCTGGCCGCACCTGCCCAGCGAGGAGGTCCCGGTCGGGCACATCACCAACGGCGTGCACACCCGGACCTGGATCAGCCATGACATGGCCGACCTGTACGACCGCTACCTCGGCCCGCGCTGGGCGGAGGTGCCGGCCGACGCGGAGATTTGGCAGCGCGTCGAGCAGATTCCCGACACCGAGCTGTGGCGCACGCACGAGCGGCGGCGCGAGCGGCTGGTCGCCTTTGCCCGCGGGCGCCTGCGCGAGCAGATCCTCAAGCGCGGCGGCAGCCAGAACGAGCTGCGCTCGGCCGACGAGATCCTCGACCCCGAGGCCCTGACGATCGGCTTCGCCCGGCGCTTCGCCACCTACAAGCGGGCCAACCTGTTCCTGCTGGATCTCGACCGTCTGCGCAAGCTCATCAGCAGCAGCGGGCGGCGGGTGCAGATCCTGCTGGCGGGCAAGGCGCATCCGCGGGACAACCCGGGCAAGGATCTGATCCGCCAGATCGTGCACACGGCCCGGGACGTGGACTTCCGCCGCTCGCTGGTGTTCCTGGAAGACTACGATATGAACGTCGCCCGCTACATGGTGCAGGGCGTGGACGTGTGGCTCAACACGCCCTTGCGGCCCATGGAGGCCAGCGGCACCAGCGGCATGAAGGCGGCCGCCAACGGCGTGCTGAACCTCAGCGTGCTCGACGGCTGGTGGGACGAGGGCTACGCCGCCGACCGGGGCTGGGCCATCGGCGCGGGCGAGACCTACGACGACCTGGAGTACCAGAACCGCGTCGAGAGCGAGGCCCTGTACGACCTGCTGGAGAAGGAGATCGTGCCGTTGTTCTACGACCGCGGGCCCGACGGGCTGCCGCGCGAGTGGATCCGCCGCATGAAGGCCTGCCTGGCCAACCTGGTGCCGGTCTTCAACACCAACCGCATGGTCCGTGAGTACGCCTCGAACTTCTACGCCCCGGCCACCAAGCGGTGGGAGGTCCTGACGGCCGACGGCTTGGCGGCGGCCCGCGAGCTGGCGGGCTGGACCCAGCGCGTCAGCCGGCAGTTCCCGGGCGTGCGGATCGAGGGCGTCACCGACGACGTCGACGGCCTGGGCCGGGTGGGCGAGCCGGTGACCGTCCGCGTCAACGTGCAGCTGGGCGAGCTGCCGCCCGAGGACGTCCGCGTGCAGCTCTACTTCGGCACGCTCAACAGCGACGGTCAGCTGCAGGACGGGGCCTACCTCGACATGGACCTGGAAGGTCCCGCCGGTGCCAACGGCACCCACGCCTACGCCGCCCGCATGAAGTGTGCCCGCACGGGCATGACCGGCTACACCGTCCGCGTGCTGCCGCGCCACGGCGAGATGGTCGACGGGCGCGAGCTTTCGCTGGTGAGGTGGGCCTGACCTTGTGACCCGTCAACGCCCTGCCGCTGAAACCCCCAGACCCACCTGGACCCCCGGGTGGGTCTTCTATGCGCTGCTGGCGCTGGCCGTGAGCGTCTGGGTGACCTGGGCGGCGCCGATGTGGTTCGGCGACACCGACGCAAGTTGGCTGGCGTGGGCCTCGCAGCATGGCCTGGCCGATGCCTGGGGCCGAGCGGGCGTGCTGGCGGGCGACTGGCGGCCCCTGACGCTGTCGGTGGAGTGGCTGGCCTTCCATACCTTCGGCTGGACCTACTGGCCCTACCAGCTGGTGCAGCTGCTGGGGTGGTTCGCCACGCTGGGCGCCTACTACGCCATGCTGCGGGCGCTGTGGTGGGCGCCCCGGCTGGCGCTGGCGGCGGCGATGCTGACGGCGCTGGTGTTCTTCTGGCTGCACTACTACGTATTCCACTTCGCGCAGGTGGGCTTTCAGCTGGCGCTGGCGCTGGGGTTCGCCTCGGTGGCCCTGGCGGCCAGCGGGTGGCGCCACCGGTCGTGGCCGAGGCTGATCGCGGGTCTGGGGCTGCTGGCGCTGGCGTACCTGGCGCGCGAGGCGGCGGTGGTCTACCTGCCGGTGCTGCACGGGTACGCGGCCATCGCCCTGGGCCGGCCCCGGCGGCAGCGTCTGCGGGGGGCGCTCGTCTTCACGGCGGCGGTGGTGGTGTGCAGCGGGCTCTACCTGTGGTTCGTCCGCGGGCACCTGGAGGACTGGCCGGTGCTGCGGACGCTGACGCTGCAGGGGGCGTGGCAGAGGCTGAGCTTCTACGCCGGCCTGCTGTGCGGCGGGCCGGCCTGCTGGCTGCTGACGGTCCTGGCGGCGCTGGCGGGCGTGGCCCAGGCGATGCGCCTGGTGGGCCGACGCTGGGCCTGGATGGCCCTGATCGGCGGGACCCTCGCCCTGCTGACCGCCCGCGTCCACCCGCTGGTGACGCTGCTGATCCTGAGCGTCATGGTGCGGCGGGTCTGGCCCTTCGCCCTGTGGGCCCTGCTGACGCAGGCGGCCCTGCTGCTGATGCGCCCGATGTGGCCCCTCTACCTGCTCGAGCCGAGCTTCGCCTACGTGCCCGGCCTGCTGGTGGCGATCCACCATAGCCCCCTGGGCATCTGGGCGAGGCGATTCGTGGAACGAGCCCGGGGTGGCCAGCGTACTATGGTCCAATCGGCCATCGTCATCGCCATTGCGGTGGTGCTGGCCAACCTGGAGGGGCCCGTCCGGCGGCACGTGGCGGCCCTGGCGATCAGCAGCCAGCGCCGCCAGGCGATGCGCGACCTGACGGACCTGCTCATCGAGCGGGCCCCCGCGGGCGACCGCGTGGGCTTGGTCACCGACGCCGAACTGGGCCGACTGCCCCAGGCTGTCCACGCCTTGACGCCGGACAAGCGGGCCATCGAGATGGTCCAGTTCGGCCCCGCGCAGTACCAACAGCTGCTGACGGCAATGGGGCGGGACGACCTGCGGGTCGTCACCGTCCGCGAGCTGCGGGGCCCCGGCGGCTGGCTGCTGACCACCAGTGCCGTCGAGGTCCACCGCGCCAGCGTGCTGCTGGGCGAGCTGGGGCCCGCCGAGCAGCTCGTCCAGGATGGCCTGGGGGGGCTGTGGCGGATCCCGGAGAACTCCCCCCCGGCCGAGTGATGGCGCCAAAAGGCCTTGACCCGACCTCGCGGCGTGGTACACTGAAGAGACAAGAGGATCGCTGCCTCCAACGGCACGGATACCATGACCTTCACGACCACGACGACCGCGTAGCCCTGTCGACCCTCCCCCCAAGGGGTGTGGGAACGGCAGGGCCGCGTCTTGTGGGGCGGGTCCCGGTGTCCGTGCCGTTTTGCGTTTCGATAGGGGCCTGGCCTGCCGTGAGCCCACCAGGGCCGCGGCCGTGAACGGCACGGGCACCCAACGAGAGGAACTGACGATGGTGAAGGTGATTCTGCCCGATCAGAGCGTTCGCGAGTACCCCGGGCCGGTCTCGGCCGCCGATGTGGCCGCCGATATCTCCCCGGGCCTGGCCCGCGCGGCCCTGGCGGCCGAAGTCGACGGCAAACTGGTCGACCTGGCCCGCCCGCTGGGCGAGGGCGAGCATCGGCTGCGCCTGCTGACCGGGCGCGACGCCGAGAGCCTCGAGGTGCTGCGCCACACGGCCGCCCACGTCCTGGCCCAGGCCATGCGCCGCCTCTACGGCGACAAGGTGCAGTACACCATCGGCCCGGCCCTGGTGGACGACTTCCAGTACGGCTTCTACTACGACTTCGACCTGCCCGGCCCGGTCAGCACGGAGGACCTCTCGGCCATCGAGGACGAGATGCGCCGCATCGTCAAGGAAGACCTGCCCATCACCTGCGAAACCCTCCCCGTCGAGCAGGCCAAGGCCCGCCTCGCCGAGCGCGGCCAGGCGTACAAGCAGGAGATGATCGACGACCTGGTCCAGCTCCAGGACGCCAAAGAGGTCAGCCTCTACGCCCAGGGCGAGTTCCTGGACATGTGCCGCGGCCCGCACCTGCCCTCGACCGGTCGGCTGGGCAAGGCCTTTCGCTTGGTCAGCGTGGCCGGCGCCTACTGGCGCGGCGACGAGACCAAGCCCATGCTCACCCGCATCTACGGCACGGCCTTTTTCGACCCCAAGCAGCTCGCCGAGCACCTCGAGCGCGTCGAGCAGGCCCGCAAGCGCGACCACCGCGTCCTGGGCAAGCAGCTCGGGCTGTTCCTGCTCAGCGAGCAGGTCGGGCCGGGCATTCCGCTCTGGCTGCCCAACGGGGCGACCGTGCGGATGGAGCTGGAGAACTGGCTCCGCGGCGAGCTGGTGAAGCGCGGCTACAGCATCGTCTACACCCCGCACATCGGCAAGCTGGACCTCTACCGCACCAGCGGGCACTACCCCTACTACAAAGAGAGCCAGTTCCCGCCCATCGAGCTGGGGGACGAAGAGGGCTACCTGCTCAAGCCGATGAACTGCCCCCACCACATCCAGATCTACAAGGCGGCCGCCCACAGCTACCGCGACCTGCCCGTTCGGCTGGCCGAGTTCGGCCAGGTCTACCGCTTCGAGCAGTCCGGCGAGCTCAACGGCCTGGTGCGGGTGCGGGGCTTCTGCCAGGACGACGCGCACATCTTCTGCACTCCCGAGCAGGTCGAGGCCGAGGTCGCCGGCTGCGTCGAGATGGTGCAGATGGTGCTCCAGACGCTCGAGCTGAGCGACTACCGCGTCCGCATCGGCCTGCGCGACCGGGGCAGCGACAAGTACGTCGGCTCGCCCGACAACTGGGACCGCGCCGAGGCCAACATTCGCCACGTCGTGCAGAACTCCGGCATGCGCTACACCGAGGAGGCCGGCGAGGCCGCCTTCTACGGGCCCAAGATCGACTTCGTCGTCAAGGACGCCATCGGGCGCGACTGGCAGCTGGGCACCGTGCAGGTAGACTACAACCTGCCCGAGCGGTTCGAGCTGGAGTACGCCGGCGCCGACAACCGCGCCCATCGGCCCGTGATGATCCACCGGGCGCCCTTCGGGTCGCTCGAGCGGTTCATCGGCATCCTGATCGAGCACTTCGCCGGGGCCTTCCCGTTGTGGCTGGCCCCCGTGCAGGTGGCCGTGCTGCCCGTCAGCGAGAAGCACGTGGACTACGCCGCCACCGTCGCCGAGGCCCTGCGGAACGTGGCCCTGCGCGTGGAGCTGGCCGGCGGGCCCGAGAAGATCGGGGCGAAGATTCGTCAGGCGACATTGAACAAGATACCATACATGTGTATCGTGGGCGCTCGCGAGGAGGCCGACCGCACCGTCTCCGTCCGTCACCGCACCGGTGGCGACGTGGGCGCGGTCAGTGCCGAGGCGCTGGTCGGTCGGCTCGTCGCCGAGCGCGACAGCCGGGGCGCCACGATCGCGTTTGAAGTTCCCGGCGGCCAGCCGGCCGACACCCCCGGCTAAGCCGCTTTGAAGGTTCCATTCGGGTGCAGCACTTACAGAGAGGTGGCCCATCGCCAAGAATCTGCGTGTGAACGAGCAGATCCGCATTTCTCCCGTGCGGCTGATTGACCATGAGGACCAGCAGATCGGCATCATTGACGTGCGCGAGGCCCAGCAGATGGCCCGTGACGCCGGTCTGGACCTGGTGGAGGTAGCCCCGCAGGCCCGGCCTCCCGTTTGCCGGATCATGGATTACGGCAAGTGGAAGTACGCCCAGAAGAAGAAGGACGCCAAGGCCAAGAGCAACCGCCACGAGACGGTTCTCAAAGAGGTCCGCATGCGTCCCAAGACCGACACTCACGATCAGGAAATCAAGATCAACAAGGCCCGGGATTTCCTCGCCAAGGGCAACAAGGTGCAGTTCACCATGCTCTTCCGCGGTCGTGAGATGGTCCACATGGGCCTGGGGCGCGAGAGCTTCAACCGCATCAAGGAGGGGCTCGCCGACGTCGCCAAGGTCGAGCGCGACTTCAAGGTCGAGGGCCGGCGCCTCACAATGATCATGGCGCCCGTCCTTGTCGCCCCCGCCCCTGTCGCTCGCCATAACGACGAACCGGACGAGGGCGAGGCCGAGTAGCGCCCAGGCCGGGCCCCGCAATGCGGCTCCGCGCCCGAGTGCTGGGGGGCTGACCCAAGCCCGCGCATAACCTTGCGTGGGCTTCTCGTGATGTCAGCGCGCCGGGGGCCGCTTGCCGGGCCTCGCGGGACTCGACCGTTTGCCCATTAGGCGTGCGGGCAGGTTGTGCCCCGACAGGCGTGGCCCGCCGAGACGCCCACGGAGGGCAATCCATGGGCTTGGGCCGTTGACTGCGGAACCCGCAGACGCAATCGGCACATGGTCTCGGCCCGGCCTACGGGAGGGCTGGCCGGCGGAGGCCCCTTTTTGCTTTACTTGGCGGGGCCAATTGCTACAATGGCGCGTTCCTCGCGGCTGCAGAACCGGCCCTGGGCCGGCTAACCGCTTGAACGGGAACGACTAAAGGTGATGTGACATGCCGAAGATGAAGACACGCAAGAGCGTGGCCAAGCGAGTGAAGGTGACCGGCACCGGCAAGATCCTCAAGCACATGCCCGGTCGCGGCCACCTGCTGAGCACCAAGTCGTCCAAGCAGATCCGGCGCGGGCGCAAGGCGACGGCCCTGACCAAGGGCTTCGCCAAGCAGGCGCGCAAGCTGCTGGGCATCGGCTAGGTGGGCCGAGCGGCCCCGGCCAGGCCGATCGGCCGGCGGGCGGGGCTGTGGTAGGGTTGGACAGAAAACCGAATATTTGCTGATCCGGCGGGAGCCCCCTGGGGCGCGCCTGGCCCCCT
Organism: Phycisphaerae bacterium; assembly: GCA_041687295.1. Lineage (GTDB taxonomy): Bacteria > Planctomycetota > Phycisphaerae > SM23-33 > FEN-1343 > JAWLCG01. The sequence continues at coordinate 824 of JAWLCG010000203.1, read as the reverse complement.
CGGCCGATACGACGGGGCGGGGCAGCCGAACAGGTCCGACGCACCAGGCCCCTCCAGGCCCGGGCGGCGCGACCGTCCGCCGATCGCCCAATGCCAAGGAGTTGACCCATGCCTCGCGTTCGCAAAGGCGCCGCCCGGCGTCAGAAGCACAATCGCGTCCTCAAGAGCGTCCGCGGCCACCGCGGCGCGCCGGGGACTCGCTACCACCTGGCGATCTCGGCCGCCCTGCGGGCTGGCCAGTTCGCCTACCGCGACCGCCGGGCCCGCAAGCGGGACTTCCGCGGCCTGTGGATCACCCGTATCTCGGCCGCCTGCGAGATGCGCGGCACGCGCTACAGCGTCTTCATCAACGGCCTGACCAAGGCCGGCATCACGCTCAACCGCAAGATGCTCAGCGAGATCGCCATCGCCGATCCGGAAATGTTTGACAAGCTGGTCTCGGCCGCCCAGAATGCGGCCTGAGCCGGCGCAGCCGACGGCACAAGTGTCTCACCGCGGGCCCGTCCATCGCCGGACGGGCCCGCTTCGGTTCCCGCCCGGGCGGCTACCCCCCCTGGCCCACCCGAGGGTGTCCTGAGCCTGTTGGACGATCTACAGCAACTCAAGGAGCAGGCCGCCACCGAGGCCGCCGGCGTGACCTCGGCCGACCAGCTCGAGGCCTTCCGCATCGCCTACCTCGGCACCAAGGGCGCCCTCAAGACGGCTATGCAGCGCCTCCGCGAGGTGCCGCCCGACCTCAAGCCCCAGGCCGGGCGAATCGCCAACGAGGTCAAGAATGACCTGCAGGCGATGTCCGACCAGGCCAAGGCCCGTCTCGGCACGCC
>JAWLCG010000202.1:0-9050 GCA_041687295.1 Phycisphaerae bacterium | reverse complement strand
GCCCCCGGAACAGGCGTCCCCCAATGCGCCGAGCCCCGAAGGGGCGGCAGTGCCGCACCGTGGCGCACTGCCGCCCCTTCGGGGCTCAAGAGATAACCAATCAGCCAATCAGCCAATTAACCCATCAACCAATTAACCAATTAACCAATCACCGCCCCGCCTGCCAGAGCTCGGGCTTGTCGAAGCTCTCGTGCGTGTAGTGGTAGCGTGTGGTCGGCGTGAGGAACTCGAAGAGGACCTCGCTCTGTCGGCCCCGCAGGCGGGGGGGCAGGTCGGGGCGGGGCTCGAAGACGGGCTGGGTGTGGGTGCGCACGCGGATCATGCGGCGGGGGTCCTGGCGGTCGTCGAGGTCCTCCAGCAGCAGCTCGACCAGGCGGGTGGTGCCGGGGGTGGTCTCGTCGGCCAGGTCGCGGTAGCGGACCTGTCGCAGGCGACTGGTCTTCAGTGGGAACGCCAGCCAGCGGACCAGGGTGTAGACCGGGCTGTCGAAGCCCAGCACGACCCCGCCGTCGCCGACGGCCTGGAAGTGCACGGCCACGCGGTTGGGCGCGTTTTCGGGCCCGGGTTCGATGATGATCTGCCCGTGCCCGGCGAACAGCACGTCGGGCGCCAGCAGGTCGAGGTTGCGGAAGCCGACCACGGCCCCGCGCTGGGTCTGGAACTCCAGGCCCACCAGCCGTCGGCCCTGGAGGTGGCGGACCTCCAGGGCGAGCATCTGCAGGCGGGGCCAGTTGCCGGCCACCTCGGCCATATACCGCAGGCCGTCGGCGAGTCGGCCGGCGGCGGCCGATGCCTGCTCGGCCGTGCTGGGCATGATCTTGTAGGCCTGCGGCGTGATGTGGCGGTACCACAGCAGCAGCAGGGCGGTATTGCGCCGGGCGCGGGCGGGGGCCTGGCTACGCTGGACGGCGAGGACCTCGTCGAGGGCCTGGGCCGGCAGGGCGCGACCGATGAAGCGGAAGCTGGTGTTCAGGATGATGCGGGCGAGCATCCGCTCGGTCCGGCGGATCTCGAACTCCAGCCGCGCGGGCTCCAGGGCGTCGGTGTCGCCGGTGGCGCTGGCCAGGGCCTGCAGGACGGGCACGACGATCCAGGCGGCGGTGTCACTGACGTCGGTGTCGGGGCGGTCGGGGGGGTCGGGGTCCAGGGCGGCCGTCATGCGGTGCACCTCGCCGACCAGCCGGGCCGTCGCGTCCGCCCAGTCGCGCGTGGCGGCGGGGTCGCCCAGGTCGGCCAGGGCGGACGAGAGCGCCTCCACCCGATCGGCCAGCAGGCCCAGCAGTGAGCCCAGGGCCTCGGCGTGCTGGCGGCTGATGGGGAAGACCGCCCGCTCCTCCAGCTCGCCCAACTGCTCGACCGTGCGGTGCAGGCCGATGACCGACCAGACCACGCTGGGCTCGTAGACCGCCTCGTAGCGGTAGGGCAGCCGTCGGCCCTCGACCTCCAGCGGCTCGGCCTGCGCGAGCGACCACTGGCAGGGCTCGGCCGCCCACAGCTCGTCCATCCGCCCAGCCTCCAGCGGCTCAGACGGCACGCACCCCGCCAAAGCGACGATCGCCAGCGCCAGGGCCAGAAGAAGCGCCCGGGTGCCGTGGCTGCGGAGTCTGTAGCCACGTCTTCGAGGCGTTTGAACCGTGGCACCGGGCTCGACATGGCCGCGAGATCGCCCTGCGCTTTCGCCTGCGGATTGAGCAAAGGTTTTGCCCACGCCCACGGATTGCCATCCGTGGGCGTGGGTTGGAGCTTCGGTACCGGTCATGGGGGGCGTTGTCATGGCTGGATCTCCTGCACGGATCGAGCGGGCTGGGTCTGGGCGTGCAGCTGGGCCTCGCGGGCGTCGGCGAGTCGGCCGAGCCGCTGCTGGACGTCGGGGCGGTCGAAGCGGGCCCCGGTGTCCAGCGCGGCGAGGATTTCTCGCCAGTCGGTCACCACCTGCACCTCGGGGGGCAGGGCCTCGAGCCGCTCGGCCAGCTCGCGCAGCTCCCAGGGCGGCAGGGGCCCGGGCTGGATGACCAGGAAAGTCTGCAGGCCGTGCTCGTGGTAGGCCTGGGCGTCGGAGATCTTGTCGCCGATGCCGATCTCGACGGCGAAGTGCTCCTGGAGCCGCTCGATGACCGCCGACTTGAATGCCCCGCTGCCCTCGAGCAATCCCGCCCGCGTGCTGCCGATGAGCGGCCCCGGCGGGAAGCCCTTGGTCTGCAGCCAAAGCCGGCTGCGGCGGACGAGGATGTCCGGCCGGTGGGTGAGGTAGAGGATCTGGTGCCGCCGGGCCAGCTCGCGCAGCACCGGTCGACTGTAGGGCATGGGGGTCGGGTCGGCCAGCAGCACCTGGTCGAAGCCCTCGCCGACGACGGTCTCGTCGAGGTCGACGACGGCCAGGGAGGCGTCTGGCGCGAAGACCGCCACCGTCAGCGTGCTGGTCGGCACGTCGGCGGAGCCCAGCTCGGCCGGGTCGAGCGTGGCGGTGACGGCGTAGAGGCCCGGCTCGGCGAAGGTCTGCTCGATGCGGGCGATGCCCTCGGCGTCGGTCTTGGCGGCGCCGATCCGCTGGTTGTCGCGGTAGAACAGGACCGTGTAGTCGCTGAGCCCCTGCACCAGCGTGCCGCCGCGGAGCGACGCCGCCAACTCGGCCGGGGCGCCCGGGGTGGTCACGTCGTCGAGGCCCTGGAAGAGCACCCCGCCGCGGGCGCCCAGCCACCAGTCCTGCGCCCCGCAGCCGGCCAGCCCCAACGCCAGGCCCAACAGTAGAACCGTGTGTCTCATGGATCGCTCCGAGAACCCTCAGCCCAACTCCCAGTGAATGCTGCGAGTGTATTGTAGGCACGGGCGGCCCCGGCGGCCCCGATATCGGTGGTTGTGTCGGCCCGGCGGGGGAGGGTAGAATCCGCCCAACCCGTGCCCACAGGACAGGAGAGACCATGTTCCGCATTGGCATCATCGGACTGAGTGGCTTTTCGACGAACCACTGGCAGAACGTCGAGGAGGTTCAGCGTCGCGGCGGCTGTCGGATCGTGGCCACGGCCGTGGTCGACCCCGAGAACCACGCCGCCCGCCTCGAGCAGCTCCGCAGCGAGGGCGTGGAGGTCTTCAGCTCGGCCCTGGAGATGTTCGACGCCATGCGGGGCAAGATGGACGCGGTGACGATCCCCACGCCGATCCACACGCACCCGGAGCTGACGATCGCGGCCGTCCGCAGCGGCTACCACGTGTTCCTGGAGAAGCCCCCGGCGGCGACGATCCAGGAGCTCGACGAGATGGTCTCGGCCGTCCGGCGGGCGGGCAAGCTCTGCGCGGTGGGCTTCCAGGCCATCTGGTCGCCGTCGATCCAGTTCCTCAAGCTGCGTCTGGCCGAGGGCGCCATCGGGCAGGTGCAGAGCCTGGCCTGCTCGGCCGGCTGGATCCGCCAGGCCGACTACTACGCCCGCGCCGGCTGGGCGGGCAAGCTGCAGGTCAACGGGCAGTGGGTGCTCGACGGCTCGGCGAACAACCCCCTGGCCCACCAGATCGCCAACATGCTCTACCTCGCCTCGCCCGACCGCCGGCGCATGGCCACCCCCGCGGCCGTGCGGGCCGAGCTGTACCACGGCCACGACCTCCAGAGCGAGGACACCGCCGCGATCGAGATCCACACCGCCGAGGGGCCCCGCTGCTACTTCCTGGCCACCCTGTGCGCCGACGAGCAGTTCCACCCCGAGATCGCCATCGTCGGCAGCGAGGGGACGGCCTACTACCAGATGTTCGGCCAGAGCGGCATCCGCCACGCCGATGGCCGCATCGAGCAGCCCACCCTCGACGACTCGGTGCAGGGGCCTGGGCGGTTCGAGAACTTCATCAGCGCCGCCAGCGCCAACGACCTGGACATGCTCCGCTGCCACCTGGAGATGTGTCGGCCCTTCGTGCTGGCGATCAACGGCGCGTTCGAGTCCAGCCGCCGCACCTGGCCGATTCCCGCCGAGTACCTCCGGGTCAGCGGCGAGGGAATGAACGAGAAGACCGTCATCGAGGGCATCGACGCGGCCATCCCGCAGGCGGCCAGTCAGCGGCGGCTCTTCAGCGACCTGGGCCTGCCCTGGGCCCGCCGGTCCGGCACCTTCGACCTGACCGGCTACACGAAGTTCCCCCAGCAGTTCCAGCCCGGCCCCGAGGCCGACAAGCCCGCCCCGGGCCAGCTGCCCTTCGGGTAGGGCGGGCACGGCCCGCCGCCGATGGCGCCCCAGCGCCGGGCTGCGTGGAGGCTGAGCCCGTAGGCCGGGTCGAACGGAGTGAGGCCCGGCAGCCCAGGGCGTCGGACGTGCGGGTGCGTTGTGCCTCGGGATCAACGGCCCGGCCGAGATGCCCACGGATGGCGATCCGTGGGCTTGGGCAGGAGGCGGCGTGGAGGTGGGTCCCTGAGGGATCGGACCCGCTGGTGATGCACTCACGGAGGAGGCGCGGACATGGTGCCGGCGATACTGGCTGAGGTGCTGGTGGGGCTGGACTGGCTGGTGGTGCTGGCGGTGGTGGCCGGCACGCTGGGGGTGGCCCTGCTGTTCGCCCGCAAGGCCGGCGGGAGCCTGGAGGACTACTTCGTCTCGGGCCGATCGCTGCCCTGGTGGCTGGCGGGCACGAGCATCGTGGCCACCACCTTCGCCTGCGACACGCCGCTGGCCATCACCGAGGGCATCCGTGACGGGGGGATCTACCGCAGCTGGCTGTGGTGGTGCCTGGCCGGCGGGCACGTGCTGGGAGTGGTGATGCTGGCCCGCCTCTGGCGGCGCAGCCGGCTGGTGACCGACGTCTCGCTCATCGAGATTCGCTACGACGGGCCTTCGGCGACGGTGCTGCAGGTCTTCCGGGCGGTCTACTTCGGCATCGTGTGGAACCTCTTCGTCATTGGCTGGGTCGTGCGGGCGATGCTGGCGATCCTCTCGGCGTCGGTGGGTCGGCCCCTCACGGGCGACGCGGCCGCCCTGGAGCTGGGCGGGGTCGCCCTGTCGGGTCCGCAGGTGCACGCCCTGGCGGTGGCTGGGCTGATGTTGCTGGCGACGGCCTACTCGCTGTTCAGCGGCCTGTGGGGCGTGGTGGTCAGCGACCTGGTGCAGTTCGGCATCGCCATGGTCGGCGCGGTCCTGCTGGCGGTCTACTCGGTCAACGCCGCGGGGGGCTTGGACGCCCTGCTGGTCCACGAGGCCGTGCAGGGCCACACCGACATCGTGCCGCCGCTGGGGGGTGGCTTCACGCAGCCCCTGGCGCTGTTTCTGGTTTACGTGGGCCTGATGTCGTACACCGACAAGACCGTCGACAGCGGTGGCTACATCGCCCAGCGGCTGCTGGCGGCCAAGGACGAGCGCCACGGCACGCTGGCGATGCTCTGGTTCGTCGTCGCCCACTACGCCCTGCGGCCCTGGCCGTGGGTGATGGTCGCCCTGGCCAGCCTGGTGTTGCTGCCGGCCGGCACGGTGGCGCACATCGACGCCTACCCGCAGGTGATCATGCAGGTGCTGCCGGCGGGCCTGCGGGGGCTGGTGGTGGCCAGCCTGCTGGCGGCTTTCACCAGCACGGTCAACAGCCAGCTCAACTGGGGCGCCAGCTACCTGACGCGCGACGTGTATGTCCGGCTGTGGCGGCCTGAGGCGGCCCCGCGCGAGCTGGTCTGGGTGGGCCGGGCGGTGACGCTCGCTCTGATGGCGTCGGCGGCCGTCGTGAGCTACCACATGGACGGCGTGGAGAAGGCCTGGAAGTTCCTGGCCCTGCTGGGCGCCGGCAGCGGCCTGGTGCTGCTGGGGCGGTGGCTGTGGTGGCGGATCAACGCTGCCAGCGAGATCGCCGTGCTCTCGGCGGCGTTCGTGGGCGGCATCGCACTGCGGGTGGTCCTGCCGGCGGTCAACGCCCGCACGGGCTGGACGTGGAGCCCCTACGGCACCGAGCGGGCGGTCTTTCCGCTGGGTTTCGAGTTCGAGCTGCCGCTTGTCGTCGCCGTCAGCACGATGGCGTGGATCGTGGCGACCTGGCTGACGCGTCCGACCTCGCCGACGCGCCTGCGGGACTTCTACCTCCGCACCCGCCCGCCGGGCCCGGGCTGGTCGGCGGTGGCGGCCGAGTGCGGCCTGCGACAGCCCCGGGGCGTCCTGCGGGCCATTGCGCTGGCGTGGGGGCTGGGCGTGACGTTCGTCTTCGGCTGGCTGCTGGGGCTGGGCGGCCTGCTGCTGGGCCAGCCCGTCTGGGGCCTGGTCGCCCTGATCGGCGGCACGGGGGCGGGGGCGGCGTTCCTCTGGGCCAACGCCCGCGCCGCCGTCGCCCTGGAGACCCCCCCGACCCCCCTGGAGCCCCCCGTCCCCCGGCGTCCGATCGTCAGCCGCACCAACCCATGACCGGCCCAGGGCCCCAGCGCCGTATGGAGTGCAGCGGCGTCGTTGTCGCCGCACTCCAGAAGCGCGGTCCGTCCATCGTGGCTGTGCACTCAGGAGGGACTCCGGAATTCGGGGACGGATGGGAGTCGCGGATTACCCATCGCGGGCTTCGCCCGCAACCCAACCTGAATCCGTACCGCGGCCCGGTGGTCCAAAACAGCGCGGGGGCTCTGCCCCGGGCGGTTTCTCTGTCGGCGGGGCGGGGTTTATCGGGCTCGGCGTTGGCCGGCGTGCCAGCCGGCGCGGAGGAAGGCGAGGTAGTTCGCCGCCACGCGGCGCGAGATCTCGTGCTCATACGGCCCGGCCGAGGGCGAGAGTATCAGCCGGCGCCCGTTGGCCTCGGCCAGCACGTCGCGGACGGCCCGGGCCATCTGGGCGGGCGTGTAGCTGCGGAAGCAGTCGTACTGGACGTTGCCGATCAGGGCGATGCGGTCGCCGACGACCTCGAAGGCCTCCGCCAGCGTGCAGTCGCCCGTCGGCGGGGCCTCGATGGTGTGCAGGGCGTCGGCGCCCATCTCCAGGAAGCGCGGCAGGATCAGGCGGATCTGCCCGTGGTAGTGCTGGATGGCGTATCGGCCATGGGCGTGGATGCGCTCGATCAGCTCGCGGGCGTAGGGCACGATCCAGCGGTCGAAGGTGGCCGGGCTGAGCATCGGCGGCGAGGCCAACTCGCTGCCGACCAGGAAGTACACCTCCGCCAGGTCGCGCTGCAGGCACCAGTCGTAGATGATCCGCACCCGCTGCATGTGGCGGTCGAGCCAGTCGGTGATCTCGTCGAAGCACGTGACCGACCAGACGGGGTACTCCGTCAGGTTGGCCGAGCCGTACAGCGGCCCGATGGGCTCGCCGAGGTCGAGCATCATGGCGCCGGCCTCGGGGGGGAAGGCGTCGCGCTCGGCGAGGTAGCGGGGCAGCTGGGCCTCCAGATCGGCGGCGATGCGGGCCGGGTCGGTGTTGAGCGGCAGCGAGCAGTAGACGTGCAGGTCGTCCTCGGTCTCCAGCAGCTTCTTGATCTGCGCGGGCCCCGGCCCGGTGCGCTGCTCGGCCCAGAGGCGCCGGCCCCGATACTCGATCCACTGCCGCCGGACGCGCCACGGGCCGTCGGTGGTGTCCTCGTGGCCCTGGCGGACCTCCGGGGCGAACAGGCCCGCCCCCAGCCCGCGCCGGTTGAGCGTCAGGGCGTAGCGGTCGGCCAGGCCCATCACGGGGCGGTAGTGCGGGTTGGCCCGCACGTCGGTGTAGTAGGGGGCCGGCGCGTACGGAAACAGCAGCCAGATCGGCACGCGGTCGACCCTATCGCCCCGCAGCACAGCCAGCAGACGCTCGCGGTGAGTCATCATCGTCGGACCTCCGGGCCCCGATGGTATCGTAGGTTGCCAGGGGGGCAAGGGGCAGCCTTGCATCGGCGGGGGAAAATGGGGAGACTATAGCTCGCTCTGGAGGATGTGCGAGTGTGCTGTGGCCCGTCAGGCACGGCCGTCCGCGAGGCCCACGGATGGCAATCCGTGGGCTTGGGCCGGAGGCGCTCGCGAATCCCCAGGCACGGTCGGCAAGCAGTCCATTGCTCGCTCTGGAGGATGGCATGGCTCGGGACGGGTCGGACAAATCGCTCGCGCGCGTACGGCGGCGGTGGCGGCGTCGGCTGCTGCTGGCGGCGGTCGCTGCGCTGTTGCTGGGCGGCCTGGCCGGCTGGCGGGTCTGGCGGGTCCGCTCCGACGAGACCGACCACCGCGCCCGCTGGAGCGGCGTCGAGACCGGCTACAGCCACACCAGCGACTACGAGGCCGACGATGGCCGCTAAGGGCCTTGGCTGGGTGTGGCGCGTGCCGCTGGGCCTGGCCCTGCTGGCCGGGGCGGTTGTCGGCGGCATGGCCCTGTACGCCTGGCGGTTCGCCCCGGCCCCGACGGGGGTGACCGAGCTGACCGACACCGGCCCGACCATCGCGGAGCTGGAGAGCCTCGGCCACCTCTGCACGCTGCGGGTGCACGTCGCCGACGTGCTGGAGGCCCGCGACGAGACCTTTTGGGGCGAGATCCGCGGGGCCTGGCTGATCAAGGGCGACGCCCTGATCGGCGTGGACATGCGGGCCGCCCGCATCGAGGCCGTCGACCCGGCCGCCCGCACGGCCAGCATCGTCCTGCCCGCCCCGGAGCTGCTCAACCCCCGTGTCGACCACACCCGCACGCGCCAGTACGACTGGCAGGTGGGCGCCCTGCGCAACGAGGCCGACGCCCGCCGGGTCCACGCCGACGCGATGCGCCACGCCCAGCGGCTCATCGAGTCCGCCGCCCGCCGCGAGACCGCCGACCTCACCGGCCCCGCCCGCACCCAGGCCGAGACCCTCGTCCGCACCTTCTACCGCGCCACCGGCTGGGATGTCACCGTCAGCTGGACCGACGCGCCCGCCAGCCGCCCGTCGAAAGACGGGCTGCTAGAGCAGGAGAACAGTAAAGCAGGAGAGCAGTAGAGCAGAACAAGCCCGGAACGTGGCACAGCGTCCCTGAATCCGGGCCCCGCGCACCTGCGGCCTCCTGATCGACTGCTCTGTTGTTCCAACGTCGAGGGCGGATGGCCTTTTCCAACGGGCGGCTTGGCCATCTGCCCATCGGACCTGTGGGCTCGGGGGCACCGGCGAAGGTGGGGCTTCGCTTACGCTGCGC
>JAWLCG010000201.1:0-9070 GCA_041687295.1 Phycisphaerae bacterium | reverse complement strand
CGGGCGGGGGCGAGGGGTCGCACCCGCCCCCCCCCCCCGCCGGCCGGCGTCCGGCCTACGGCTCGACCCGGCCTGCGGCGTTGACGGGGGGGTGAGTTTCGGGTCTACTGTCGCCGGCGGGAGGCGGTGAGGACCTGAAATCGAAAGGGGTTACGGATGCAACCGGACCAGGCTTGGCCTCGGGTGTTCGACAGTGGGCAGACGCTGGGCGGCTTGCTGGCCGTCGAGGGGCCGGCGTGGCTGGCCGGCGGGCGGTGGTTTGAGGCGGCTGCGGTCGGCGACGGGCTGGCGTTCACCTTCGCGGCCGGGCAGCTGGCGGGGGCGACGCACCTGTCGGCCGATCTGCTGCTGGACGGCGTCCACCAGGCGGTCTTCCAGCTGACGCTGCAGGAAGGGCCCGACGGGCGGCAGTTCCACCTGCACTTCGGCCTGCTCAACCAGTGCCAGGCCCGCCTGCGGCTGGACCTGTCGGCCCTGGACCAGAACCGCTGGATGCTGCCCCGCGAGGGGGCGCTGCTCAAGCCGATCTGCGCGGGCGACCGCGTGGACCTCGCCGCCGTCGACCGGATGCGCCTGGCGCTGCTCCGCAAGGGCCCCGAGAGCGTCCGCTGGTGCCAGACGCCCCCCCAGGCCCTCCGCGAGGCGCCCGAGCCACTCGACGCGCCCGCCCTGCCGGCTGGGCCGCTGCTGGACGAGTTCGGCCAGAGCACGCTGCACGACTGGCCCGGCAAGACGCGCGACGAAGCGGCGCTGGTCGACCGCCTTCGCAGCCAGGCCGAGCGGGCGGGCAGCCAGCACTGGCCCGAGGGGTTTGGCCGCTGGGGCGGCTGGCTTGAGCGGCAGTTCGAGGCGACGGGCTTCTTCCGCACCCACCACGACGGCCAGCGGTGGTGGCTGGTCGACCCCGACGGGCACCCCTTCTGGTCGGCCGGCATGGACTGCGTGCGGTCGAACATCGACGCCAACGTGCGAGGCCTGGAAAGCGCCCTCGCCTGGACGCCGCCGACCGAGGGCGAGTTCGCCGACGCCTGGCTGGCCGGCCCGGCCGACCGCAAGGGGCTCAACTTCCTGGCCGCCAACTTCATCCGCGCCTTCGGGGCCGAGTGGAAGGCCCAGTGGGCCCGCCTGGCCCTGGCCGAGCTGCGCCGGGTGGGCGTCAACACCGTGGCCAACTGGTCGGACTGGCAGGTCGCCCGCGAGGCGGGCTTCCCCTACGTTCGCCCGTTAACGCTGCGGTTCGCATGCACGCCGATGATCTTCCGCGACTTCCCCGACGTCTTCCACCAGCACTTCGCCGCCGACGCGGCCGACTACGCCCGCCAGCTCGCCGACACCGTCGACGACCCGGCCCTGATCGGCTACTTCCTGATGAACGAGCCCACCTGGGGCTTCGCCAGCGAGCCGGTGGCCCAGGGCATGCTCTTCACCACCACCGGCGGGCCGGCCCGGCAGGCGCTGGCGGCGTTCCTGCGCGAGCGCTACCCCGCCGAGGCCGACCTGCAGGCCGCCTGGGGCCCCGACGCCTGCTTCGCCGCCCTGGCCGAGGGGCCCTGGCGATGCGACCTGACCAACCAGGCCCGCGCCGACCTGGAGGCCTTCAGCACCGTGCTGGTCGAGCGGCTCTACAGCGGGCTGATCGAGGCCTGCCGGCAGGTGGACCCCCACCACCTCAATCTGGGCGCCCGCTACTACACGCTGCCCCCACAGTGGGCGTTGGGCGGCATGGGCGGCTTCGACGTGTTCAGCATCAACTGGTATCGCGACCGGGCGGACGACGTGGCCCTGGCCGAGCTGTCGGCCGCGATGGGTCGGCCGATCCTGATCGGCGAGTGGCACTTCGGGGCCCTCGACGCGGGCCTGCCCGCCAGCGGCATCGGCCACGTGCCCACCCAGGCCGACCGCGGGGCCGCCTACCGCGTCTACCTCGAGGGGGCGGCCGCCTCGCCCTGGTGCGTCGGGGCGCACTGGTTCACCCTCTACGACCAGTCCGCCCTGGGGCGCTACGACGGGGAGAACTACAACATCGGCCTGCTCGACGTCTGCCACGCCCCCTACGAGCCGCTCGCCGACGCCGCCCTGGCCAGCCACGCCCGCCTCTACCCCGTCGCCGCCGGCACGCAGAAACCCTTCGACCAGCCGCCCGCCTACCGGCCAAGGCTGTTTCTGTAGGGCCGCAGGGAAGGGCCGGCAAAGGTGGGGCTCCGCTTCGCTGCGCCCCAGCCTACGCCCCGGCCGAGTTCGTAGGCTGGGGCGCAGCCCCACCTTCCCCGGCGACGAGCAGCGTCCCCGCTGGGCCGACAGGCGAGAAACGCCCTGCACCCGCCTACCACCCGATCAGTCGCGCAGCTCGACCGACCAGTAGGCGTCCTCGAGGAACTGCTTCCAGGAGGCGTATTTGGCGTTGGTCAGGCGCAGGGCAATCACGGGCGAGCGGCGGGGCTTGACGGGCTTGGTGATCAGCCGCATGCCGGCCTCTTCGGGCAGTCGGCCGCCCTTTCGGCTGTTGCAGGCGATGCACGAGCAGACGATGTTCTCCCAGGTCGTCTTGCCGCCTCGGCTGCGGGGGATCACGTGGTCGAGGCTCAGCTCGCTGGTGGGGAAGCTCCGCCCGCAGTACTGGCAGATGCTGCGGTCACGGGCGTAGATGTTGCGGCGGTTGAACTTGACGCTCTGCCGCGGCAGGCGGTCGTAGCCCAGCAGCCGAACGATCCGCGGCACGGCCAGCTCGAAGCGGACGCAGCGGACCCACTCGTGGTGCTCGCGCTCGAACTGGGCGCGGTAGACGCTCAGGTCCAGCCAGCTCTCGAAGTCGTGGCTCTCGTAGCGGTCGTCCTCGACGTGGATGACCTCGGCCAGCCGGCGGTAGAGTAGAGAGAATGCCCGCTTCACGCTCACCACGTGAACGGCTGCGTAGTGGCGATTCAGGACGAGGACCTGCTCATTCAGGGCTGTCGCGGCGGCGGTCATCGGCCTCTCCGTGCGGGAGGACCTCCCTGCGATCCACAACACCGTACCCGTCCCTGGGCACCTTTATGATACCCATGTCCCCCGCAGCACGCAATAGAGCGGCCAGGGGGCCTGGACCCTCTGCCGATTGTGCCGGCGGGTCGCCACGTGGCGCCCGGGCAAAGGTGGGGCTGCGCCCCAGCCTACGAAGACGGCCCGCGCTGTAGGCTGGGGCGCAGCGGAGCGAAGCCCCACCTTCGCCAGTGCCCCCGGGCCCGCACGTCCGTTGGGCCAACGGCCTACGGGTCGGTCGTCAGCGGAATCGCCGGAATGTGCCAGCCCTTGGGGCCAACGGGCTCGGCGGGAATCTTCGTCACGGCCGGATCGGCCTCGGACAGGTCCATCGGTGGCAACGTCAATGGCACGGGCCGATAGCCCCGCGCCTGCACTCGCAGGGACGCGTGGGGCATGGCATGGTTGTATGGCAGCGAGTAGCTGATCACGCCGAGCAGATAGGCATAGTGGAAGCGATACCGGGCGGGCAGGCGGAACTCGCCCTGCGCATCGGTCTGCACGGTCCGAACGGCCCGGCCAGGATAGTCGGCCTGGACGACGGCCGCCTCAATGGGCTGGCCGGTCTGCGCGTCGACCACCGTACCGCAGATCGGCCCGCAGACCATTCGCACGTGCGGGATCGGCAACAGCACACAGCCGCCCATCCCCGCCGCCAGCATCATCAGGACGGCCAGAAGCGCCATCCGCATGGCAGGGCTCCTCAGGACGTGGCTACATCCGTCTTCGCCTTCGGCTACGACGTGGCAAGGCCGGACGCTGGGGGGAGTTCGCAAAGCCCCTGGGCAAGCCCGGGGCTATATACTGAATCTCAAGAAACCTCTGTGTTTCTTCCTCTGTGTCCTCTGCGCCTCTGTGGCCCATGTTCGCTGTTTCTTCTTCGACGGCGGGCCAGGGCCCGCCCTACAGGGTGCGCAGGTGGAAGCCGCCGTCGACGTTGATCACCTCGCCGGTGCTGAAGGGCAGTTGGCCGGTGGCGCAGGCGACGACGGCCTGGCCGACGTCGGCGGGCTGGCCCCAGCGGCGGATGGGCGTCAGGCCCTCGCCGATGAGCGTGTCGTACTTCTCCTTCACGCCGGCGGTCATGTCCGTGGCGATGACGCCGGGGCGGACCTCGTAGACGTTGATGCCGAACTCCGCCAGCCTCGCCGCCCACAGGGCCGTCGCCATGGCGATGCCGGCCTTGCTGAGGCAGTAATCGCCCCGGCTGACGCTGGCGGTGTAGGCGCTGATCGACGAGACGTTCACGATGCACTTGAAGCCCGCATCGCCGGCCTGGCGCCAGGCGACCATCTCGCGGGCGACCCGCTGGGTCAGGAAGTAGGGCCCCTTGAGGTTGGTGGTCATCACGCGATCGTAGCTGTCCTCGTCGGCGTCGAGGATGTCCGCGCGGACCTTGGGTGCGACGCCCGCGTTGTTGACCAGCACGTCCAGCCGGCCGAACTGGCGGATCGTCTCGGCCACGACGGTTTCGCGGTCGGGCCCGCTGGTCACGTCGCCGTGGATCGCCACGGCCTGGCGACCGAGGGCCTGGACCTGCTCGGCCGTCGGGCCCGAGGCCGTCACGTAGGTGTAGGCAATGTCGAACCCCGCCCGCGCCAGCGCCAGGCAGATGCCCGCCCCGATGCCCCGCGAACCGCCCGTCACCAGGGCCACGCCCTTGGTCTCGGTCATGATGCACTCCTCTGGCAGCGACTCCAACCCGGACCGCCGCGGCCCGGACCGCCCCGTCATACCCGCCAGGCCCGATGCGGTCAACGCTGCGCCTATCGAGGATCGGGCGAAAGCCTGACGCTTGCCCCTGGACGACACCCTATCGCCGGGCTATACTTACGGACGGTTTCCCGCAGAATCGGCATACAGGTTGTCAGGCCGTAGTTCACGCCTCAGGCCGATCTCTCCCCCTGTTCGCCCGCGGAGGTCTTTTCCCCGCATTCGTGCGGCGACCGACGTACCACCCCGGGGGCGGGACCGTTTACGAGGCCCGGACTGGCCGTGAACCAAGTTCTGAAGCGCCGGAACCTCGAAAAATCGGAAAAAGGTGAAATTGTGTGGGAATCCGGATTGCGGATTACCGATGAAGACTACCATAATGGGAGCTTGCCCAGGATAAGGTCGGTGTAAGCCATGGGCCGAACACTCTCGACGTTCAAGATTGCGCAGCTGCTTCAGGTAAACCCCAGTTCGGTGGCGAACTGGGTCGACCAGGGGCTGTTGCCGGCGCATCGGACGCCTGGCGGGCACCGCCGGGTGGCCGGTGAGGACCTTGTACGGTTCCTCAGGGACCACAAGATGCCCGTGCCCGACGAGCTGCAGGAGCGGCCCACGCGGGTGCTGGTGGTCGACGACGAGCCGGCCCTGAGCCACATGATCGTGCGGGCCCTGGGCACGGCCAGCGGCAACCTGGAGATCTACGAGGCCCATGACGGCTTCGCCGCCGGACAGGAGGTGGCCAGCCATCATCCCGACGTGGTGATCCTCGACCTGCGGATGCCCGGGATGGACGGCTTCGAGGTCTGCCGGCTGATCAAGAGCCAGGATGAGACCAAACACGCGGTGGTGCTGGCGATGACGGCCTTCCCGTCGCCGGAGATCGAGCAGCGGATCCGCCAGTGCGGCGCCGAGGCCTTCTTCACCAAGCCGCTGGACCTGGATCGGCTGATCCAGGCCGTGCACCAGGCCGTTTGACAGAAATACCGGCCCGGGCGGACCGCCGCCCCGGCCTGCGAAAAAGTGGACGTGCGGGCAGTCGTGTTGCCAGACCCCCGACCCTTAGTCTCATGCGTCTGTCCAGGCCCGGCCCGGCCGAGCTGAGACACGTCCGCCCTGTGCCGGTCGAGTGACTTGAGTTCCGGTCACTCGGCCGGTCTTTTTTTTGGGTTCTTCACCGATCTGCGGGGACCCAACCGGTGTCGGGCTCGTCGGCCCGGCCACGCACAGCCCGCGGCTCTGCCCCGGAGGCCGGGATTTGTCGCTTTGAGGGCCACCCGCACAACAGGTGGCTTGGCCATCGGAGCGGAGCGCGGATCGTTGCCCATCGCCCGCTCCTCGGCCAGGACACCCCGAGCACAGCGGCGCATGCGGGTGGCCCCAAAGCGGTAAATCCCCGGGGGTGTGGGGGCAGAGCCCCCACGGCCCAGGCGTCAGACGGCTGATCGACGGACGGTCGGCGAACCTCCCCGCAGATCGGTGATGAACCTTTTTTTGCGCTCTACCGCGTTCGCACGAAGCCCAGGCGGAAGCTCAGCGTCGGCTGACCCTCCGGGTAGCGGGCCCGCGGGCCCGGCGGCTCGTCGAGGGCCTCCAGGGCCACCACCAGTTCGACGACGACGGGCTCGTCGACGGCCAGCCGGCGGTCGAAGACGAAGATGCCCCGCTCGATCGTGTCCGGCGGCACCACGCGGTCGTCCCACAGCCGGCCGAGGAACTGGTTCACGTCCGCCCGCTCCCGCAGGTAGGGCTCGGCGTCCGCCCGCGAGTGGCCGAAGGGGAACCCCACGCCGATGCCGCCAAAGCCGCCTCCCGTGCCCGCACCGACCCCCACGCCTACGCGGGGCCGGGCCGCCAGGCCTCCCGGCTCAGCCCAGCGAGCCGCTCCGATCGGCCCGAGCATCCGCACGGCCACTCGCTGGGGGTTCAGGGCCGGCCAGGAGCCCTGCTCGGTCCCCAACAGCCTCACGTGGGCGTAGCTCAATCGGACGGGCCGATCCTGCCGGTTGACCACGACCGCCTCAAAGGCCGCCATCCCCTTGCGATAGCGCTCGGGCAACTCGACGGGCCTTGCCGTGACGGTGAGCCCCTCCTGCACGACCCGGGCGGCCTGGCCATCCTCGAGCACCCGCTGGTCGAACTCGGGCCGGGCGCGGATCCGCTCGCCGCAGCCGGTCAGCAGCAGCCCCAGAAACGCCAATCCCACAAGACGATGCATACTTCGCCCTCTCAAATCGGCCCCGCGTCGGCCCGCGGGAAATTGCGCTCAGCCATCGCGGTGGCCGTCTGCTATTATACGCCTTGACAGCAGGCCCTCGCCGGGCGAGAGTGACCGCTTCGCCGAGCGGCACGACGCCGGCCGGCCTGCAATCGGAAGAGCCATGAAATCGAGTTCACGCGACAACACGGCCCGCAAGACCGAGCCGATCCTCACGGGGCTGCTGGCCTGGATCGTGCCGGGGGCGGGCCATGCCTACCTCGGTCGGCCCGTGCGGGCGGCGGTGCTGTTCCTGGTGATCCACCTGATGTTCTGGTCGGGCGTGGCCATCGGGGGCGTCTTCACGGTCAACCCCCGCCAGAAGACCTGGTGGAGCCGCGCCCAGCTGTGCACCGGCGTCAGCGGCCTGGTCACCTACTACCGCCAAAGCCAGACCCATCAGCGGCTCGACGCCGAGGCCCAGGCCCATCTGCCCGCCTCGGCCGGGCCCCTGGAGCGCGAGGCGCGGCGGCAAGCGCTGGTCGACAAGTTCAAGGCCCGCGACGGCCTGGCCCTGGTGGGCCCGTCGGGCGAGATCGCCATCATCCTCAGCGGCGTCGCCGGCCTGCTGAACATCATGTGCGTCTTCGACGCCTTCATGCTCAGCCTGATGGGCCGATACGGCGAGCCCGCCCCGGAGGCCCGATCATGATGGCGACGATCCTGGCCGGGCTGTTCACCCACCCCATCGAGCTGCCCTTCCCGCCGCTGTGGCTGCTGGCGCCGCTGAGCCTGGCCGTGGCGGCCGTCTATAAGACCATCCGCACACCCCACCTGCGCCGCCTGCCTATCGAGATCGCCCTGGTGACCCTCTACATCCTCGGCGGCATGGGCATGCTGATGCTGGTGCCCTGGCTGCTGACCCGCCTGCTGTAGGGGCCCGTTGAAAGAGGCCATCTGGCCTCGACGCTGGAGCAGTAGAGCAGTAGATCAGGAGACCGCAGGTGAGCGGGGCCCGGATTCAGGGGCGTTGGGCCACGTTCCAGGCTTGTTCTGCTCTCCTGTTCTCCTGCTCCACTGTTCACCTGCTCTGCCAGCCCGTTTTTCAACGGGCTGGCAGGGGCCCGCCTGGCTCGGTTTTCTGCCCTGTCCTCCCATTTTCTGCGGTTTTCTCGCCGGAAAAAGCTTCGCATCCTGCCCCGGTGCCGCTATTTTCCCTGGATTCGTCCCGAACCTGTCTGCTCCGGGGGCCATAGTATTGAGCAGGAGAGGAGCCTTATGAGACAACCGCTGATCCTGATGGACATCGAGTGCCAGGTGGACTTCTTCCAGCCCGGTGGCGCGCTGTATCGGCGCGAGCACAACGTGGCAGCGGGGAACGTCTATCGGCTGTTCGACTGGGCCAAGGGCACCGGCGCCGCCGTGATGAGCACCGTTCTGCTGGTCCGCCCCGGCCATCGAGGCCCCTTTGGGCTCAAGCCGCACCTGGTCGAGGGTTCCGGCGGCGAGGCCAAGCTGCCGCGCACGCTGCTGGCGGGCCATGTGAATCTGGGCCTGGGCCACAACACCGACGTGCCGCTCAACGTCCTCGACGAGCACCCACAGGTGATCTTCGAGAAACGCGACCCCAACATCTTTGCCCACCCCCGGGCCGAGCGGCTCATTACCGAGCTGCCGCGCGACCGCACCTTCGTCATCTGCGGGGCCGGCACGGTCCAGGGCATCAAGCAGGCGGTCATCGGCCTGCGGACGCGGGGCTACCCCGTCATCGTGGCCGAGGACGCCATGATCGACCTGGCCGACTCGATGGCCGAGATGGTCTGGCTGCAGATGCTGGCCAAGGAAGCCCGGCCCATGCCGACGGCGCAGATCATCGAGGAATTCGCCCCCGCCCGTCGCCGCCGACGCACCGGCGCGACGCACGCGTAAACAATCTTCCGACCGCGACCCGAAGCGGGCCAGCCGACGCCAACCGGCTGGCCCGTTTCGCGCGCCGCCGCTCGTCGCCCCTCCAGCAGGTGCCGTGGCTGCGCTGTCTGCAGCCACGTCTTGGGCCGTCCAATCGTCAGTCGCACCGGCCAATGGACTGTCCAGGCCGCGAACGCAGTATGGAGTGCGGCGGCCTCGACGCCGCGTTGGATCGCA
>JAWLCG010000200.1:0-9074 GCA_041687295.1 Phycisphaerae bacterium | reverse complement strand
TGACGCCGCTTTGGATCGCGTACGACCGCGCCAGCCAAAGCGGCGTCAAGGCCGCCGCACTCCATACGGCGCTGGCGCCCTGGGCCTGGGCCGGTACGACTGACGATCCTACGCCCAAGGTTATCCCACACTGCGCCTTCACTTCTGCGCCCGTCGGGGCCGATAATGGCTTGGCGGGCGGCCTCTTTCGTTCGCTGGGCCCTGGGGGGCTTTTCGTTCGGGCCATTCCACCGCTGTCGCAGAATGCGGCGCCCCTGTCGCAGATCGCGGCGCTCGCTGTCGCAGTCTGCGGCGCCCCATGAAGAGGCCTCCGGGGCCCCCGGTCACCGGATTCCATTCGTAAAGCCTATCACCTGCGAATCTTGCAGAGAATGCAGATCGGGCAGGCCGTTCTGGCACGGGGGTTGAATATGCAAGGGTGTGAGGAGGGAGTGCAATGAGGAGCCCGGAACCATCGGCGCGTACGGCGCCGAGGGGCCTGAGGCCCTGCATCGTGATGACGTGCGACGATGCAGGAGAGGCTGAGCAGATCGGCCGGCTCCTTTCGGAACAAGGCGGCAGCAGCCTGGTGATGTACCGGCGGGCCGAGGACCTGGTTCTGAATGGGCCGCGGCAAGCGGTCGGCCTGGTGATCCTGGCCGGCGCCGATGGCCCCCCGGTGGTGATGCGAACGCTGCAGTGGCTGAAACGCCGCTGGCCACACTGCCCCACGACCGTCGTGGGCGACCCGGGAAACCGGGAAATGGAACTTGCCGCTCGAAGCGGCGGGGCCAGCTACCTGGCCCGACCCGTCAGTGGACAGGAATGGTTCGCCACGCTGGACCACGCGGTCCGGCGGATGGGCGGGCAGATGGCCCGCCAGGCGAACGGCGGCCCGAATGAGCGGGCGGCGACGCAGCCTTATTGACATCTGAATCGCGTGAGGACCGAACCGACCGGGCCTACGGACCGCGTAGGCAGACACCGGCCGATCTCGGGTTCCAGCTTTTTCGAAACGAGGGTCTCACCCCAACGCGAAGCGACCCACGGCGCCCTGAGCAAGCGCCTACGCCCTCCCACCTATAGGGCGAGCTTCGCCGAGACCTTCGGGTAGAGGTCCGGAGGGGTTTCTGGCGGAATCTGGCGGGGTTGAGCTCCCGCCGGACAGGGTCGCCCTTCCTCCAGCGGCCTACCGCGTCGAGGAGCCTCCTGGCTTGTCCAGAAGGGTCTCTACCAAGGCGAAGGGCGAAGGCAGTGCCTTGAGCAAGCACTGTCTCGCCCACTATTTTCACTGTTCGCTGTGTGCAGAGGGTATGAGGGACGCCGTTCCCCATCAGTCAAGGCAGCTGGAACCCACGTATGCCGAGGAGCCTCTGAAGGTGTCTGCTTCCATCCAGGTTCTGCCCGCGTTGCGGGCCTCACCGCGAGGGGGTCCCGAGAACCGTTCACGATGCCCTGAGCAAGCATCGGCCACTCTCCCCGGGTGGCCAGGACGGAACGAGGGACTCAGGCAGAGGATCGTGCGCGAAGGGAGCATTCGGCGGAGTTGAGCGCCCGCCGGGCCAGGGCTTGCCCTGACCGTTCCGACCGCAGGAGAGGGCCTCTGCCAAGGCGAAGGGCGACGGCAGTGCTTCGGCACTGTCTCGCCCTCCTTTTTTGCGCCGCCGGCCGCTGGACCCTCTGCCGATTGCGCCTTCGGGTCCGCAAGCTGGTCTCGGCCCAAGCCCACGGGCTGCCTTCCGTGGGCATCTCGGTCGGGCCGTTCCCGGCGCGGCACAACGCACCCACACGTCCGATAGGCAAACGGTCGAGACGTCCCCGGGCCCTTTGGAGGGCGGCGGCAACGACGCCGCTTTGGGTCACCGTCCGGCCGTGGCTACGGTGTCTGGAGCCACGTCTTTGGACCCCTCCATAGGCTCCGCCCGAGCCAACCCGATCGACACAGATTAGATAGATGAAGCTGTAGGCCGGACGGAGTCCGGCTGGGTGGGGCTGTGACGGGGGTGCTTCTCCCCAGCCGGACTGCGTCCGGCCTACCGGGGCACGACCATGCCCAGGACGGCACGGCCCAGCGCCGAGGGCGCCAGGGCAAGCCCGGGCGTTTTGCCGCCAACGAAGACCCCGGGCATGCCCGGGGCTATATGGGTTACCAAGGCCACCCCTGGGCCAGCGGGGCGGTCAGGTGCGCTTGAACTGGCGTTCGAGGTCGCGGAGGGTCAGGCGGATCTCGGTGGGTCGGCCATGGGGGCAGGCGGAGGCGCGGGCGACCTGGCGGCGCTGCTCGAGCAGGCTGGCGATCTCCTCGGGCGTCAGCGGGTCGCCGGCCTTGACGGCGGCCTTGCAGCTGACCATGGCCATGAGCCCCTCCAGCAGGCGTTCCTGGCCCAGGCCGGGGTCGTCCTCGGCCAGCTTGTCCAGGGCGTCGGCGAGGAAGTCGGCCGGGTCCAGCCGGTCCAGCAGCGTGGGGAATCGCTGGATGGCCACGGTGCCGGGGCCGAAGTCGCCCACCTCGATGCCCAGCCGGCCCAGCAGCTCGGCGTTCTCGGCCAGCACGGCCCGCTGGGAGGGGGTCACCTTCAGCGTGGCCGGCAGCAGCAGCTGCTGGCTCTCCAGGGGCCCCTGGGCCAGGCGGGCGGCGAGCCGTTCGTACAGGATCCGCTCGTGCAGGGCGTGCTGGTCGATGATGACCAGGCCGTGCTCGTCGCTGGCGATGATGTAGGCGTTGTGCACCTGCAGCGTCTCGGGCACCCCGACCGGCGGGGGGGGCGCGTCGTCGGCGGGCTCGACCTCGCGGGGCCGATCCGGCGTCGCCGGCATCGGCGGGCGGAAGGCGTGGTGCTCGGCCGGTGCCGACCACGGCTCGGTTGGCGGCTCGGCCAGCGGGCGGGGGTCGTCCTCCAGCCGGCGGGCGGCCCGGTGCTCGGGGCGGTCGTGCGTGTGGGGGAAGTGCAGCGTGCCCTGGGCGGGGGGCTGGCTCTTGAAGAACTCCGCCAGGGCCTCGCGGAGCCCCTGCCGCTTGGGGTCGTCGGGCATCGTATCCGAGCCCAGCGCCTCGGCCACCGGCAGGTCGGCCCCGGGCCGAAGGTCGGCGGCGCGGAGCGTTTCGCGGATCGCCGACAGCACGTGCGAGTGCACCAGGACCGGGTCGCGGAAGCGGACCTCCACCTTGGTGGGGTGGACGTTGACGTCGACGGCCTCGGGGTCGATCGTCAGCAGCAGCACCGCCACAGGGTAGCGGCTCGGGTCGACCAGGCCGCGGTAGCCCTCGCGCAGGGCGTGCATGAGGTTGCGGTCGCGGATGTATCGCCCGTTGAGGAAGACGTACTGCCACTTGGCGCTGGCCCGGGCGGCCGCCGGGGTGCCGATGAGCCCCCGCACGGCCAGCTCGCCGTCGCGGGCGGGCAGCTCGATGAGGTCCTCGGCGATCTCCGGGCCCAGCAGGTCGCGCGCCCGCTGGGCGAGTGTGGCGACGGCCGGCAGGTCGTGGACGCTGCGCCCGTTGTGGGTCAGCCCGAACGCCACCTCCGGGTGTGCCAGCGCGATGCGGGCCAGGGCCTCGCTGACGTGGCCCACCTCGGTGGCATCGGCGCGCATGAACTTACGGCGGGCGGGCGTGTTGAAGAACAGGTCGCGGATCGTCACCGTCGTGCCGGCTGCGCCGGCGGCGGGGCGCACCGGGCCCACCGTCTCGCCGGAGGCCTCCACCGCGTAGCCGGCGGTGTCCTCGGGCCGGCGGGTGCGGATGTGGGCATGGCTGATCGAAGCGATCGACGCCAGGGCCTCGCCGCGGAAGCCCATCGTGCGGATGCGGAAGAGGTCTTCCTCCTCGCCGAGCTTGCTGGTGGCGTGAGGCACGAAGGCCAGCTCCAGGTCCTCTTGCGCCATGCCCTTGCCATTGTCGGTGACGGCGATGAGCTGCTTGCCGCCCTTCTCGATGGCCACGTCGACGCGGGTGGCCCCGGCGTCCAGGGCATTCTCGACGAGCTCTTTGACGACGCTGGCGGGCCGTTCGATGACCTCGCCGGCGGCGATCTTGTTGACCAGGTGGGCGGACAGTACGCGTATGGTGGCCATGGGCATCCTGACGGGCTGCGACGGCTGGGGGTCGGGCGCTCGACAACGGCTGCCCATTGTAGGCCATCGCCGGCCCCGATGCCAAGGCCGGTTCAGCCGCCGCGGATGGCTTGGAGCAGCTCATCGCTGGGGCCGCTCTTGTTGAGGTAGGCGGCGGCACCGGCCTGGAGGACCCGGCGGGCCATCTCGGCGGCCTCGAAGGTGCTCAGGCCGATGATACGGACGGCGGGCAGTTCGCTCTTGACGCAGCGGGTGGCCTCGACGCCGTCCATCAGGGGCATGCTGACGTCCATGACGATCACGTCGGGCTGCAGCGCGCGGGCGAGCTCCAGGGCCTGGACGCCATTGTCGGCCTGGCCGACGATCTCGATGTCGGGCTCCTCGGCCAGCAGCGTCGCCAGGCCGGTGCGCATGACGCGGTGATCGTCGGCCAGCAGGACGCGGATCCGCTCGGCGCGGGTCGAGCGGCGGGACCGGTGGGGCCTGCGGTCGGTCCGCAGGTTCGTCGACGGGCGGGCCGGCTCGCGCGGGGCCGGGCCGATCGGCGTCCGCAGGATGAATCGGCTGCCCTGGCCCGGGGCCGCCTGCACGGTGAACTCCCCGTCCAGCAGGCCGATCCGCTCGCGGATGCCCAGCAGGCCAAAGCCTCCCTCGCCCTGGGCCGCTTCCAGGCCGGCCGGGTCGAAGCCCACGCCGTCGTCGGCCAAGTGGATACGCAGATGCCCGTTGGTCCGCTCGAGCGTCAGCTCGGCCTGGCGAGCGTCGGCGTGGCGGACGATGTTGTGCAGCAGCTCGCGCACAGCGGAGAACAGGAACACCCGCACCGGCTCGCCCGTCGGCTCGACCTCGCCGCGGACCGTCACCGTCACCGACAGGCCGTACTCGCTCTCGATCTGCCGGGCCAGCCAGGCCAGCGCATCGGCCAGGCCCGCCTGGTAGAGCACCGGCGGGCTGATCTGGTGGGTCAGGGCGCGGGAGGCGTCGATGGCCTCGTCGACCACGTCGGACAGCTCGGCAAGCCCCTCGGCCAGTCGCTTCTGGCCCTTGGCACGGCTCTTGAGCACGCCGAGGCTGAACTTTGCGCCCACCAGCAGCTGCTGCAGGTGGTCGTGGAGCAGCTGGGCGAGCCGACGGCGGTCGCGCTGCTCGGCCTGCGTCAGAGCCAGCGCCAGGTGGCGCAGCCGGTGCGTGCGGGCCTCGAGCAGGGCGTTTCGCTGGCGGAGCTCGCGCTGGCCCCGCCGGGCGTCCTGCAGCTCTGCCCGCAGGCGGCTCAGCTCGTCGCACGGTGGACAGATCGTTGTACGTGACCCCTTGCAGGGGGCCACATCCGATGCGTGTAGAGGATGGGCCTGCGGCATTCGCTGTTCCACCAAAAAGGGCCAGTAGCAGTCCCCGGAAGGCACGTCATCAAAGATGCATTTTAGGGCCCGCCTGCGGCCGATGCAAGGATCGGACCAAAATGGGGTCGGAACACGATTTGTTCCTAGATGCCCTCAGTCAGATGCGGATGGGCCCCTGCGTTTTGGCCCGGCTGCGACCCGAACAGCCGCCCCCTCCGTGCAACCTCCTCTTGCGCCAGCCCCTGCCGAGTCACCGAACAGAGGCGGGGGGCGCAATTCCGCCCGCCCCCTGGCCAGCCAACCGGTTTCGGGGTAGGATCGGCCGCTACGAGCCCGGCGGCCCGGGCCGGTCGGCGACGGCCGGGGGCGGGTTCAACTCCGAGGCGCCCCTCGGCGGGGGCGCCCCCGAAGGCTGGTTGCGGGCACCGGGTGCCCAAGGAGATGCACGATGAGCCGGACGTATCGCGTAGCACTGATCGGTTGTGGCAAGCGGGCACGGGCCCATCTGCCGGGCCTGCAGGCCGATGAGCGGGTGAAGGTGGTGGCCCTGGTCGACGCCAACCTCGAGGCCGCCCAGGCCATGAACGCCGACGGCGGGTTCGACGCCCCGCTCTACACCGACTACCGCCAGATGCTCGAGAAGGAAAAGCCCGAGGTCGTCGTCGCGTGCCTCTGGACGCCGCTGCACCTGCCGGTCTTCCGCGACTGCGCCGCCGCCGGCGTGCGGGCCGTGCTCAGCGAAAAGCCCATGGCCCCGACCTGGGGCGACTGCTGCGAGATGGCCGCCATCGCCGAGAAGACAGGCTGCCAGCTCACCTTCTGCCACCAGCGCCGCTTCGCCCGTGGCAATCGGCTGGTCCGCCAGTGGATCCGCGAGGGGCGCCTGGGCACCATCGAGCGGATGGACCTCTACTCGCCGCCCAACCTGCTCGACTGTGGCACGCACACCATCGACCAGGCCGTCAGCTTCCTCGGCGAGCAGCCCGTCAAGTGGGTCCTGGGCGCCATCGACGCCAGCAAGCCCATCCGCTGGTTCGACGTCTCGGCCGAGGCCATGGCCACCGGCACGCTCGTCTTTGCCAACGGCGTCCGCGCCCACCTGCAGACCGGCGGGCCGGACATGGACCTCTGGGGCGGCGTCCGCGTCGTCGGCAGCGAGGGCTTTCTGGAGGTCATGTGGGACGGCCAGATCCGTCGAGGCCGGCTGTACGACAACCCCGCCTTCAAGCCGCCCACCGCCGAGAGCACCCACGATGAGCACATCACCGGCGTCATCCGCGACGCCCTGGACTGCCTCGAGTCGGGCGCCGAGCCGGAACTGGGCTACCGCAAGGCGCTGCGCACCAGCGAGGTGATCTTCGCCTTCTACGAGTCGGTCCGCCGGCACGCCCGCGTCGAGCTGCCCCTGACCGACGTGCTGGACAACCCCTTCCTGACGCTGCTGGACGGCGGGCACTTCCCGGGGGCCGTCGAGCCGGCGCCCCGCGTGGTCAAGACGGCCGCCAAGTAGGTCCCCCCATACCGTAAGACATAACGCAGACGCTGCCGGCCGCCCCCCGCGGGCCGGCGCCAAAACGAGAGACGGTCCCAGAAGAAGGCGAAGATCGGTCTGATCGGCCTGGTGAACGCCGAGGCCAAGCAGGACTTCTGGGGCACGATGGAGAAGGTCGCCGCCATCGGCTACCGCGGCATCGAGGGCGCCGCCAAGCTGCTCGAGGGCGACGTGAAGGCCAACCTCAAGCGGTTCGGCGAGCTGGGCCTGGAGGTGCTCTGCCACAGCGCCAGCCGTGAGCAGCTCCGCGACGAGCTGCCCAAGGTGATCGACCAGGCCAAGGCCCTGGCCGTGTCGCGCGTCTCGGTGTGGTGGGGCCCCGCCGAGAGCCGCGACCAGCTGCTCGCCGACGCCAAGCTCTACGACCAGGCCGGCGGCCAGCTGGCGGCCGAGGGCATCACCCTGTGCTACCACAACCACGACCACGAGTTCCGTAGCCGATTCAACGGCGTCTACGCCCTGGACATCCTGGCCGAGCACACCGACCCGAAGAACCTCGCCTTCGAGCTGGACATCGCCTGGGTCACCTTCGGCGGCGAGGACCCGGTGCGGGTCATCGAACGGCTCGCCGGGCGCGTGCCGGCCATCCACGTCAAGGACCTCTGGGGCCTCGATGAGCGGGGTAAGTTCACCACCGTCGGCACCGGCGTGGTGAACACGCAGGCGGCCGTGCGGGCCGCCATCGACGCCGGCGCCGCCTGGGCCGTCGTCGAGCAGGACAAGCTCCGCAACCTCTCCGCCTTCGAGACGATCACCCTGAGCTACCTCTACCTCAAGGAAGCCGAGCTCGTCGAGTAGGCCTCGCCGAGACGGAGCCCCGAAAGGCCATCGGGTCGGAGCCCTGAAGGGCCGTTGGATCGGAGCCCCGAAGGGGCGGCAGTCTTTACTGATAGTCAGGTTGCTAATGTCCGCCTGTGGAAGTACGCGCTATAGTTGCGCATGAGACCCCATGGATCACTGGAACAACGGGCATTCCTGCGACGGCTGGCCGTCGAACGCCTCCTGGAGGGCTGGAGCCTGCAGGATGTGGCGGCGATGGTGGGAGTGGACCCGCGATCCGTGCGCCGCTGGTGGCGAGCCTTCCGAGAACACGGCTGGGCGGGCCTGGAATCTACGCCCCACCCGGGACGTCGGCCATACCTGGACCCGGAGCAGGCCCGGGAGGTGCTCATCTGGCTCGAACAGAGGCCCGAAGACTTCGGCTTCACCGGCTCCCGCTGGACGGCACCCCGCATCGCCTGGCTCATCGCCGACCGCTGGGGCATCCAGTTCAACCGGCGATACCTCAACGCATGGCTGGCCCAGCACGAGATCAGCCCCCAGCGTCCCCAACGGCGGCCCCGCGAGAAGGACCCCGTGGCCATCGCCCACTGGCTAGAGCACGACTGGCCGCGCATCAAAAAAACGCGCAAGCCCTGCAGGCCACGCTGAGCTTTATCGACGAGACGGGGTTCCTGATGGCCCCGGTGGTTGGGCGGACGCAGGCCCGCCGGGGTCACACGCCGATCCTCGAGCAGCGCGGGGCCCATCGGCACAAGGCCTCGGTGGCGGCGGTGCTGAGCGTCTCGCCGGTGCGACACCACGTGCGGCTGTTCTGGCAGGTCCTGCCGGACAGCTTCGTCGACACCGAAACGTACCCGGCGATCCTGGAGGACCTGCTGGCGGAGGTCGCCGGTCCGATCATCCTGCTGCAGGACCGGGCCCCGATCCATCGCGGGCCGGCGATGGAGGAGCTGCTGGACGAGCAGGGGCGGCTGTGGATCGAGGAGTTCCCGCCGTACGCCCCGGAGCTCAACCCGGTGGAGTTCCTGTGGACGCACCTGAAGGCCCACGAGCTGGCCAACTTCGCTCCCCTGACCGTTGAGCACCTGGTCACGACGCTGTGCGACAAGCTGTGCGAGGCCAACGATCAACACCGGCTCCGGTCCTTCCTGTTCTCCAGTGATCTGGACTGGTAATGAGGCGGACATTAAAAACCTGACTATCAGTAGCCGGGGGCGTGAGCCCCCGGAAATCGGCTGTCTCAGATTGAGCCCTGCTATGTAGCCGTTTGTCAAGCCAGCCTGGGCAGATTGTGGGGCGTCGATCACGCAACCTGCTATTCAGTCGTCCGCGGAATCCCGTGCGGA
>JAWLCG010000199.1:0-9126 GCA_041687295.1 Phycisphaerae bacterium | reverse complement strand
CCGGCGGCCCGCCAGGGAGGGGCCATCCGCCTGGCCCTGGCGTGCGGCCTGCCCCCTCGGCAGCGGCAGATGATCCTGGCGGTGGCCCTGACGGGCGAGGTCTCCGCCGCCCGCACCGTCCTGGGCCACGTGCTCGCCCCCGGCGTGCCGGGCGAGGTGCTGCTGCTGGCCCTGCACAGCCCCCACCGTGACGTCCAGGCCCTGGCCGCGGGCCGAATCGTCGCCGGCGGCGCCGACGGCCACCTCACCGAGCACCTGCTCGAGTCGCTGCCGCGGCTGGGCCCGGCCGCCCGGGCGGTGCTGGACCCCTACCTCGCCGCCCACAGCTTCGAGCAGTACTGGCGGAACTACCATCGCCTCGACGCGCCCCTCCGCGACCAGGCCGGCCGGGCGCTGGTCAAGCTCGACCGCCGCGTGGTCGACCTGCTGGCCGGGCGGCTGGCGTCGCGCGACACGGTCCAGCAGCTCCAGGCGGTGGCGATGGCCCGTCAGATCGGCCTGGCCGGTCGCTACGAGGCCGCCCTGGCCCGCCTGGCCCGCGGGGCCGACCGCGTGGTCCGCTCCTCGGCGGTGGCGGCCTTGGGGAGCTGTCGCACGCTGGAGGCCCGCACTGTGCTGGCCGGCTGCCTGGGCGACGAGGACGCCCGCGTCCAGGCCAACGCCGTCGAGGCCCTGCAGGCCGCCGGCGCCGACTGCGCCGCCATCATGCCCCTGGCCCAGAGCCCCCACAACCGCACCCGCGCCAACGCCATCCGCTGGCTGCTGACCGACGGTCGGCCCGAGGGCCCCATCGCTCTGGCCGCCATGCTGACCGACCCGCGGCTCGCCCACCGCATCAGCGCCCTGTGGGCCGTCCGCGCCGCCGACTGGCGCCTGGCCGGGCCCCTGCTGGCCCGCCTGGCCGCGAGCGACCCGAGCACCAAGGTCCGCGCCCGTGCCGCCACGCTGCTGCGCGACTGGCAGCGCGGCGTCGCCCGGGAGGTGCCTGCATGAGCCTGCTGGCCCAGACCCACCCCGCCAAGAACGACTGGTTCCGCACGTTCCTCGATGGCTACCAGCAGGCCGGCTCCGGCTCCCCGGCGGGCCTGCTGCTGCTGGCCGTGCTGGCCCTGTCGATCGGCGGGCTGTGGTGCTTCGCGCGGTGGTACCGCCTCCGCCGGGCCGAGCCGACCGCGCCGGAGCTGCTGGGCCGATTCGCCGGCCAACTGGGCCTGACCCGCGCCGACCGCCAGCTCCTCGCCCGCCTCGCCCGCGCGGCCCAGCTCGAGCCGGCCGTCGTCCTGGTCGCGCCCGCCCTGCTGGGCGAGTTGCTCGCCCGCTGCCAGCGCCAGGGCGTCCCGCTCTCCGCCCGCCAGAGTGCCCGCCTGGGCCATATCCGCGACGTTGTCACCGCGGCCGCGGCGCCGGCGGAAGGGTAAGTCCCCACCGAGCCCGCGTTGTGCCTCCCCCGCGCGGCCCGTCCAAGACCCCCACGGATTGCGCCTCGCTGCGCGACGCTCCATCCGTGGGCTTGGAGAAAGCGCCCCGCAAACGTTGAAACTACACGGAGTTCGAGCGCCCCACCTTGTCACAAAAATCAAAAATCTCAAATCAGAAAACAAAAAACCCCAGCTTCCGTGCCGCCGGTTTTCTGCTTCACCCGGCCCGGGGATCGGTCGATGTAGTGTGCGAGGCGGTCTGGGCGAACACCGGGCAAAGGAGTGCAGCCGTGAGCGAGACGAGCGAGTACAGCCAGGGCCTGCAGCTGTTGCGATCGGGTCGGCCGGTCGAGGCGGCGAGGCTGCTGGCCTCGGCCACCGCCAGCCCGGGGCTGACCGGGCAGCTGGCCCGCTTCTATCGGGGCCGGGCCCTCCGCGAGGCCGGCCTGGCGCACGCCCGGGCCGGGCAGTTCGACCAGGCCCAGGCGATGCTGCGGCAGGCCATCGACACGCTGGGCGCCGACGCGAGCCTGGCGGCCTACCTGGCGGGGCTCTACACCCGCACGGGCCAGCCCGCCCGCGCCGAGGCCTACCTCGAAGCCGCCTGCCAGTACGAGCCCGACGAGGTCCGCCACGCCGCCGCCCTGGCCGCCCTGCAGCTTCGCAACGGCACGCGCGAGCGGGCGATGATGACCCTCCAGCAGGCCCTGCGCCGCCACGGCGACTCGGCCATTCTGCACGTGCAGCTGGGCCTGATGCACGCCGGCGACGAGCGGTACGCCGACGCCCGCCACCACCTCACCCGCGCGATCGCCTGCGACTGCCTCCACGCGCAGGCCCACTACCACCTCGGCCTGGTCGCCGCCGCCGAGGGCGACTTCCCCGCCGCCCTGCGAAGCCTCGAACGCGCCCACACCCTCCAGCCGGGCGAGCTGCTGCTGACCTACCAGCTGGCCGCCGTCGCCCGCGTCGCCCGCGGTTCGGGCCAGTCCGTCGAGCTGCGCCTCCAGTCGGCCGAGCCGGCCCCGCCCGCCCGCACGCACCTGGAGCACCTGGCCAACTTCGTCTGCCAGGAGCACGACTTCGTCGACGCCTTCCTCGCCCTGCCGCCAAGCCCGGCCGACGAGGAGCTCTTCGGCCTGCTGGCGGCGGTGCTGGAGACGGCCCTGGAGACCCATGGCCGCTACGCCGACCTGCACTACCACCGCGCCCGCGTCGCCGATCGGCTGGGCCAGGCGTCGCTCGCCCTGCACCACGCCCGCAAGGCCGTCAGCGTCAACCCGGACTACGTGGCCGGTCGAATCCTGCTGGGCCGGCTGCTGGCCGAGGCCGAGCCCGTCGACGCCCTCGCGCAGTACACCCGGGCCCTGTCGGCCGGCGGAGACTACCCCGACGTCCACGCCGCCCGCGCCGAGCTGCTGCAACGGCTGGGGCGGACCGACGAGGCCCGCTCCGCCCTGGCCCGCGCCCTGGAGCTCAACGCCACTTACCACCCGGCCCGCGACGCCCTGCGCCGCCTGGCCGCCTGAGGGAGAACCGCCGGTGAGCCACCTGCTGGAACTGCTGGGCCAAGGCCTCGACGGCTCGCTCGAGGAGACGCTGGGACGCTTCTTCTGGGGGGCTGGGCGATTGAGCGTCACCGAACTGGCCGTCCAGGCCGCCCAACACCCCGACTGGCCCGACGTGCAGTGCCAGCTGGGCCTGGCCTACCTCCGGGCCGCCAAGACCGGCCAGGCCATCGAGCCGCTGGCCCGCGCCTGCCGTCAGAAACCTGACTTCCTGGCCGCCCGCCTGGCCCTGGCCAGCGCCCTGACCGAGCTGGGCCTGCACGACAAGGCCCTGGGCCACCTCCGCCTGGCCAACCAGACCCACGCGGGCGAGCCGGCGATCCTCTTCGCCCTGGGCTACCTGCTGGAGAAGCTCGACCGCGCCGACGAGGCCGCCGGCTACTACCGCGAGGCCCTCGCCGCCAAGGCCGACCTGCTGGCCGCCCGACACCGGCTGGCCGCCATCGCCCTGTTCCACGACCGCCTCGAAGAGGCCACCGACCAGTACGAGTACCTCGTCCGCTACGACCCCGGCGACACGCACGCCCGCATCGCCCTGGCCCAGCTCTACCACCGCCGGGGCCTGCACGGCCAGGCCGTCGAGCAGTTCGGCAACGCCATCGCCATGGAGCCCGAGAACTGGGCCCTGGTCGACGAGCAGACCGAGGCCCTCGCCGCCGACGGCCAGCTCCGCGAGGCCATCGAACGGCTCGAGGAGATGATCGCTGCCCAGGGGGACCTGCCCGACCTGCACCTGCGCCTGGCCGACCTCTACGGACAGGTCGGCGATGACCCGACCGCGCTGGCCCACTTCGAGCGGGCCATGGAGCTGCAGCCGGGCTACCTCGAAGCCGCCGTCAAGCTCGGCACGCACCACCTCACCCAGGGCCGCTGGGCCGAGGCGAGCGAGGCCTTCGCCCAGGCCAGCGAACTCAACGACGACCTGCTGACCGCCTACGTGGGCCTCGGCGTCGCCCAGGCCGCCGGCGGCGACCAGGCCGCCGCCATCCAGAGCTTCGAGCTCGCCGGCGCCGTCGAGCCCAACAGCACCCTGCTGGTCCGCGAGATGGCCCGCCTGCAGCTCAAGGCCGCCCTGGGCACCGCCCCGCCGGCCGGGCCGCTCGACGACGACCCGGACGCCGACGCGCCCGCGCTGGGGCCCGTCGACGACCCCCAGGGCGATGACCTGCTCCAGCTGCAGCTCACCCGCCATGCCGAGCAGGTCCGCGATCACCCCGGCTTCGCCGACGTCCGCTACCGCTACGGCGTGCTGCTGCGGGCGGAGGGCCGACTCGTCGAGGCCCTCGAGCAGTTCGATGCCGCCCTCGAGATCAACCCCACCTACACCAAGGCCATCATCAAAAAGGGCCTGACCCTCCAGGACCTCGGCCGGATCGACCAAGCCATCGAGACCCTCGCCACCGCCCTGGAGCTGCACCCCAAGTACGTCGACCTGCACTACCGCCTGGGCCTGCTCTACACCGAGGGCCGACTCTTCGAGCAGGCCGTCCAGCACCTCGAAGCCACCAGCCGAGAGGGCCCCGACAACCGCACCATCCGCGCCAACCTCGCCCTGGCCCTGCAGAACATGGGCCTGATGGACCGCGCCGCCGCCACCTGGCGCAGCCTCGCCCGGATCCACGACGCTGCGGGGCGACACGCCGGGGATAACTAGGGGGCGGGGTGGCGGGCGATTGGATGACGGGTTGATTGGTTAATGGGTTAATTGGTGACAGATTCCTGGGGCCTCGTCAAGGGGTTAATGCGTCAACGCGTCACTGCGTCACGGCGCTGACGCGCAGGTGTGCTGATGCGTCAGGGGCGCGGAAGGGACACTTCCCCAAGCCCACGGATGGAGCGTCGCGCAGCGAGGCGCAATCCGTGGGGGTCTCGTCCGGGCCCAGCATCCGCGGTCCAACGCCGCCTCGGTCAACACCGCCCCCATCGCACCGCGGCAGCGCTTTCGAGAGACCCCGGGCATGCCCGGGGCTATATGGGGACGCACCTCGCCCGCGCCACCGGCCGAGCCCCCCCTTACCGGTCGCGGGGCTGGTGGTGCTCCTTGAAAAGCGTTTCGGTGGCGGCGAGCCAGTCGGGGATATCTTTGGGGACTCGGCTGGTGACGAGGTTCTGCTCGCGGACGACGGCCTGGTCCTTGTAGGTGGCGCCGGCGGCCTGGAGTTCCTCGGCCACGCCGCTGTAGCAGGCCATCGTCTTGCCCTCGACGACGCCGGCGGTGATGAGCAGTTGCGGGCCGTGGCAGATGGCGGCGACGGGCTTGCCGGCCTGGTGCATCTGCCGGACGAGCTCGACCGTGGCCGGGTCCTGGCGGATGGCCTCGGGGGCCCGGCCGCCGGGCAGCACGAGGGCGTCGAACTGGCTGGCCTCCACCTCGCCGGACGACTTCTCGATGTGGAGCTGGATGTCGTTGTCGTAGGCCTTCACCATGCCGGTCTGCGGGCCGATGAGGGTCACCTCGGCTCCGCGGTTGGTCAGGTAGGCCAGGGGCATCAGGGCCTCGGCGCTCTGGAAGCCCTCGCCGGTCACCATGGCCACCCGCATGCCCGCCAGGGGCTTGGGGGGAGCCTGCTCCTGCTGCTGGGCCGAGGCCCACGCCGTCAGCATCGCCAGGGCCAGCAGACTCGTCATCGCAATCGTGCGCATGGTCGTTCTCCTCAATCGGCATGTTCCACCGCCGGCCCGCCGGGACCGCCCCGGACCCGCCGGCGTCACCCGAATGGTAGACGCCCCCGACGCCCGGTCAAGGCGAGCCGGCTCTGCGGGCTTGCCCCCGAAGGCCCCGGCGGGTAAGACTGACGGGGACCCGAATCGGTTTGCCAAGGAGCCCCCCATGCCCACGCGCCCCAACATCCTGATCATCACGACCGACCAGCAGCGGTGGGACTCGCTGAGCCTCTACGGCCAGCCGGGCTACCGCACGCCGACCCTCGACCGCCTGGCGACCGAGGGCGTCTGCTTCGACACGGCCTACACCCCCTCGCCCGTCTGCACGCCGGCCCGGGTGTCGCTGCTGACGGGGCAGTACCCCACGCGGCACGGGGCGTACGAGATCGGCATGGAGGCCGTGCCCGCCCTGAGCGGGCCCACGCTGGGCTCGCTGCTGGGCTCGGCCGGCTACGCGACGGCGCTGATCGGCAAGACCCACTTCGTCGCCCGCCGGCTCGAGCACCAGCACGTCGCGGGCCATGCCAACCCGACGCCCGAGACCCCCCTGCCGCCGGCGGAGTTCTGGCACGAATTCGACGGGCCCTACTGCGGCTTCGACTTCATCCGCCACTGCCAGAGCCACACCTGCGACCGCCCGCCCAACGCCCACTACCGCGCCTGGCTGGAGGACAAGGGGCTCGACCTCGACGCCCTCCACTTCGCGCGGGCCGAGGACCAGCGGGCCCGCACGATCCCCGACGGCTCGTGGGCCATCGACCCCGAGCACACGCAGAACGCCTGGATCAACGAGGAGTCCATCGCCTGGATCGAGCGCCAGCAGCAGGCCGGGGTGCCCTGGCTGTGTTGGGCGAGCTACCAGGACCCCCACCCGCCGTTCGTCTGCCCCGAGCCGTGGTTCAGCGACGTGGACATGACCGGCGTGGACCTCGGCGGCCTGCGCGAGGGCGAGATGGACGACAAGCCCCCCTTCTACGGCCGCTACGTCAACGGGAAGTACTGGACCGACTCGGACGAGGTGAGCTTCTGGGACGGCATCAACGTGCCCGCCCACACCGAGTACCACAAGATCAAGGACCCCGCCACCGCCATCCGGGCCTACATCGGCATGTGCAACATGCTCGACGCGTACGTCGGCCGTCTGCTGGCGGCGCTGGAGCGGATGGGCGTCCGCGAGAACACGCTGGTGATCTTCAGCACCGACCACGGCGACATGCTGGGCCGACACGGCATGTGGGGCAAGGGCCCGGCCGCCTACGACGACTGCCAGCGCATCCCCGCCCTGATGCACTGGCCGGCGGCCCAGCGGGGCGCCCTCGGGCGGACGAAGGCGGCCTTCAACCTCGTCGACGTCCTGCCCACCTGCTGCGACGCCGCCGGCGTGGCCACGCCCGCCTTCGTCCAGGGCGTCAGCCAACTGCCGGTCCTTCGCGGCCAGACCGACGCCGTCCGCGACTGGGCCCTGGTGGACTTCCTGGCCACGGTGCACCTGCACCAGCAGACGTTCGTCCACGATGGCTGCAAGCTGGTCGTCTACCGCCACGCCGACTATGGCGAGCTGTACGACCTCGACGAGGACCCCGACCAGTACCACAACCTGTGGGACTCGCCGGCCGCCCGGCCCCTGCGCGACCGGATGCTCCACCGCCTGCTCCGCGCGAACATGGACGCCGACGGCCAAATGCCCCGCCGCATCGCCAACGCGTAGGGCCTCTCCCGCGGGCTTCAGTCGGGCGGGCACCGCCCGCCCTACTTAAGCCGTCTGCAAACCGGGCGCCCGCCCTACGCCGGGCGCAGGACCAGACGCTGGCCGGGGCGGGTGTCGAGCTCGAGCGTGGCGCCGGTGCGGGGTTGGCCGTCCAGGAGGTACCGCTCGCCGAGGTGATGGGCCAGCCGAAGCCGGCCGCCGCGGGGACACTCGATGCGGACTTCGACCCGCCGGCCCCGCCGAACGGTCGCGCCGATCACGAAGCCGCCCTCGGCCCGGACACGGTCGAACGACAGCGCCCGCCACGCCGGCGGCAGCGCGGGCAGCACGTGGATGGCGTCGCGGCGGCACTGCACGAGCATCTCGGCGATGGCCGTCACGGCCCCCAGCGCGCCGTCGAGCTGGACGCACTCGTTGTCGCCCTGACCGGTGCGGACGCGCCCGCTGGCCTCCTCGGCCGAGCCGAAGTTGATCGCCGTCGCGCCGCGGGCGCCACTGTGCGGGGGGTGGTGTCCCTCGTTCTCGAAGGCCGCCGCCTGCCAGTGCAGCCAGGCGACCGCGGCCTGGGCCATCTCCCGCCGCGCACACAGCGTGCTGGCCCAGGGCAGCGCCCAGGCCGTCCACGCGCCGGCCCCCGTGAGCGTCCAGTGGCGGTAGCTCGCCTGCACCGTCGCCTCGTGGGCCGGGTCGAACGGGTCGACCGTGCCGAAAGGGTACACGCCCGCCAGGTGCGAGTGGTGGCGGTGGCTCTCGGCGAGGTCCTGGCCCTGCCACAGGGCGATCCGCCGGTTGGCCGACGAGCGGTCGAACGCCCGCCAGCTCGGGCCCGATGAACTGGGCCGGTCATCGTCGCTGACGGTGCTGTAGGGCGGCAGCTTCGCGCGGACCTCCGCCCATCGCGGGTCGACCCGCTCGCCCAGCGCCTCGGCCGCCTGCGGCAGGATCTCGCACACCACGTGCCAGGCCGCCAGCTGAAAGCTCGCGTCGCGCCCCACCGCGTCCATCCGCGAGGCGTTGTACTCGGGGCTGACGCTGACGGGCAGGCTCAGCCGCTCGCCCTGCTCGTCGGTCACACGCTCCGCCATGGCCCAAAAGCCCTCGAACGCCCCCACCAGCAGTGGCCAGGCCAGCGCCCGCAGGACCCGCGCGTCGCCCGCGTAGCGGTAGTGCAGCCAGGCCAGCTGGGCCATCCACGCGCAGCAGCCATGGTCGATCGTGCCGGTCCAGAAGGTGCCCACCACGCCGCAGCGGTCGTCGGTGGCGTGGGGCAGCATGAGGGCGCCGGGCGCCTCGAAGAAGGCCTCGCCGCGGCGGCGCATCGTGTCCAGCCAGCCCTCCAGCATCCGCCACAACGGCCCGAAGTGCCCGCCCAGGCCCGTGTGCAGCAGGGGCCAATACATCATCTGCACGTTGATGTTGAAGTGGTAGTCGCTGCTCCAAGGCGGCAGCTTGGTCTCTTCCAGGAAGGGCCCCTGCAGGCCGGCCGGCGGGGCGTCGGGGGCGACGGCCATGGTGGCCCCCGCCAGCCGCCACAGGCCGTAGCGGTACATCCGCATCAGCAGCCCATCGGGCAGGTCGAGCGCGGGCACGGTCCGCCAGAAGTCGTGCCACCAGCGCTCTGCGCGGGCCAGGTGGGCCGAGCGGTCCGCCCCGAGGCGCCCTACGGCGCGGGGCGTGGGGTCCTCGTCGGGCGCCTCGCCCAGGGCCGTCGCGATCGTCAGCCCCTCGCTCGACACCCGCCACGCCAGGGCCAGGCCCGCGTCCTCGG